>NZ_CP081006.1:4358069-4669360 GCF_022317005.1 Mycobacterium sp. IDR2000157661
TACGGCTACGTCGGGTCGTCGTACTTCGCGCTGATCGAGACCCAGACCCATCACATCGTGCGGTGCCTGAAGCGGGCCAGTCGCACCGGCGCGCGGCGCGTCGAGGTCACCCAGGAGGCCAACGACCGCTACTTCGCCGAGATGATGCGCAAGCGGCATCGGCAGATCTTCTGGCAGGACAGCTGCAAGCTGGCCAACAGCTACTACTTCGACAAGAACGGCGATGCCCCGCTGCGGCCGACCACCACGTTGGAGGCCCTGTGGCGCAGTCGAAGCTTCCCGCTGCGGGATTACCGGTTCACGGCTTGATCGTCGTCAGACGCGGTTGTCGTGTCTGACTCCTCAACGCGGCTCGTTCCTCGCCGCTTGATCGTCGTCAGACGGCGGTTGTCGTGTCTGACTCCTCAACGCGGCTCGTTCCTCGCCGCTTGATCGTCGTCAGACGGCTGCCTTGAGGTCGTCGACCTTGTCGAGCCGCTCCCATGGCAGGTCGACGTCGGTACGGCCGAAATGGCCGTAGGCGGCGGTCTGGGCGTAGATCGGGCGCAGCAGGTCCAGGTCGCGCACGATGGCGCCGGGCCGCAGATCGAACACCGACGTGATCGCCTTCTCGATGCGGCCGGGGTCGACGGACTCGCTGCCGAACGTCTCGACGAACAGGCCGACGGGAGCCGCCTTGCCGATCGCATAGGCGATCTGCACCTCGACCCGCTCGGCCAACCCCGCGGCGACGACGTTCTTGGCCACCCAGCGCATCGCGTAGGCCGCCGAACGGTCCACCTTCGACGGATCCTTGCCGGAGAAGGCGCCGCCGCCGTGGCGGGCCCATCCGCCGTAGGTGTCGACGATGATCTTGCGGCCCGTCAGCCCGGCGTCGCCCATCGGTCCGCCGAGAACGAACTTGCCGGTGGGGTTGACCAGCAGACGGAAATCGGAGGTGTCCATCGTGTCGTGGTCCAGGTCGGCCAGCACCGTGTTGACCACCTTCTCACGGATGTCCGGCGTCAGCGTGGCATCCAGGTCGATGCCCGCGGCGTGCTGGGTGGACAACACGACGGTGTCCAGGCGGACCGGCGTCGTACCGTCGTACTGGACCGTGACCTGGGTCTTGCCGTCCGGACGCAGGTAATCGAGGACCCCGGTCTTGCGGACCTCGGTCAGCCGCCGCGACAGCCGGTGCGCCAGCGCGATGGGCAGCGGCATCAGTTCTGGGGTGTCCTTGATGGCGTAGCCGAACATCAGCCCCTGGTCGCCCGCGCCCTGCAGGTCCAGCGGGTCGCCGGCGCCGCCGACGCGGGTCTCGTGGGCGGTGTCGACACCCTGCGCGATGTCGGGCGACTGGCGGCCGATGCCGATGTTGACGCCGCACGTCTCGCCGTCGAAGCCCTTGTCCGAGGAGTCGTAGCCGATCTCCAGGATGCGGTCGCGCACTGTGTTGGTGATGTCGGCGAACGCTTCCTTGGCCGACGTGGTCACCTCGCCGACGACGTGCACCTGTCCCGTGGTGACCAGAGTCTCCACCGCGACCCGCGACTTCGGATCGCCCTCGAGCAACGCATCGAGCACCGAATCGCTGATCGCGTCGCAGATCTTGTCGGGGTGACCCTCGGTCACCGACTCACTGGTGAACAGCCGAGCTTCGCTCACGGTGCGATCCTTCCGCTCAAGTCTCTTGAGATAGTCCGTCAATTGTGTTGCCCTGTCGCACCCAAGCGGGTGCGCCGGTTGCGCGCAAGCTTTTCACGCTGCCGTGTGCGTGATGAGAGCTACCCGCCGCCGCTCTGCAGGAAGGCCACGATCGCGTCCACGATACGGCTGGCCATCAGAGTTTTCGAGCCGTGTTCCAGAGCGGATTCCGTGCCGTCGGCGGCCAGCAGCCAGCCGTCGTTGGTGTCCACTTCGAACGCCCGATTCTCGCCCACGGCGTTGACGACGAGCAAATCGCATCCCTTGCGCTGCAGTTTCGCCCGAGCGTGGTGCAGCACGTCGCCGTTGGCGTCACCGGTTTCGGCAGCGAAGCCGACGATGGCACGCATGTCGGGCAGCTGTCCGTCGCTTCGGGCGCGCACAGCGCCGGCGAGCACATCATCGGTGCGGGTCAGCTCGATGGCAGGCGTCGCGGCGTCCGGGTCGGCGGACTTCTTTATCTTGCTGGCCTGCATGTTCGTCGGCCGGAAATCGGCGACGGCCGCGGCCATCACCAGCACGTGCGCGTCCGGAGCGTGCTTGGACACGGCGTCCTTGAGCTGGGCGGCCGAACCGATGTGGACGACGTCGACGCCGGCCGGGTCGACGAGGCCCGCGGTGTTGCCCGCGATGAGCGTGACGTCGGCGCCGCGCTGGGCCATCACCCGGGCCATCGCGTAGCCCTGCTTACCCGAGCTGCGGTTGCCGATGAACCGCACCGGGTCCAGCGGTTCGCGGGTGCCGCCTGCCGTGACGAGCGCCTTGACGCCGGCTAGGTCGTAGGGCAGCGCGTCGCCCCGGGCCAGCAGCAGCTGAGCCAGCGTGGTGATCTCCTCGGCCTCGGGCAGCCGGCCGGCGCCGCTGTCGGAGCCGGTGAGCCGGCCGGAGGCGGGTTCCATGACGACAGCGCCGCGATGGCGCAGGGTGGCGACATTCTCGACGGTCGCCGGGTGGAACCACATCTCGGTGTGCATCGCCGGGGCGAACAACACCGGGCACCGCGCCGTCAGCAGCGTGGCGGTGAGCAGGTCGTCGGCGCGGCCCGCGACCGCGCGGGCCAGCAGATCGGCGGTGGCGGGCGCCACCACCACAAGGTCGGCCGACTGGCCGATCCGCACGTGGGGCACCTCGTGGACGTCGTCCCAGACGCCGGTGTGCACCGGATGGCCCGAGAGGGCCTCGAAGGTGGCAGCGCCGACGAAACGCAGCGCCGATTCGGTGGGAACGACGCGGACGGAATGACCCGCCTCGGTCAGCTGCCTGACCACGGTGGCCGCCTTGTAAGCCGCAATGCCACCGGCGACGCCGACGATGATCCGCTTGGGCTCCATGCGGGCCGCTCCCTGCCGCTACTCGCCCTCGGTGTGCTCGAGCAGGTCTCCGTGGATCTCGCGCAGCGCAATCGACAGCGGCTTCTCCTGCAGGCCGGGCTCGACCAGCGGGCCGACGTACTCCAGGATGCCGTCGCCGAGCTGGTTGTAGTAGTCGTTGATCTGACGCGCCCGCTTGGCGGCGTAGATCACCAGCGCGTACTTGCTCGACGCGCGGTTCAGCAAGTCGTCGATGGGCGGGTTGGTGATGCCCAACGGCGTGTCGTAGCCGCCGATGCCGGACGCGTCGATGTCGTCCACGGCGGCCAGGTGCCCGTCGGCGTGCGGGGTGCTCACGTGAGAATTCTCCTGGCGGTTTGAGTGAAAATCGGGTGGCTTGGGCTCCCTCCGCATTGCTGCGATGCTGGGGCTAGCTGTGGGCCACCAGCAAGGATACCAATTCAGCGCAGGCAGATTCCAAATCGCTGTTGACGACGACGCTGTCGAAGTCGTCCTGAGCGGCCAGTTCGGCCTTGGCGGTCGCCAGGCGGCGAGCCATGATCTCGGGCGTCTCCGTGCCCCGCCCCGACAAACGTGTCTCGAGCACCTGCCAGCTGGGCGGAGCAAGGAACACGGTCAGCGCTTCGGGCATCGCCGCTTTGACCGCGCGGGCGCCGGCGAGATCCACTTCGATCAGGACCGGGTGTCCGGCGGCGACCGCGTCCCGGACGGGCTGCGCTGGGGTGCCCGACCGATGCAGCCCCCCGTGGATGTCGGCCCATTCGAGCAAAGCGCGGGCCTCGATCAGCTGCTGGAATCGCTCTGGGGTGACGAAGAAGTAGTCGACGCCCTCCACCTCGCCCGGACGGGGCGTCCTGGTGGTGACGGACACAGAGAAGTACAGGTCGGGAATGCGTTCGCGCAGGCATCGGACCACGGTCGATTTCCCGACGGCTGAGGGGCCGGACAGCACAACCACCCGGCCGGCCCCTCGGCCGGCGCTCAACGTATTGCGCCTAGGACTGGTCGAACTTTTCCAGCAGCGCCTTGCGCTGACGGTCGCCGAGCCCGCGCAGCCGGCGGGTGGGAGCGATCTCGAGTTCGGTCATGATCTCCTGCGCCTTGACCTTGCCGACCTTGGGCAACGCCTCCAGAAGCGCAGACACCTTCATCTTGCCCAAGACCTCGTCGGTCTCGGCGTCCTTGAGCACCTGCTTGAGGTTGGTGCCGCCGCGCTTGAGCCGATCCTTGAGCTCGGCTCGTGCTCGACGTGCGGCAGCAGCCTTCTCCAACGCTGCCGCGCGCTGTTCGTCGGTCAACTGGGGAAGGGCCACGGGTTCCTCCGTCTCGTCACCATCATCTGTTTCTGCCTCAGCTGATCAGGAATTCAGAACAGCCAGCGACGACGACCGTACCCACGCATCCTGACGAAAGCGAACCCCACCCCCTGCTTTCCGCGATAAAAGCCCAGCGTGTCGGCCCGGGCCGGGCCGCAGGCTGAACCGCCCGCATAAGTGCCGACCAAGCGAAATGCGCCCGCGAACCGCCGGAACCGCCTGCATTTCAAGGCTTTTCACCGGCGCTCTGGGCCGTTTCACGGCGATGGTGTGTGACCGGGACCACATCGAGGCGCTGAGGGAGGGCCGAAAAAAGAAAATTTTCGCTGGTCATGCCGTTTGGGCGTGTCGCACGGGACGCGCTTGAGCGGGTGCTGTGGCCGGTGATGCAGGTGTTTCAGACGATGCTGGTGAGTCCCCCACGCGGGCGGCCGCTAACCGCCGAGGTAGGCGAGGGCGCCGCGCATCCGGTCCGCGGCCGCGCGCAGCGATGCAACGTCGGGGCCTGCGCGCAGCACGTCCCGCGACACCGCAGGCAGCAGCTGGCCCGGCAGCGCTCCCCCGAACCCCTCGAGCGCATCCGGACGCCCACCCTGGGCACCGACACCAGGGGTCAGCACCGGGCCGTTCAGTACGCTCACGTCCGGCGGGTCCGACAGCGTGGCGCCCACGACGACACCGATCGAGCCCGGTCCGGGCGCCGCCGCCTGGTTGACCGCCGCAGCGGCGTCGACGATCGACTGCGCCACGCTTCGCCCGCCGGTGTCGGCGCGCTGCACGCCGGCGCCCTCGGGGTTCGACGTGGCGGCCAGGACGAAGACGCCGCGGCCGTGCGCGAGCGCGGTGTCGATCAGCGGCTGCAGGGAACCGAAGCCCAGGTACGGCGACGCGGTCACCGCGTCGGCCGCCAGCGGCGAATCACCGGCCCAGGCGTGCGCGTAGGCCGCCATCGTCGACCCGATGTCACCGCGCTTGGCGTCGGCCAGCACCAACACGCCCGCCTCACGTAGCGCGCCGAGCGTGTGCTCGAGTACCGCGTAACCCGCCGATCCGTACGCCTCGAAGAACGCGACCTGTGGTTTGACGACGGCCGCACCGGCGAACGCCGCAACACAGATATCGCAGAAGCGCCGGAGCCCGTCGACATCCGCGGTCAGCCCCCACGACCGCATCAACTCCGGATGCGGATCGATGCCCACACACAGCGGTCCCCGCCGTGCGACCGCATCGGCCAGGCGCAGACCGAAGGTGCTCACGTCCCCAGCACGCTGTGCAACTCCTGCAGCGACATCACGTCGATGTCACCGCGGATTCCGGCCTCGATGCCCTGAACCGCCGCCGACGCGCCCTGCACTGTCGTCACGCACGGAATGTTGTTCGCCACTGCGGCCGAGCGGATCTCATAGCCGTCGATGCGCGGACCGGAGTTGCCGTACGGCGTGTTGATCACCATGTCGACCTCGCCGGCCCTGATGACGTCCAAGGCCGAGGAGGCCGGCCTGCCCTCCCCCGGTTCCTCGAAGTGCTTGCGCACCTCGTCACAGGGAATACCGTTGCGACGCAGCATCTCCGCGGTACCTTGGGTGGCCAGCACCCGGAAGCCGAGGTCGGCCAGCCGTTTGACGGGGAACACCAGCGAACGCTTGTCGCGGTTGGCCACCGACACGAACACCGTGCCCTCCGCGGGCAGCGACCCGTAGGCCGCGGTCTGGCTCTTGGCGAACGCGCTGCCGAAGTCGCGGTCGATGCCCATCACCTCGCCGGTCGACTTCATCTCGGGACCGAGCAGCGAATCGATCTGCGCGCCGTCGGCCTTGCGGAACCGGTGGAAGGGCAGCACGGCCTCCTTGACGGCGACCGGTGCGTTGCGGGCCTTGGTGGAGAATGAGGCGCCGTCGCCGGTGCGGGCCAGCAGACCCTCCTCGCGCAACTGGGCGATGTCGGTGCCCAGCATGATCCGTGCGCACGCCTTGGCGAGTGGCACCGCGGTGGCTTTGGAGACGAACGGCACCGTGCGGCTGGCACGCGGGTTGGCCTCCAGCACGTAGAGCACGTCGTCCTTGAGGGCGTACTGCACGTTGAGCAGTCCGACGACGCCGATGCCGTGCGCGATCGCCTCGGTGGCCCGGCGGACCGCGTCGATGTCGCTGCGGCCCAGCGTGACCGGCGGCAGCGCGCATGCCGAGTCGCCGGAGTGGATGCCGGCCTCCTCGATGTGCTCCATGATGCCGCCGATGTAGACCTCGCTGCCGTCGCACAGGGCGTCGACGTCGATTTCGATGGCGTCTTCGAGGAACCGGTCGACGAGCACAGGATGCTCGGGCGACAGTTCGGTGGCTCGGGTGATGTAGCCGTCGAGGGTCTCGTCGTCGTAGACGATCTCCATGCCGCGTCCGCCCAGCACATAGGACGGCCGTACCAGCACGGGGTAGCCGATGTCGGCGGCGATGCGGCGGGCCTGGTCGATGCTGGTGGCCATGCCGAACTTCGGTGCGGGCAGGCCGGCGTCGGCGAGTACTTCGCCGAATGCGCCGCGGTCCTCGGCGAGGTCGATCGCCTTGGGGCTGGTGCCGACGATCGGCACGCCCGCGTTCTCCAGGCGTTCGGCCAGCCCGAGCGGGGTCTGCCCGCCGAGTTGAACGATGACGCCGACGACGCCGGGGCCGCCCCGACCGGACTCCTGCTCGGCGTAGTACACCTCCAGCACGTCTTCGAAGGTCAGCGGTTCGAAATACAGCCGGTCGGCGGTGTCGTAGTCGGTGGACACCGTCTCGGGATTGCAGTTGACCATCACCGTCTCGAAGCCGGCCTGGCTCAACGTCGTTGCGGCGTGTACACAGCTGTAGTCGAACTCGATACCCTGCCCGATGCGATTGGGACCCGAACCGAGGATGAGCACCTTGGGTCGCTCGGTTTGCGGCGCGACCTCGGTTTCGGCGGCGGGATCGAGTTCGTAGCTGCTGTAGTGGTACGGCGTCTTGGCCTCGAACTCGGCGGCACACGTGTCGACGGTCTTGTACACCGGGTGGATGCCCATGCGCCTGCGCAGCGTCCGCACACCCACCTCGCCGGCGAGTTCCGGTCGTAGCTCGGCGATCTGGCGGTCCGACAGCCCGTGGTACTTGGCGCGGCGCAGCAGGTCGGCGTCGAGCACCGGCGCGTCGACGATCTCGGCGCGCAGCGTGACCAGCAGACCGATCTGCTCGATGAACCACGGGTCGACGCCCGAGGCCTGCGCGACCTGCTCGACCGTGGCGCCCAGTCGCAACGCGAGTTCCAGGTCGTAGAGTCGCCCGTCGGTCGGCGTCTGGAGCCGGTGCAGCAGTTCCTCGACGGTGACTGCGTCTTCCTGGTCGGCGGGGCCCGTCCAGAACCCGGCACGCCCGGTCTCCAGCGACCGCATCACCTTGCCCAGGGATTCGACGAAGTTGCGGCCCAACGACATCGCCTCGCCGACCGACTTCATCGTGGTGGTCAGCGTGCCGTCGGCGCCTGGGAACTTCTCGAACGCGAACCGCGGTGCCTTGACCACCACGTAGTCCAGCGTCGGCTCGAAACAGGCCGGCGTCTCCTTGGTGATGTCGTTGACGATTTCGTCGAGGGTGTAGCCGATGGCCAGCTTTGCGGCGATCTTCGCGATCGGGAAGCCGGTCGCCTTGGACGCCAGCGCACTCGAGCGGGACACCCGCGGGTTCATCTCGATGACGATCAGCCGGCCGTCCGCCGGGTTGACGGCGAACTGGATGTTGCAGCCGCCGGTATCGACGCCGACCTCGCGCAGGATCGCGATGCCCAGGTCGCGCATCGTCTGGTACTCACGGTCGGTGAGCGTCATCGCCGGCGCGACGGTGACCGAGTCGCCGGTGTGCACACCCATCGGGTCGAAGTTCTCGATCGAGCACACCACCACCACGTTGTCGTGTCCGTCGCGCATGAGCTCGAGCTCGAACTCCTTCCAGCCGAAGATCGACTCCTCGATCAGCACGTTCGCACTGGGCGACGACGCGAGCCCGTGCCCGGCCATCCGCTCGACATCCTCGGCCGAGTACGCCATGCCCGAACCCAGTCCGCCCATGGTGAAAGAGGGCCGCACGACGACCGGCAGCCCGAGGTCCTCGACGGTCTCGCGGACCTCTTCCATCGTGAAACACACTCTGCTGCGGGCGGATTCGCCACCCACCTTGGCGACGATGTCTTTGAACCGCTGGCGGTCCTCGCCGCGCTGGATCGCCTCGAAGTCCGCGCCGATCAACTCGAGGTCGTACTTCTCCAGCACCCCGTTCTCCGACAGCGCCACCGCGGTGTTCAGCGCGGTCTGGCCGCCGAGCGTGGCCAGCAAGCCGTCGATCTTGTTGCCGCGCTCGGCCTGCTGGGCGATGACGCGCTCGACGAACGCCGGCGTGATCGGCTCGACGTAGGTGTGGTCGGCGTACTCCGGGTCGGTCATGATGGTCGCCGGGTTGGAGTTGATCAGCGTGACCTGCAGGCCTTCCTCGCGCAGCACCCGGCACGCCTGGGTGCCGGAGTAGTCGAACTCCGCGGCCTGGCCGATGATGATCGGCCCGGAGCCGATCACCAGCACGTGGTTGAGGTCAGTCCGCCTGGGCACCAGTCCCCCTCCCCGCCGCGAGCGCGCAGCCTGGTACGCAGAGCGCGCCGGAATCTGTCCACGAGTGTGCGCTCGCGCTCATCTTTCTCCCGCCATCAAGTCGACGAACTGGTCGAACAGGTAGTTCGCGTCGTGGGGTCCCGCCGCCGCCTCGGGGTGGTACTGCACCGAGAAGGCGCGGCCGTCGACGAGTTTGATGCCCTCGACCACCCCGTCGTTGGCGCACGTGTGGCTGACGACGGCCTGTCCGAAGGGGGTATCGAAAACCTCGCCGCGCTCGCCCTCGAGTGCGAACCCGTGGTTCTGCGCGGTGATCGCGACGTTGCCGGTCTCGTGATCGATGACCGGGACGTTGATGCCGCGGTGGCCGAACACCATCTTGTACGTCGAGCGGCCCAGCGCGCGCCCGAGGATCTGGTTGCCGAAGCAGATGCCGAACATCGGGATGCCTGCTGCGAGCACCTCTCGGGTGACGCCGACGACGTGGTCGGCCGTGGCGGGGTCGCCGGGGCCGTTGGACAGGAACACCCCGTCCGGCTTCAGGTCGGCGATCTGCTCGAACGTCACCGACGAGGGCACCACATGGCTGCGGATGCCGCGCTGCGCGAAGTTGCGTGGCGTGTTCGTCTTGATGCCCAGGTCGATGGCCGCGACGGTGAAGCGTGGCGCCCCATCGGGTTCCACGACGTAGACCGACTCGGTGCTGACCTGCCCGGCCAGGTTGGCGCCCAGCATTGACGGCTGGCTACGCACCCGGTTCAGCAGATCGTCGGGGTCGGCGAGCGCCGTACCGCTGAACACACCGGCCTTCATCGAGCCCCGGCTGCGCAGGTGGCGCACCACCGCCCTGGTGTCGATACCGGCGATGCCGACGATGCCCTGCCGGTCGAGTTCCGCGTCGAGCGTGCCGGTCGCCCGCCAGTTCGACGCGCGCGGCGAGGGGTCGCGCACCGCGTAACCCGCCACCCAGATCCTGTCGCCGCGACTCTCGGCGTCCTCGTCATTCCAGCCCGTGTTGCCGATCTGCGGCGCGGTGGCCACCACGATCTGCCCGTGGTAGCTCGGATCGGTCAGGGTCTCCTGGTAGCCCGACATCCCGGTGGAGAAGACGGCCTCCCCGAGCGTCTCGCCGATCGCACCGAACGTCGTGCCGGTGAACACCCGGCCGTCCTCCAGCACAAGTACGGCTTTGTCGATCACGCCGCCTCCTGTTCTACCCACAGCGAATACTCCCGACGGTCGTTGGCGCGGAACCCGGTGTCGATCTCGGTGCCCGACGGCAGCTGCCACCGGATCGCCAGGATGCCCTGGTGCGGCTGACCTTCCCCCCGGGGTGCCCCCCTGCCCTTCGCGCGGGCGGTACCACCAGCGCTCCTGCCCCCGAGGATCACCTTTCCGGCGATGCCCCGCTCGGTGCGGATGGCGGTGATCGACTCGTCGGGGATCCAGATCGGCCCGGCGCCGCTGCGCTGCAACATGATTCCCTCGGGATATCGGGTCAGCACCGCCTTGGCGCGGAAGCCGAGGTCACCGACGGCCACGCGGTCGTTCCAGTGCGGAACCAGCGTGCTGCCGACGTACAACCCCTTGGTGGCGGGCACGATGGCCGGTCCCACCGTGTCGGGCAGCGCGGGCAGTGTGCCGATCAGTTGCGCCTGGCGTTCGGCGCGGCGCCGCCACCCGCGCATCATCGCCTGGATCAGCACCGCAATCAGCACCGCGACGACGGCCGCCATCACGAGCGAGCCCACCAGCGTGCCGGTATTCACGCCGGGCTCTTCCCGTCGCGCGCCGTGACCACACCGCGCAGCATCGTCAGCGTGACGACGGCGGGCAACTCCATGTCCTCGTACGGAGTGTTGTCGGACCGGCTCGCGAGTGCGATGCCCTCGACTGTCCAGGTGGTGTCGGGATCGACGACGGTCAGGTTGGCGGGCTCACCGATCTCCAACGGCCGGCCCTGGTCGGGCAACCCGACGATCTCGGCGGGCCGCTCGCTCATCACGCGCGCGACGTCGCGCCACGTCAACAGGCCCGGCCGCACCATGGTCTCGACCACCACCGACAACGCGGTCTGCAGTCCGAGCATGCCCGGCCGCGCGACGGCGAACTCGCAGCACTTCTCGTGTTCGGCGTGCGGTGCGTGATCGGTGGCCACGCAGTCGATGATTCCGTCCGCCAGTGCCCGGCGCAGCGCTTGCGCGTCGGAGGCCTCTCGCAACGGCGGGTTGACCCGGTTGCGCCCGTCGTAGCTGGCCAGCCGCCCGTCGTCGAGCAGGAGGTGGTGCGGGGTGACCTCCGCGGTGATCGAGATGTTTTGCGCCTTGGCCCATTTCAAGAGCTCGACGGTGCCTGCGGTGGAGGCGTGGCAGATGTGTACCCGCGCCCCGGCGTCGCGGGCCAGCAGGGCGTCGCGCGCGACGATGGACTCCTCGGCTGCGCGGGGCCAGCCGGCCAGCCCGAGTCGGGCGGCGTTTGGCCCCTCGTGGGCGACAGCGCCGACGGTCAACCGCGGCTCCTCGGCGTGCTGGGCGATCAGCACGCCCAGACCCGTCGCGTACTCCAACGCCCGGCGCATGATCAGCGGGTCGTGCACGCAGATGCCGTCGTCGGAGAACATCCGGACCTGTCCGGCACCGGCGGCCATCAGACCCATCTCGGTGAGTTGAGCACCCGCGAGCCCCATGGTGACTGCGCCGACCGGATGCACGTCGACCAGCCCGACGTCCTGGCCGCGGTGCCACACATGGTCGGTGACGACGGGGCTGTCGGCGACCGGGCTGGTGTTGGCCATCGCGAACACCGCGGTGTAGCCGCCCAGAGCCGCTGCGGCCGAGCCGGTTTCGATGTCCTCGGCGTACTCGCGCCCCGGCTCGCGCAGGTGGGTGTGCAGGTCGACGAAGCCCGGCAGCAGGATCTGGCCGGCCGCGTCGACGACGTCCGAAGCCTTTTCGAGTCCTCCGGACTCTGCCAGGTCCGTGCCGATGTCGACGATCTGTCCGTCCGACACCAGCACGTCGACCGGCTCACCTTCTCCGTACGGACGCACCCGCCGAATCACTACCGTCATGCGCTGATCGCTTCCTCTTCCGCCCCGACCAACAGGTGGAACAGCACCGCCATCCGGACATGCACGCCGTTGGAAACCTGTTGCAGGACAGCAGACTGCGTGGAGTCGGCCACCGAGAACGCGATCTCCATACCGCGGACCATCGGTCCGGGGTGCAGCACCACCGCGTTACCGGGCAGCAGCGCCTGCCGCTTGGCCGACAACCCGTAGAGCACCGAGTACTCGCGCGCCGAGGGAAAGAAGCCGCCGTTCATCCGTTCGGCCTGCACCCGCAGCATCAATACCGCGTCGGCGGTGGGCAGTTCGGCGTCCAGACTGTGCGACACGGTGACCGGCCAGCCGGCGACGCCGACAGGCAGCAGCGTGGGCGGCGCTACGAGCACCACCTCGGCGCCGAGCGTGTGCAGCAGCAACACGTTGGAGCGCGCCACCCTGCTGTGCAGCACATCACCCACGATGACCACCCGCTTGCCTTCGATGCCGCCGAGCCGCTGGCGGATGGTGAGCGCGTCGAGCAGCGCCTGAGTGGGGTGTTCGTGGGTGCCGTCGCCGGCGTTGATGACGGCCGGACCGGACCCCCCCTCGGCGGCCGTCCATTCCGCCAGCTGCTGCGGCGCCCCCGACGCCGGGTGACGGATGATCAGGGCGTCGGCGCCCGCGGCGCGCAGGGTCAGCGCGGTGTCGCGCAACGACTCGCCCTTGGACACCGACGAGCCCGATGAGCTGACGTTGATGACGTCCGCGCTCATCCACTTCCCTGCGACCTCGAACGACACCCGGGTGCGGGTGGAGTTCTCGTAGAACATCGTGATGATGGTGCGCCCGCGCAGCGTCGGCAGCTTCTTGACCTCCCGGCCCAGCAGCGCCTGGCTGAACCGGTCGGCGTTGTCGAGGATGGCCACCGCATCGTCGCGCGACAGATCGGCGGCCGAAAGCAGATGTCTCACGATGGTTTCTTCTTCAACGTCGGCTCTTCGCCCAAGGGCTCATCGCGGCGCGGCCTACTCATCACCGTGGCGGTCCTCCACGAGGTGCGATCCAGATGCCCTCGACGTCATCGTTTTCGGCCAGGCGCACCTTGACATTCTCGCTGCGTGACGTGGGCACGTTCTTGCCGACGTAGTCGGCTCGCAGCGGCAGTTCGCGGTGACCGCGGTCGACGAGCACCGCGAGTTGGACCGCCCGGGGCCTGCCGATGTCGCGCAGGGCGTCCAGCGCCGCGCGCACCGAGCGTCCGGTGTAGAGGACGTCGTCGACCAGGATCACCAGGGCCTGGTCGATGCCGCCCTCGGGAATCGACGTCTCTTCCAGGGCACGCGGCGGCTTGAAGTCGAGGTCATCGCGGTAGAGCGTGTTGTCGAGGGAACCGCGCGCGACCGTGACGCCGGCGAATTCCCTGATCTTCTCGGCGAGCCGTGCCGCCAGGGTGACGCCGCGGGTCGGGATGCCGAGCAGGATGACCTTCGGAGGACCGGCAGGATCATCCAATGCGGTCTTCTCGATGATCTGGTGGGCGATCCGGGAGATGGTTCGGCCGACGTCCGCGGCGGACATCAGCTCCCGGTCGGTGTCTGACGGGCCGGTGTTGGCGCCCAAGCGACTCTGACCTCCTTCTCCGCCTCTCTGGACGGGTCGTTAAAGGACGTCGAAACTGCGGCGAGCTTAGCACCTGCCGATCCGGTCGCCTGCCGCGACATCAGTACGCTTGGGCGCGATGAAACTCGACGGGAACGCGGCGTCCATCCGCGAGGCGATCGACGCCGGACTGCTCGCCGGCGCGGTGACGCTGGTGTGGCACGCCGGTGACGTGGTTCAGGTCAACGAGTTGGGCTGTCGCGATGTCGACGCCGGACTGCCCATGCAACGCGACACCATCTTCCGCATCGCCTCGATGACCAAGCCCGTCACCGTCGCGGCCGCGCTCAGCCTCCTCGAGGAGGACAAACTCAGCCTGGCCGACCCCGCTGCCAGGTGGCTGCCCGAACTCGCCGAGATGCGCGTCCTGACCGACCCGCGAGGGGATCTGGACAAGACCACGCCGTCGCGGCGGCAGATCACCATCGACGACCTGATGACGCACCGCAGCGGACTGGCCTACGCGTTCTCCGTACTCGGACCGCTGAGCCGGGCCTACGGCAGGATGTCGTTCCGTCAGGATCAGGACCGGTGGCTTGCCGAACTGGCCGCGCTGCCACTGGCACACCAACCCGGCGAACGGCTCACCTACAGCCACTCGACCGACGTACTCGGGATCGCGCTGTCGCGCATCGAGGGCAAGCCACTCTCCGAGATCCTGGCCGAGCGGATCTTCGAACCGCTGGGCATGACCGACACCGGTTTCGCGGTGGGCAGGTCCGGGCGCCCCCGCGCGGCCACCATGTACAAGCTCGCCCAGGCGGCCTCCGACAACCCCGTGCTGCGCGATGACGTGATGGGTCCAGCGCCGATCACCGACCCACCGTTCTGCGCCGGCGGCGCAGGACTGTGGTCGACGGTCGACGACTACCTGCGATTCGCCCGGATGTTGTTGGCCGGCGGGACACTCGACGGTGTCCGGGTGCTGTCCGAGGAGTCGGTGCGGGTGATGCGCACAGACCGGCTCACCGACGAGCAGAAGCGCCAGCCCTTCCTCGGCGCACCGTTCTGGGTGGGCCGCGGCTTCGGTCTGAACCTGTCGGTGGTGACCGACCCGGCGAAGTCGCGCCAGCTGTTCGGACCCGGCGGGTTGGGCACGTTCAGTTGGCCGGGCGCCTACGGCACGTGGTGGCAAGCCGACCCGTCGGCCGAGCTGATCCTGATCTACCTGATCCAGAACCTGCCGGACCTCGGCGTCGACGCCGCCGCGATCGCGGGCAACACCTCGCTGGCCAAACTGCAAGGAGCGCAGCCGAAGTTCGTGCGCCGGACGTATGCGGCACTGGATCTCTGAAACGGCTCAGCGCACGGTGGCGTCCAACCAGTCGAGCGTGACGGCGTTCGACAACGTGAGATTCCCGAGCTGGCAGTGTGTGTCGGCGCCCTCGGCGCCGCTGAACATCCTTCGCGTCACCGGACCGGTCGCCTGCTCGGCGAACACCTCGAACTGACGCAGAGGCTCGCCGCCCTCACCGGTGCCCACCAGCGCCAGGGCCGGACACTTCACCAGAGCGGGGTCGACGGTGAACTGCCTCAAGTAGTCGAATGTGCCGAGAAACGTCGTCTGACCGAAGCGCCGGATCAGCGAGCGCGACATCTCCTTGATCGGCGGCGGCATCTCCTCGTCCGGGATCTCGTCGATGTCGTCGAGGCTGAAGTCCTCCTCGGGGCTCAGCACCTCCTGCGGGTCACCGCCCATGCCCGCGACGAACGACACCATATAGGCCCGCAGGTCTATCACGGGCGAATTCGCCACCAGCGCCCGCACTCTCGAGTCGTTCGCGGCGGCCCGTGTCGCAAAGTATCCGCCGAAGCTGATGCCGAGAAGCGCCAGACGCCGCGCGTCGACCTGCGGCAGCTCGAGCGCCCGGTCCAGCCACGCCGACACCCATGACTCGGTGTCCGGCACGAAGTGGGTGTCGGGTTCGGTTCGCGCAGTGTCCATCTGGCCGGGCCCGCAGATCTGCAGCACTCGCCAGCCACGCTGCAGCGCCGAGAGCCCGATCTGGAAGTACGTCTCCTCCAGGGTGCCGTCGAAGCCGCTGGTGACCGCGAGCGTCGGCCCGGGCGTGGTGGCACCGGGCGGCACGAACCAGTATCCCGGCAGCCGCTGCCCGCGCCAGGGCAGCCACAACTCCTCCACGCCGCCCTCGCCCAACGCGGCCAGGAACGCCGCCCGGCTGGCGAGCCCCAGCTCGACGTGGCGATGGGTGCCGAACGGCGAAAAGTACTCGGCCGCACGGAAACTGTTCGACGCGTGCAGATAGCGCTCACGGGCGCTGAGGCCGTGGCCGGCGGCCGCACGGTCGTCTGCGTCGCTGCGCTGCCGGTCGGCCAGCGTGGCGAACTCGTCGGACCACGACTGCGGTCCGCCCGCGCGGATACGCGCCGCGACGGCCAGGGTCTCCCCGACCGACGCGCCGCCGTACGGCGCGGAACCGAGGTGGCGCAGGAGTTGGAAGTCGAGTTCGGCGTCGTCGAAACCGGCGACTCGGGTGGTGCTTCGAACCGTGGTGTCGGTCAACAGGACTCCTTCCCAGCAGGACTTATTCGCCGGGTCCCCGAACCGCTTTCGCAGCCGCCCGTATCTGTGGCGTCACGAGCATCACCTGACCGAGCACCCCGTTCACGAAACCCGGTGAGTCATCGGTCGACAGTTGCTTGGCCAGTTCGACTGCCTCGTCGACCGCGACGGGCTCGGGCACGTCGTCGCCGTGCAGCAGTTCCCACACCGCCACCCGCAGGATGGCACGGTCCACGGCGGGCAGCCGGTCCAGCGTCCAGCCTTGCAGGTGCGCGGCGATGAGGTCGTCGATGTGGGCGGAGTGTTCAGTCACGCCGCACGCCACCGTCACCGTGTACGGATTCAGCGGCGTGACGTCGGCCTGCGTGTCGGCCAACGCGTTGCGCGCGTCGGCCACCTCGGCGGCGGTGATGCCGCGCGCCTCGGCTTCGAACAGGAGGTCGACGGCGCGCTTGCGCGCCTGATGGCGGCCACGGTCGGCGGGCCGACCAGTCCGGCTCCGGTCGCCCTTGCGGTCAGGCATTCACCCGTCCGAGGTAGCTGCCGTCGCGGGAGTCGACCTTGAGCTTGTCGCCGGTGTTGATGAACAGCGGCACCTGGATCTCGGCACCGGTTTCCACGGTGGCGGGCTTGGTGCCCGCGCTGGACCGGTCGCCCTGCAGGCCGGGCTCGGTGTGGGTCACCTCGAGTTCCACCGTCACCGGCAGTTCCAGGTACAGCGGAGCACCGTTGTGGAAGGCGATCTGCACCGGCATGCTCTCCAGCAGGAACTTGGCCGCGTCCCCGACCAGCGAGTCCGGCAGCGGGTGCTGTTCGTAGTCCTCGGAGTCCATGAACACGAAGTCCGAACCGTCGCGGTAGAGATATGTCGCGTCGCGGCGGTCCACCGTCGCGGTCTCCACCTTCACCCCGGCGTTGTAGGTCTTATCGACGACCTTGCCGGACAGCACGTTCTTGAGCTTCGTCCGCACGAAGGCCGGCCCCT
The DNA here is from genome assembly GCF_022317005.1 of Mycobacterium sp. IDR2000157661. Lineage (NCBI taxonomy): Bacteria > Bacillati > Actinomycetota > Actinomycetes > Mycobacteriales > Mycobacteriaceae > Mycobacterium > Mycobacterium sp. IDR2000157661. The sequence continues at coordinate 4,375,226 of NZ_CP081006.1, forward strand.
TGCCGGGTTTGACGTGCTGGAATTCGACGATTTGCCACAGCTGCCCGTCGATCTGTAGGACGAGCCCGTTCTTGAAGTCGGCGGTCGTTGCCACGGTCGGTTGTTCTCCTGTCAGAGGATGGCCAGTTCCCTGGGGAACCGGGTGAGTGAGTCAGCGTTCTGGTGTCGCGGGCCGGACGGCTCCGGGGCCTGTCCGGGATCACTGCACACCACGAGCGTGTCCTCGATCCGGACACCGCCACGGTCGGGCAGATAGACACCGGGTTCCACAGTCACCGCGGAACCAGCAAGGAGTGTACCGGCGGAGGCGGCCCCGATCCCCGGCGCTTCGTGGATCTGCAGACCGACGCCGTGGCCCAGGCCGTGGCTGAAGTTCTCCGCGTAGCCGGCCTCGGCGATGACGTGGCGCGAGGCAGCGTCGACGTCCTTGAGCGCGACACCGGGCGCCAGGGCCTGCCGACCCGCGTGCTGGGCGGCGGCCACCAGGTCGTAGATCTCGCGCTGCCAGTCCGCTACGGGCGCCAGCACGAAGGTGCGGGTCATGTCGGAGTGATAGCCGGCGACCAGGGCACCGAAGTCGATCTTGACGAAGTCGCCCGGCGCCAGCACCGCGTCGGTCGGCCGATGATGAGGAACAGCCGAATTCGGACCCGCCGCGACGATCGTCTCGAACGACGGGCCGTCGGCGCCGTGGTCGAGCATCAGCGCCTCCAACTCGCGGCCGATCTCCTTCTCGGTGCGGCCGGCCCGCAGACCGCCGCGGTCCACGAGGTCCTGCAACGCCGCATCGGCCGCCTCGCAGGCGAGCCGCAACAGCGCGATCTCGCCGGCGTCCTTCACTTCCCGCAGCGCTTCCACCGTTCCTGCGGCGCGCGTCAACTCCGTCCGCTCACCCGCCACCTCGGACAGCCGGGTGAAGGCGTCGACGGTCACCACATGGCTTTCGAAACCCAGCCGACGTACGCCTTCGCCAGCGGCACGGGCCACCAGATGCGGACCGCACGCACGTTCGATGACGACCTCTGCGTCCGGACTCTGCCGGGCGGCCTGGGTGCGGTAGCGCCCGTCGGTGGCCAGCACCGGCGTTTCGTCGTCCACGCGCACCAGCAGCGCGGCGTTGGACCCGGTGAAGCCGCAGAGGTAACGCACGTTCACCAGGTCCGACACCAGCATGGCGTCGAGGCCGGCGGCGGCGAGCCGCTCGCGTAGCCGAACCCGGCGTTGTGAAATAGTCACAGTCGATGACGCTACTCGCTAAGGTGTGGCCCCATGAGTAAGTGGTTGCTGCGCGGACTGGTGTTCGCGGCCCTGATGGTGATCGTGCGATTGCTGCAGGGCGCGATGATCAACGTGGCGGAAACGAAGGCCGGTTTGATCAGCGTCTGTCTGGTAGCCGCGTACATCGTCGTGGTCTTCGTTGTCGGCTTCCTCGACGGCCGCTCCGACGCGCGCGCCAACCCCGACCCGGACCGCCGCGGCGACCTCGCGATGACGTGGTTGCTGGCCGGCCTGGTCGCCGGCATCGTCAGCGGCCTCGTCGCCTGGTTCATCTCGCTGTTCTACAAGGGCCTGTACGTCGAGGCGCTGGTGAACGAGGTGACGACGTTCGCCGCGTTCACCGCGCTGCTGGTGTTCCTGGTGGCGATGGCCGGCGTCGCGATCGGCCGTTACCTGGTCGACCGCAAGGCTCCCGAGGTCCCGCACCACCGCTCGACACACGACGACGACCGCGCCGACACCGACGTGTTCGCGGCGGTCAATCCGGGCGGCCAGGACACGGCGCCGACGACCACGGATGGCGGCGGAACGGAGCGCGCCGACCGCGGCGACAACCGGTCCTGATTCCCGCGACGGACCGACCGGCTCAGCCGAGGCTGGCCAGATACCGCAGCGCCAGCACGTAGCCCTGTACGCCGAGGCCGACGATCACCCCGGTGGCCACCGCGCTCAGGTAGGAGTGGTGCCGAAACTCTTCGCGGGCATGCACGTTGGAGATGTGCACCTCGATCAGCGGCGCGCTCAGTTCGGTGCAGGCGTCCCGCAGGGCGATCGAGGTGTGCGTGAGCGCGCCCGCGTTGAGGATCACCGGGTCCCCGGCATCGGCGGCGGCGTGCACCCAACCCAGCAGGTCGGCTTCGCTGTCGCTCTGGCGGACAACGGCTTTCAACTCCAGCGCCTCGGCTTCGCGCTCGATCAGCGCGATCAGATCTTCATGCGTGGTGCTGCCGTAGACCTCTGGCTCGCGGCTGCCGAGCCGCCCGAGGTTGGGACCGTTGAGCACCAACACCGTCTTCGTCATGACACCGCCGTTCCGATCTCCGAGTAGGCCGCCGCCAGCAGCGACGGGTCCGGCCCCTCCAACCGGCCGGGCTTGCCCGGTCCGTCGAGCACCACGAAACGCAGCACGCCTGCTCGGGTCTTCTTGTCGCCTGCCATGTTCTCGAGCAACTCGGGGAACGCGTCGGCGTCGTAGCTGACCGGCAGGCCCAGCGCCCCGAGCACGGACCGGTGGCGGTCCGCGGTCTCGTCGTCGAGCCGGCCGGCGAGGCGGCCGAGTTCGGCGGCGAACACCAGACCCACCGACACGGCCGCGCCGTGCCGCCAACGGTAGCGTTCGCGACGCTCGATGGCGTGCGCCAGGGTGTGGCCGTAGTTGAGGATCTCGCGCAGCTGCGATTCCTTCTCGTCAGCGGCCACCACCTCGGCCTTGACGGCGATGGCGCGTCGGATGAGTTCCGGCAGAACGGTTCCCGTGGGATCGACGGCGGCTTCCGGATCGGCTTCGATCAGGTCGAGGATCGTGGGATCGGCAATGAAACCCGCCTTGACGATCTCGGCCATCCCGGCGACGAGCTCGTTGCGCGGCAACGTCTCGAGGGTGGCCAGGTCGACCAGCACGGCGGCGGGTTGGTGGAACGCTCCCACCAGGTTCTTGCCCGCATCGGTGTTGATGCCGGTCTTGCCGCCGACCGCGGCGTCGACCATGCCCAACAGCGTGGTCGGCACATGCACGATGTCGACGCCGCGCAGCCAGGTGGCCGCCGCGAAACCCGCGACGTCGGTCGCCGCTCCCCCGCCCAGGCTCACGATCGCGTCCTTGCGGCCGACCCCGATGCGGCCCAGCACTTCCCAGATGAATCCGAGGACGGGCAGGTCCTTACCGGCTTCGGCGTCGGGGATCTCGATGCGGTGGGCATCTATACTGTTGTCGGACAACATCTTCCGGATGGCCTCGGCGGTTTGGGCGAGCACCGGCTGGTGCAGGATCGCCACCTTGTGCCTGCCCTCGAGCACGCGTTGCAGCTCACCGAGCAGACCCGTGCCGATGATGACCGGATACGGCGGATCGACGTGGACGTCCACGGTCACGGGTTCAGTCACGGTTGGCCTTCGCGTTGCGGGCTGCGACCGCCGCCGGTGACGGCGGCGCCCCGGTGCTCGGTTCTGCGGTGAGCGAGGACGGGTCGCGGCGCCACGGTGGACGGCGGCGCCTGCGCGGCGGGCGGGGTCGGTCGTTGTTCTCGAGTCGGTCGACGATGTAGCGCACCACCGCTCCCGGGTTGCGCCGGTTGGTGTTCACCCGGATGGTCGCCAACCGCCGGTAGAGCGGGACGCGCGCGGTCATCAGTTCCGTGAACTTCTCGCTGCGGTCGCCGCCCGCCAGCAGCGGCCGCACGGTGCTGCCGCCAGTACGGCGCACCCCCTCCGCGGCGCTGATCTCGAGATAGATCACCGTGTGGCCGGCGAGGGCCTCCTGCACACCGGGAGTCGTCACCGCGCCGCCACCCAGCGACAGCACACCGTCATGCGTCTGCAACGCTGAGCGCACGACCTCCTCCTCGATGCGACGGAACTCCTGCTCGCCGTCGGTGGCGAAGATGTCGGCGATGCTGCGCCCGGTGGCCTGTTCGATCGCCGCGTCGGTGTCCAGCAGCGTGAGGTTGAGGGCCTTGGCCAGGCGACGGCCGATCGTTGACTTGCCCGATCCGGGCAGGCCGACCAGTACCGCCCTGGGCGCCATCAGTGCGACGCCTGCAGCGGTTCGGCGGACGGTTCCCGCGCAGCGACCGCCCGCAGGTAGTTGTCGATGTTGGCGCGCGTCTCGCTCAGCGAATCGCCGCCGAACTTCTCCAGCGTCGCGCGCGCCAGCACCAGCGCCACCATGGTCTCGACGACGACACCGGCGGCGGGCACCGCGCAGACGTCCGAGCGCTGGTGGATCGCGACGGTCTCGTCGCCGGTGGCCATGTCGACGGTGGCCAGCGCCCGCGGCACGGTGGAGATCGGCTTCATCGCCGCGCGCACCCGCAACGGCTGGCCGTTGGTCATCCCGCCTTCCAGGCCACCCGCCCGGTTCGTCGAGCGCAGCACACCGTCGGGACCGGGATACATCTCGTCATGGGCGACGCTGCCCCGGCGGCGCGCGGTGCGGAACCCGTCGCCGATCTCGACGCCCTTGATCGCCTGGATGCCCATCACCGCGGCGGCCAATTGGCTGTCCAACCGGTTGTCGCCACTGGTGAACGAACCCAGTCCGACGGGCAGGCCGTTGGCGACGACCTCGACGACGCCGCCCAGTGTGTCGCCGTCCTTCTTGGCGGCCTCGATCTCGGCGATCATGGACTGTTCGGCCGCCTCGTCGAAGGCCCGCACGGGGCTGGCGTCGATGGCGGCCAGGTCGGCAGCCTGCGGCGGCGGGCCGTCGTAGGGGTCGGAGGCGCCGATCGAGATCACGTGCGAGAGCACCTCCACGCCGAGGGCGTCGCGCAGGAACGCCCTGGCGATCGTGCCCGCCGCGACGCGGGCGGCGGTCTCGCGGGCGCTCGCGCGTTCGAGAACCGGCCGGGCGTCGTCGAACCCGTATTTCAGCATGCCGGCGTAGTCGGCGTGCCCGGGCCGGGGCCGGGTCAGCGGCGCGTTGCGGGCTGAGTCTTTCAAGTCCGCCAGTCGGTCGGGGTCGACCGGATCCGCGGCCATCACGGTCTCCCACTTGGGCCACTCGGTGTTGCCGATCTCGACGGCGATCGGACCGCCCAGCGTGAGTCCGTGGCGCACGCCGGCCAGCAGCGTGACCAGGTCCTGCTCGAACTTCATCCGGGCCCCGCGGCCGTAACCGAGTCGCCGTCGCGCGAGCTGCGCGGCGATGTCGTCGGAGGTGACGTGGACACCGGCGACCATGCCTTCGACGACCGCGACCAGGGCGCGGCCGTGGGATTCACCAGCGGTAGTCCATCGCAACACGTGTCCCATTTTCGCACGTCGGCCACGCGGCGCCGATTCACCCGCTGCCAGGCCGTCCGGCACGAGACCCAAACCCAGGCGTTACAGCGGCGAAACGAGCAGGGTGACGCCCGGCATCTGCTCGGATCGCCCTGCCACTAGGAGGTCGCGAGGCCGTCGAGGACACGGCGGATCTCGGCGAGCGCTTGGCGGTGCGCGGCCCGCTGATCGTCGGCGCGCGCAATGATCATCGCCGTCTCGCAGAGCGCCCCGAACAGGAAGTGGGCCAACGGTCCGGGCGGACGATCGGTGATACGTCCGGCATCCGCCGCCCGGGTGATGCCGGTCTGCATCATCGTCAGCAGTGGTGTCTCCAGACGGCGCATGTCGTCCCACCCCAGCGCGGTGAAGGCGTCCAGCAGCACGATGCGCTGCGTGCCGGGTTCCAGACACTCGTCGAGGAATGCGCGGCATGCGGCGGCGAACGCCTGCCACGGGTCGCGCTTGCGGCGGTACGCGGCCAACAACGGTGCCGTCATCCGCTCGACCTCGCGCGTGAACACCGCCTCGAAGAGTTGTCGCTTACCCGCGAAGTGGTGATAGACCGCGCCTTTGGTCACCTCGGCACGCGCCGCGACAGCGTCCAGTGAGGTCGACTCGTAGCCGTCGGAGGCGAACAACTCCCTGGCCGCGTCGACGAGGGCCGCGGTGGTCGCCTCGGTGCGCTCGGCCTGGGTACGCCTGGAGATCCTGGAGGGACTCACAGCACCCGGTAGACGCGGTAGTCGATGTGGTTGGGCGACAACACGTTGTAGCCGACGGCGACGACCTGACTCAGCCAGGCGTACCGTTCGTCGGCAGTCTCGAAGGTCGGCGTCGTACGGACATAGGTCTCGTCGAATCCCAGCACCTCACCGGCGGCCAACCGGCCCAGTCCGTCCGCGGGCACCTTGATGACGCCGCGGGCCTCGTAGTGAACGAGGGCACCGTCGTGGGTGCGCAGTGTGGCCCGCACATCGACGCGTCCGACACCATCGCTGCCGACGACGAGCCAATCGCCGCCACCTGGAAGCACATCACCGACCAGCTTCGGTCCCCGCAGGCTCCCGCCGGTCGCGACGAATGTCATGCGGGTTCCCAGGGCCGTCGCAATCGGCTGCGCCGGAAGCAGATCCACATGCATGTCGAAGAGGTGCTCGACCGGAAGCGCGTCCACCAGGGGCAGCTGCGCCGCCGCGGTCATGCGCTGACCTCGCTCAGCGCGGCCTGCAGCTGAATCGGGTCGACGAACGTGTCCTTGCGCGTGACCAGCCCCTCCGGTGACACCATGACGACGTCGAGGCAGTCGAAGCGCACAGCCCCGGAGATCAGCGCCCAGTCCAGCACCCAGTGATCAGAGCCGTACAGCACGCGATACGTCTCGAACGAGAAGTCCGGGAACTGCGCGAAGATGCCGGCGAAGGTGTCCCGTACCGCGCTGCGGCCGACAGCGGGCTCTCCGCCCATGTGCGTCCAGAACCGGGTGTCCTCGCTGTGCAGCGCGGCGATCGCGTCCGGATCGCGCCTCTCCCATGCGGCGAAGTAGCGAACCGCGACGGATTCCAGGTCAAGTTCTGCTTGTTTCATACCCTGAGTATGCATCTACCTACCGTGAGTATGCAAGTTTGTGCGGTCAGCCGATCGCCATCACGCCGGCAACCGCCGTGGCCAGACACATCGAGAACCCGTGCGGCACCGTGGTTTTGACACCGCGTCCCACGCTGATGAAGGCCCACAGCGCCGATCCGACCGGTGCCGCCAACGCCGCGACCGCCCAGATGTCGGTGCCGAGCGCACCGGTAAGCGCGCCGACGCCGAGCGCCAGCTTGACGTCGCCCGCGCCCATCGATCCGGGCGCGAGTACGTGCACCAGCAGATAACCGCCGAACAACAGCAGCGCGCCGAGCACAGCGGGGAGGCCGCGCCCGGCGACCACGGCTGCGATCAGAACGACAGCAGCGCCCGGCAGCGTGAGGGCATTCGGCAATCGCCGCAGGCAGATGTCGTAGACGCTCAACATCGTCAGCCAGGCCAACGCACAACCCGCCAGTACCGCCCCCACGCTCGAAGGCTAACCCCGCTCCAGCGCAGCCCTCATCGCTTCTTGGGGCGCCGGCAGGCCCGTGAACTGTTCGACTTGCGCGAACGCCTGGTGCAGCAGCATCTGCAGCCCGCTGACGACGCGGCCGCCGGCCGCGTGCACCGCGGCGGCCAGCGGCGTCGGCCACGGATCGTAGATCGCATCGAGCAGCAACGGAACGCCAGCGACCGTATCGGCACATCGCCCTGCCACGTCGGCGGGGATGGTGCTCACCACGACGTCCACGCCGCTCACCGGCATGCCGAGCTCGACCCAGCGCGCGCGCATCCCCACCCGGTCCGCCAACGCGACGAGCGACTCGGCCTTCTGCCGGTTGCGCGCCACCACCGACAACTCCCGCACCCCGAGTTCGGCCAGCCCGACGACGGCGGCGGGCGCGGTTCCGCCCGAGCCCAGCACCGCAGCCGACCGGCCCGACATCGCGCCCAGGGCACCGGTCACCCCGTCGACATCGGTGTTGTCCGCGCGCCAGCCAGAGCCGACGCGCACCAGCGTGTTGGCCGAGCCGACCAGTTCCGCCCGCGCGGTGCGCTCTTCGGCGAACTTCAGTGCCGCGAACTTGCCGGGCATGGTCACCGAGACGCCGATCCACTCCGGCCCGAATGCACCGACCACCGCGGGCAACTGCTCAGCGCTGCACTCGATGCGCTCATAGGTCCAGTCGTGCAGGCCAAGCGCGCGGTACGCCGCCAGGTGCAGCTGCGGTGACCGCGAGTGCCCGATCGGTGAACCCAACACCGCGGCTCGACGTGCCCTACCGCTCATCGCGCATCCGCCCAAATCGCCGTCACCGCGCGGAGTCGAGGACCCCGTTGCGTTGTGCCAGTTCGATGTTGGCGAGGTGCTGCTGGTAGTCGCGGGTGAACAGGGTGGTGCCCTGCATGTCGATGGTGACGAAGTACAGCCAGTCCCCCGACTCGGGGTTCTCGGCGGCGGCGAGCGCCGCCTGGCTCGGCGAGCAGATCGGCGTAGCCGGAAGTCCAGGCCGCACATAGGTGTTCCACGGCGTCATCTGGCCACGGTCGACATCGGTGGTGGCCACCTCGATGCGGTCCAGCGCGTAGTTGACGGTGGAGTCGAACTCAAGGGTGCGGTTCTCGGCGAGCCGGTTGTAGATGACACGGGCGACCTTGCCGAAGTCCTCCGGCGTCGATTCCCGCTGCACCAACGAACCCACGATGAGGATCTCGTAGGGCGACATGTTCGTCGCAGCGGCCGCGTCGAGCAGGCCGCCCTGCGCATACCGGGTCGCGCTGACCGAGATCAGGGTCGCGAGGATGTCCTGCGGTTGTGCCGACGGATCGATGTTCCAGGTACCGGGTGCGATCAGCCCCTCCAGGCGACGGGAGTCGTCGCCCATCGTGGTCACGGGTCCGACCGCCCACTCGGGCACCTGCAGCAGGGCTGGAGGTGCGGTGGCCGCCACCTCCTTGAGCGCGTCAGCCGAAACACACTTGCGTTCTCCGTCGAGGTCGACGCAGGTGGCCTGCGAGATCATCGTCAGGATGCCCTCGGTGACCGCGTTGGTCTTCACGTCGCGAACGTCGTCGAGTTGGCGGCCTTCGGGAATGGTCAGCTTGCCCACCCGGTTCTGTGGGTCCGCCAGCCGCTCAACCGCGTTCGCAGCCGGGATCTCGGTGCGCAACTTGTAGAAGCCGGGCTGGATGGACGCGATCGCGGCATTGCCCTCAGCGGCGTCGATGAATGCGCCTGCGGTCGCGACGACGTTGCTCTCCTTCAGTGTGTTGCCGATCGCGGTGGTCGAGTCGCCGTCGTGCACCTGGATCACGACGTCGTTGACACCGTCACCGGAGAAGTCGTTGCTGCCGAAGAACGAGTGCCACAGCCGGGAGCCGAGGAACACCACACCGACGACTACGACGATAAGCACGCCCAGCATCAACACAGCGCCGATACGACGCCTGCGGCGGGTGCGCGCCTCCCGGGCACGGTCCGCGCGGGTAACCCGGCGTCGGGGCGGACCGACCGCTACGGGTTCTGCCCGCTCCCGGCTCCAGTGGTTAGTCATCGCCGACCTCTCCGTGCGCGCCACCGTGACAACTCGCTGCTCGCGTGGTCGTTGCCGCGCGTCGTTGATCCAACCAGTTCTGCAGAATCCCTACCGCGGCCGCCTGGTCGATGACCGACCGTTGGCCCTTGGCGCGCACGCCGGCCTCGCGCAGCGAGCGCTGGGCCACAACCGTAGTGAGTCGTTCGTCGGCCAGTCGCACCGGTGTCGGTGCGATGCGCCGCGCCAGCGCGTCGGCCAGCGCGACGGCGTCTTCAGCTGATGACCCGGACCGGTCGGCGAGCGTGCGGGGTAGCCCGACGACCACCTCGACCGCACCCTGCTCCTGGACCAGGCCCGCGAGCCGGCGCAGGTGCCTGTCGGAATGTTTGCGGCGGTCACGCATCACCGTTTCCAGCGGCGTTGCCAGGATGCCGTCCGGGTCGCTGGCCGCCACCCCGATCCGCACCGTGCCGACGTCGATGCCGATCCGCCGACCGCGGCCGGGGTCCGGAGGGTCGAGAGGGCCGGCGGGCCGATCGGGCCGGCGGTCGCCTGGTGCTCTTCGCCCAAGCGGCTCGTCGCCCGTCGGTGTGGGCTTCACGCGCTGGCGCTCCGGTCGATCTCTGCGCGCAGCGCGGCCAACGCCGCGTCGATACCCGCGGCCCCCCTGCCCGAACCCTGCGCCAGGTCGGGTTTGCCGCCACCACGGCCGTTGACGGCCGCGCCAAGCGGCTTGACCAGGTCGTTGGCCCGAAGGCCGAGGTCCTGTGCCGCGGCGTTCACCGCGACCACGAAGGGCACTGCGTCGTTCTCACCTTCGGCCATCAGGGCGACGACGGTCGGGTCGCTGCCGAGCTTGCCGCGGATGTCCCCGACGAGGGTGCGCAGATCTGCAGCCGACATCCCGCCGGCCATCCGCTGCGCCACGACACGGACCTTACCGATAACTTCCGCTCCCGCGGCGGCATTGGCTGCCGCGGCGCGGGCACTCGCCAGCCGCAGCCGCTCGAGTTCCTTTTCGGCTGCGCGCAACCGTTCCACCAGGTTTGCCACCCTGGCGGGAACCTCGTCCGACGGCACCTTCAGCGACGACGCGAGGCCGGCCATCAACGCGCGTTCCTTGGCGAGGTGGCGGAACGAGTCGAGGCCGACGTAGGCCTCCACGCGGCGCACGCCCGAACCGACCGACGACTCCCCGAGAACGGTCACCGGGCCGATCTGTGCCGAGTTGTGCACGTGCGTGCCGCCACACAACTCCAGCGAGAACGGGCCGCCGATCTCGACCACCCGCACCTGCTCGGGATACTGCTCGCCGAACAGCGCCATCGCGCCCATGGCCTTGGCCTTCTCCAACTCCGTGGTGAACGTGTGCACCTCGAAGTCGGCTTCGACGGCCTGGTTGGTGACCTCTTCGATCTCGGTGCGCTGCTGCTCGGACAGGGGGCCTTGCCAGTTGAAGTCGAATCGCAGGTAGCCGGGCCTGTTCAGGGAGCCGGCCTGGACCGCGTTAGGCCCCAGCACCTGTCGCAGGGCGGCGTGCACCATGTGGGTGCCCGAGTGCCCCTGCGTGGCACCGTGGCGCCACCTCGGGTCGACGGCGGCCACCACCGTGTCGCCCTCCACGAACTCGCCGGATTCGACGTTGACGCGGTGCGACCACAACGTCTTGGCGATCTTCTGCACGTCGGTGACGGCGGCCCGAGACGTTCCAGACGCGCCGGACGCACCGGCACCGTCGATGTTGCCCTCGTCGGCGATCTGGCCGCCGGACTCGGCGTAGAACGGGGTGCGGTCGAGGATCAGCTCGACCCGGTCGGGCCCGGCCCCTCGATCGGCTTGGTTGTCGCGACTGACCACCGGGACCCGCTTGCCGTCGACGAAGATGCCGAGGATCCGCGCCTCGGTGGTCAGCTCGTCGAAGCCGGTGAACTCCGTCGGTCCCGCGTCGACCAGGTCGCGGTACGCCGACAGGTCCGTGTGGGCCTGCTTGCGGGCCGCGGCGTCGGCCTTGGCGCGCGCCCGTTGCTCGGCCATCAGGCCGCGGAACCCCTCTTCGTCGACGCTGAGATCGGCCTCGGCGGCCATCTCGAGGGTCAGCTCGATGGGGAAACCGTAGGTGTCGTGCAGCGTGAACGCGTCGCGGCCGGACAGCTTGTCGGTCCCGGAGGCCTTCGTGGCGCGCGCTGCCTCGTCGAACAGCCGGGAACCGGAGGCCAGGGTGCGGTTGAACGCGGTCTCCTCGGCCACGGCGATGCGCTGGATTCGGTCGAAGTCGGCGACCAGTTCGGGATACGACGGTCCCATCGCGTCACGCACCGTGGTCATCAGATCCGCCATGATGGGCTGCTCGACACCGAGCAGCTTGGCGGCGCGGATGATTCGGCGCAGCAACCGGCGCAGCACGTATCCGCGGCCCTCGTTGCCCGGGCTGACTCCGTCGCCGATGATGACCGCCGCCGTACGGCTGTGGTCGGCGATGATCCGGTAACGCACGTCATCAGCGTGTGAGCCGTGGACTCCATACGGACGCGGCGCGACCGCGGCGACGAGGTCGATGACCGGGCGCAGCAGATCGGTCTCGTAGACGTTGTCGACGTTCTGCAGCAGGCACGCCACCCGTTCGACACCCATGCCGGTGTCGATGTTCTTGCGCGGCAGCGGGCCGAGGATCTCGAAGTCCTCCTTCGACGTGCCCTGGCCGCGCTCGTTCTGCATGAAGACGAGATTCCAGATCTCGATGTAGCGGTCCTCGTTGGCCACCGGGCCGCCACCCTCGCCGTACTCCGGGCCGCGGTCGTAGTAGATCTCCGATGACGGACCGCACGGTCCCGGGATGCCCATCGACCAGTAGTTGTCGGCCATGCCGCGGCGCTGGATGCGTTCGGCGGGCAACCCGGCGACCTCCTGCCACAGCGCGACCGCCTCTTCGTCGTCGAGATACACCGTCGCCCACAGCCGTTCGGCGTCGAAGCCGTACCCGCCCTGGTCCTGAGGATTGGTCAGCAGCGTCCAGGCGAACTCGATCGCGCCCTTCTTGAAGTAGTCGCCGAAGGAGAAGTTGCCGGCCATCTGGAAGAAGGTGTTGTGGCGGGTGGTGATTCCGACCTCGTCGATGTCTGGGGTGCGGATGCATTTCTGGACGCTGGTCGCCCGGTCCCATGGCGGCGCCTGCTGGCCGAGGAAGTAGGGCACGAATTGCACCATGCCGGCGTTGACGAACAGCAGATTGGGGTCGTCGAGGATCACCGAGGCACTCGGCACCTCGGTGTGGCCCGCCTTCACGAAGTGATCGAGGAAGCGCTTCCTGATCTCGTGGGTCTGCACGTCTGACACGTCCTTGTTCGTCGCTTGCGATGATGCTGGGTTGCCGCTGGGTTGCCGGTGAACCTGCGACTGTTCGACCGCACTACAGTACCGGTCGCCATCGGCGGCCCCGGAAAGTCAACGAACCGGCGCCGCGCTCGGTGCCCGTCAGCCGGCGATGAAGCTCAACCGCACCTTGCGCTGCGGGTTGTCGCGGTTCAGATCGACCAGCACGATGCTCTGCCAGGTGCCCAGCAGCGGCTGGCCGTCCTGAACCGGCAGTGTCACCGACGGCGACACCAACGCGGGCAGCACGTGGTCGGCGCCGTGTCCCGGCGACCCGTGCGAGTGGCGGTAGCGGTCGTCGCGCGGCAGCAGGCGGTCGAGGGTGTCGACCAGGTCGTCATCGGAGCCGGCGCCGGTCTCGATCACCGCCACCCCAGCCGTCGCGTGGGGCACGAACACGTTGCACAGGCCGTCGCCGCGCCCGTCACAGAAGGCACGCACCTCGTCGGTCAGATCGACGATGCGGCGTCGCGCCGCGTCGATGTCGAGCACGTCGGAGTCCACGTCGTCGAGGGTACGAGCCCTCGATCCAAGATCAGAACCCGGTCCGGTCGCCTGATCCATTGAATCGGCGGCCGGCCGAGAGGATGCTGAAGGGTACTCCGGTGGCGCCACCGGGGCGCCGCCCCGGAATGTAAGGGGTGATCCGTGTACGCACGATCAACCACTGTGCAGGCGCGGCCGTCTTCCATCGACGACGCAATCACGTTCATCCGCGACGAGGCCATGCCCGCACTCGCGGCGATGCAGGGATACGTCGGCCTGTCGCTGCTGATCGACCGTGAATCCGGTCTGTGCATCGCCACCAGCGCATGGGCAACCGACGATGCGCTGCGGAATAGCAGCGCCGAGGCGGCCGCGCTGCGCGAGCGCGCCGCTGATGTCCTCGGCGGGGAAGCCACCGTCGACCACTGGGAAGTCGGCGCCTTGCACCGTGACCACCGCTCGGGCGAAGGCGCTTGTGTGCGGGCCACATGGCTGCGAATGCCACCCGGTCACGCCGATCGGGCCGTCGAGTTCTACCGGACCGAGGTATTGCCCGCACTCGAGGATCTCGAGGGATTCTGCAGCGCCAGCCTGCTGCTCAATCGCTCGACGGGGCGCGCCGTGTCGTCGGCGACCTTCGACAGCCTCGAAGCCATGGACCGTAACCGGGAGCAAGCCAGGGAACTGCGCAACTCGCGGACCCGAGAACTGGGTGCCGACATCACCGACGTCGGCGAGTTCGAACTCGCGATCGCCCAACTCAGGGTCCCCGAACTGGCGTAACCGGTACGGAGAGGCGTTTATCTACGCCTGCGTAAGGGTATTTCTGCTCCACTCAGGCCCATGGAGGAGACATGACCATCACCGGCATCATCAGCGCCATTCTGATCGGCATCGTGGTCGGCGTTCTCGGCCGCTTGGTGCTCCCTGGCAGGCAACCGATCGGCTTCCTCGTGACGATCCTGGTAGGCATCGTGTCCGCCTTCATCGGCACCTGGCTCGCCCACGCGTTGGGCCTGCCGACCGCGACCCGCGGAGTCGACTGGATCGAGTTGTTGGTCCAGGTGGTCGTCGCCGCCGTCGGCGTCGCGTTGGTCGCCTCCCTGATGGGCCGCCGGCGTACCGGCGTGACGCGGACGCGCCGTCGGTCCGGCTTGATGCGGTAACCAAGACCCCCCTTGCGACCCCGGCTGCGCCCCCCGGCAGCCGGGGTCGCCCCCGTCTACAGCGTCTTCAGCAGCTCATCGAGCTTCTCGTAGCCCTCTGTCATCCCGCCCTCCATCCCGGACGACAGCAGCGCGTCACGGGCCTCGATCGTCGGGCAGATGGAGCGGCCGCGTAGCCGGGAACGGCCGTTGCCCAGGTCCTCGAACCACAGGTATTCGATGTTGACCATGTCGGGTGCGCCATCGAATTCGAAGGTCTGCAAGATGAATTCGTTGTCCCGGACGGTGTGGAAGGTTCCGTTGAAGCCGAACTCCCCGTGCTCGTTGTGGTGCGTGTAGCGGTAGCCTCCGTGGCTCTTGAACACCCACTCGACGACGTCCATCTCCAGGTCCCGGGGGCCCAGCCACTTCGTCACCAGCTCGGGTTCGGCGTGGGCGCGAAACAGCGCCTCGACGGGAGCGTCGAACTCTCGGGTGAACTCCATGGCCAGGGTGTCGACGGGTGCGGTCAGATTGAGCGCGTTCATTGCTCGGTTCCTCTCTTCTCGGTGTTCATCTCGGTGTCATCTGTCATCTCCGCCAGCAGGGCGTCCAGCCGGCGGTAACTGCGTTCGGCGTCGAGCCGGTACCGGTCGATCCATCTCGTCATCCGTTCCAGCGCCGCGGCGTCCAGGTGGACGGGCCGCCGCTGAGCTTCGCGGGTCCTGGTGACCAGACCCGCCTGTTCGAGCACCTGGATGTGCTTGGACACCGCCTGCTTGGTGATGTCGAACGGAGCGGCCAGCTCGTTGACCGTCGCCGGTCCTCGCGACAGGCGCGCCACGATCGCGCGCCGGACGGGATCGGCCAGCGCCAGGAAAGCGCGATCAAGCCGGGTCTCGGCATCATCGTCACGCTCCAACAGTCAACCTTCACATTGATAAACCAATTGGTTGATTAAAACCATAGGGCGCTGCGCGGTCAGCGTCAAGGGCGGTTCGGTGTGGGCGTCAGCGCCTGCGGCGGATGATCGCCCGCAGCTTCTCCAGCCGCCCTGCGATTTCCCGTTCGTTGCCGTGAGTCGTGGGACGGTAATAGTCGACACCCACCAGCTCGTCGGGCGGGTACTGCTGGGCGACAACGCCGTCGGGGTCGTCGTGGCTGTAGCGGTAGCCGATCGCGTTGCCCAGCGTCGTCGCGCCGGAATAATGGCCGTCGCGCAGATGCGTGGGCACCAGCCCCGCCTTGCCGGCCTTGATGTCGCCCATCGCCGCGCCCAGCGCGGTGGTCACCGCGTTCGACTTCGGGGCCGTCGCCAGATGCACGGTCGCATGGGCCAGGCTCAGTTGGGCTTCGGGCATGCCGATCAACTGGACGGTCTGCGCGGCGGCGACCGCGGTCTGCAGCGCGGTCGGATCGGCCATGCCGATGTCCTCACTGGCCAGGATCATCAGCCGGCGGGCGACGAACCGCGGGTCCTCCCCCGCGATCAGCATTCGGGCCAGGTAGTGCAGCGCCGCGTCGACGTCGGAGCCACGTACCGACTTGATGAACGCGCTGATGACGTCGTAGTGCTGGTCACCGTCGCGGTCATAGCGCACCGCGGCCCGGTCGAGCGACTGCTCGATCGTCTCGACCGTGACCTCTTCGCCGGCCTCGGCGGCCACCTCGAGTGCGGTCAGCGCCCGGCGGGCATCGCCGGCGGAGAGTTGTACGACGAGTTCGACGGCTTCGTCGGTGACGGTGAGCTTGCCGCCGAGTCCTCGAGGGTCGTCGACGGCGCGGCGGACCAGGGTGCGCACCGCATCGGCGTCGAGCGGCTGCAACTGCAGGATCAGCGACCGCGACAACAGCGGGGCGACCACCGAGAACGACGGGTTCTCCGTGGTGGCCGCGACCAGCAGCACCACCCGGTTCTCGACCGCCGAGAGCAGCGCGTCCTGCTGGGTCTTGGAGAACCGGTGCACCTCGTCGATGAACAGCACGGTCTGTTCACCGTGCCCGGCCGCTCGCCGTGCGGTCTCGATGACAGCGCGTACCTCTTTGACACCGGCCGACAGCGCCGAGAGCGCCTCGAACCGGCGACCGGTGGCCTGCGAGATCAACGAAGCCAGCGTCGTCTTACCGGTTCCCGGCGGGCCGTACAGGATGACCGACGCCGCGCCCGAGCCCTCGACCAACCTGCGCAGCGGCGAGTTCGGCTGTAGCAGGTGGTCCTGGCCGACGACCTCGTCGAGCGTTGCCGGCCGCATCCGCACCGCCAACGGCGCCGAGGCGCCGACGGCCGCTATTCCGGTCGAAGGCGCCTCGCCGGGGACGTCGAACAGACCGTCGGACACGTGTTCTGCTTACCACGACGTGTTGGCCGGTGGCGTCACGAGTCAGCAGGCGCCGTCACGAAATCGATCAACTCCTCGACGCGGCCGATGAGTGCGGGCTCGAGGTCGTTCCAGTCCCGCACCCGGCCGCGGATGCGCTGCCAGGCCCGGGCGGTGTCTGCCCGTCCGGTCGCGGGCCAGCCCAGCGCCCGGCAGACGCCCTTCTTCCAGTCGACGCCCTTCGGCACGACCGGCCACGCTTCGATGCCGAGGCGTTCGGGCTTGACCGCCTGCCAGATGTCGACGTATGGATGGCCGACGACGAGGGTGTGCGCACCGCCCGCGCCCTTGCTCACATCGGCTGCGATGCGCGCCTCCTTGGAACCGGCCACCAGGTGGTCGACGAGGACGCCGAGGCGTCGGCCGGGGCCGGGGCCGAATTGCGCGACGATCGAGGCCAGATCGTCGATGCCGCCGAGACATTCGACGACGACGCCCTCGAGGCGCAGATCGTCGCCCCAGACCTGCTCGACGAGTTCGGCGTCGTGGCGGCCCTCGACGTAGATCCGACTTCTCAGCGCCACCTTCCCGCGGGCTCCGGTCACCGCGACGGAACCCGATGCGGTGCGGGCTCTGTCCGGGGCGGCGCCGCGCGGAGGGGTGAGGATGACCGGGCGGCCGTCGATGAGGTAGCCCGGCCCGACCAGGAACGGTTTTCTGCGCCCGTGCCGGTCCTCGAGTTCCATCCGCCCGTACTCGATCCGCACGACGGCCCCGACATAGCCGGTCTGCGCATCCTCCACGACCAGTCCGATCTCGACCGGTCGTTCGGTGGAGCGGACCTTGGCGCGGTGCGGGTTGTCGGCGAGTACGTCGGAGCCATAGCGGTCAGCCACCGGGCGATCGTAGGACCAACTCCCTGCGCCGGCGGACACCAAGTGGCCGCGACACGCCGAGACGCGACTGTCGGATACCCGGGCGCACGTTCGCTGAAGCTCGCCGACGTCAGGCGCCGCCACTGACTTCGGCGAGTCTCTCCGGGTTCGAGGTGATCTCCTCGATGACCGTGTGAATGAAGCGCATCTTGTCGAGCACAGGTGGCGGCAGCACGAACGGATAGAGATCCTCTTTGCCCATCGACCGGTTGATCATGTTGAGCGCCCACGACAGCGGCAGCCACAACTCGATGATCGCGTCGAAACCGCTCGGGCCCAACACCTTACGCTCGAACGTCGCGGCGGCGGGCGCGAGCCCGAAAGCGGCGGCGGTGTCGAGTGTGTCGCGGATGTGCAGGTAGTGGGCGAAGGTCTCGGCCCAGTCCTCGGCGGGATGCATGGTGGCATACGAGGAAACGAAGCTCTGCTCCCAGTTCGGCGGTGGCCCGTCGGCGTAGTGACGGTCCAGTGCGGCCTGGTAGTCGGCATCTGCATCGCCGAACAGTTCGTGGAAGCGGTTCGCGTACTCGGGTGACACGCTGACGAGTCGGTAGTAGTAGTAATGGCCGATCTCGTGGCGGAAGTGCCCGAGCAGCGTCCGGTACGGTTCGTCCATCGCCTTGCGCAACTGCTCACGGTGCACGTCATCGCCTTCGGCGAGATCAAGTGTGATCACGCCGTTCTGGTGTCCGGTGAAAACCTTCTGCTCTGCGCTGGCGAGCAGGTCGAAGGCCAGGCCGTAGTCGGGATCCTCGTCGCGGCCGACGATGGGCAGCTTGAGTTCGTGCAGCTCGGCGACCAACCTCCGCTTGGCCTTCTCGGCCTCGGCGAAGGCGGCGAGCGCCGTCGTGTCCGCGTCCTGGGGTCGGGTGCGGGTCAGTTCGCATGCGGAGCACAGCTTGTGCACATCACCCCGTTCGACCAACCAGTTGCACTGCGCGAGATGCATGTTCGCGCACAGCTGATAGCGGTCGCCGTCGGTGAACCCGGCCTGGCTCTGTTCGTCGCCCGTGGCGATGACCAACAATGCCATGTCGTCGATCGAGAAACCCAGCGGCCGCCCGCACGACAGGCACAGCGAGTTCTCGAATGCCAACCGCTGGCCGCAGTTCGGGCACAGGAAGTCACGCATGCAGGACTCCCCCGTCGAACGGCGCGACGTCGACCGAGACGTCGATCACGCTTCGTTGCGAAGCGGTGAAGATGATGCCGCGCAGCGGCGGCACGTCGGCGTAGTCGCGGCCGTATCCCACGGCGATGTAGCGTTCGTCGACCATCTGGTCGTTGGTGGGATCCATTCCGAGCCAGTGGTTCTGGGGCGTCCACACTGCGGCCCAGGCATGCGTCGCGTCGATACCGATCATCCGTTCCTTTCCGGGGGGAGGGTCGGTCGCCAGATATCCCGACACATAACTGGCGGCCAACCCGTTGGCGCGCAGGCAGGCGATGGCCAGCCGTGCGAAGTCCTGGCATACCCCTTCTCGCGCCGCCAAAACGTCGCTGACCTGTGTTGAGACCGTGGTCGACCCGGAGCGGTAGGTAAAGTCGTCGTGTATCCGGTGGGTGAGGTCGGCGAGCACCTCGACGAGCGGTCTCCCGGGCGCGAAACTCGATGCGGCGTAGTCCCGCACGGTATCGGTGATCTCCGGCGGCTGCAGGTCGAGGGTGAACTCGACCGCGAGGGCCGCATCGGTGCCGACCGGTCGGGCGATCTCCCACGGCGCCATGGCCGACCCGGACCCGTACAGCCACGGCGGCGGCGGGTCGACCTCTACAACCGATTCGCTGGTCACCGACAGGGTGCGGTGCGGCTCGGTCACGTGGAAGTACGAGCTGATGTTGCCCCACACGTCACGGCTGCTTGAGCGGTCGGCCGGCGCAGGCGCGATGGTCAGTTCGTGTGACAGGCAGCGCTGCCGGGCGGCGTCGCGGGGGGTGAGGAAGCCGCGGCCGTAGGAACTGGTGACGACGTCGCTGTAGTGGTACGCGGTGCGGTGCCGGACCCGGTAGGCCCTGGTGTCCGGCGACGGCGTCGGTCCATCGAAGGGCGAAGTCATGGGAGCAGCCGCCATTCTCCGGGACCCCAGAGATGCTGCATGCCGCCGGGCAGGGACAGATGCATTGCGGTGATGACACCGGACAGCTCGCGCAGATCCTCGTTCGTCCGCTCGAGCAGCTTGACCAACTCTGTGCGCGAGCCGTCGGCGACACCCTCGAGGTCGGGGGGATCGACTCGACGCAGCCGGGTGCCGATTTCGTCGACCAACCGTTCGGGACGCGAGGACCCCGACGACCCTGGCAGCGCCTTGAGTCCGGCGCGCAGGCGGTCCAACTGGTATGCCAGCGACCGCGGGTTCGCCGCGTCGAACAGCACCAGTTCGGCTACCGCGGTCATGCTCACCGTGCCCAGCATCCGTCGCCGGTAGGTGACCGCGGATTCGCACACCACCAACGTCGACTCGGTGATGGCCTGCTCGGCGTCGGCGCTGCGCACGGTGGTGAGCGTCGCGTTCAGCAGCGCCGTGAGATCGAGCCCTCGTTCCAGGCGCTTGCCGATGTCCATCATCGTCCAGCCGACGTCGCGCACCATCGATTCGGCGGCCACCCCGGACAGCGCCAGCATGCCGGCCAGCGCGAGACTGCTGGTCGCGGACAGGAAGCTCTCCGCCTCGGCAGGCGACTCCGGCGGCGCTGACGAGTGCAGCAGTGCGCGTTCGACGGCGGCCAGCACCATCCACGTGTCGTTGGACAACTGATCGCGCACCGAACGTACCGACAGCCCGAGCCGTTCGACCGACTGTGCGAGCGAGCCCGGCCGGTACCGATCCGCCGTCAACGCCCACAACGTCGACTGCGCGGTCGCAACCCGCTCGTCGTGATCGGCGGACATGTCGCCGGTACCGGTCACGTGGTCCAGCGCGGCCAGCAGGACCGGCACACACTCGCTGCCGGCCATCTCACGGCGGTAGCGGAATTCGTGACAGCGCTCGCGGGTCACGGTCAACAGGCGTGCCATGTGCTCGGCCCGTTCGGCGTAGCGGCCCATCCAGTACAGATCGGACAGCACCCGCGGCGAGCTGACCGCGCTGACCGGGCCCGGGGTAGGCACGGGCACGTCCGCCGCGGAGATCCGCTCGACGGTGATCCGCTCGGGCGCCCGCACCCACACGTCCTTGGCCGCGATCGTCGTGAGCCGATCGGCCGCGTGCCCCGCGGCCACCGTGTATCCCAAGCCGCCGACCATCGGCGCATAGCCACCCCGCTGCGCGACGGTGAACAATCGCAGACCGACATTAGCGGCCGACAGTCCGCTGAGACCGTGATCACCTGGCGCCGAGGAGAATTCCGGTAGCTCCTGACCGACGAATTGCCAGGGCGCCGCCTCGATGCGGGCTGCCAGGGCGCCACGCTGTACCGCCGTCAGCGCCGGACCCACCAGGGGTGTACCGCCGGTGATTGGTCGGATCAGCAACGACGACAGGTGCGCCAGCAGATGTGATCGTTCAGTGTCGATGCCGCCCCAGTACATCGGCGGCGTTTCCAGCAGCGGCGCCTCACCGAGTAGGCGTTCAGCCAGCTGAGGCAGAAACCGCTGCAGCCCAGGGCTTTCCAGGACGCCGCTGCCGAGGGTGTTGACCACCGTGACGGTCCCGCGGCGGAGCACCTCGACCAGGCCGACGACGCCGAGGCGCGAGTCGGCACGCAGGTCCAGCGGGTCGGCGTAGTCGGCGTCGACGCGCCGCAGAACGACGTCGACACGCCTGAGTGTGCCCATCGAGCGCATCCACAGCGTGCCGTCGCGCACCACCAGATCGGCGCTCTCCACCAACGGGAACCCGAGCACGCTCGCCACGTATGCCTGGTCGAAAGCGGTTTCGGAGTGGATGCCCGGACTGAGCACCACCACCGTCGGCTCATCCGCCGACTCCGGGGCGGCCTCGATCAAGGCCAGCCGCAGAGCCTGAGCCCATGGCGTGGTGGGTCGAGGGCCGATGCGTTCGTAGAGGTCGGGGATGGCGTGTGCGACGACTCGACGGGCGGCGAGTGCGTACCCGGCACCCGACGGTGCCTGCGTCCAGTCGGCGTTGACGCGGAAGGCGCCGTCGGTGGCGCGACTGAGATCGCAACCGTGCAGGAACAACTGGTGGCGGCCGGGCAGCACGATGCCGTGGGCGGCCCGGAGGTAACCGGGATGGGCGAAGACCAGTTGCGCAGGCAGCACTCCGCTGGTCACCGACCGCTGCGGGCCGTAGAGATCGGCGAGAACGGCGTCCAGCAGTCGCGAGCGCTGCACGACTCCGGCTTCCAGCGCGTCCCAGTCGGCGGCCGACAGCACCAGTGGCAGCGAGTCCAGGCGCCATGGCTCCGGCTCAGCCGCTTCTCCGTCGGTGCCGACGGGGATGTAAGTGATGCCGTCGTTGTCGACCAGGTTGCGGACGACGGCCCCCAGCTGCGCCAGTCCGGCCCGGCCACGCTCCCCGACGCATTCGGCGAATTCCCGCCATGCGGGTCGGACCTCCCCTGTCGCATCGAGGAGTTCGTCGAACCCGCTGTCGGCCTCGGGATGCACGTCGAACAGCGGCCGCTGGGTCCGCGCCGTGCGGTACCGGGTCAGCAGGTCGTCGAAGTCGGGCGCGCTCGGCGCCGGCAGTGCCATCAGAGCGAAACGGTACGCACTCGCCACGGGACCACGATGCCGGCCGCACGCACGCCCATAGCGGCTGATCAAACCATAGGGCGCGGCCGCGCGCAGGGCGAGTACCACCGGGCGCATCGCCGACAGTGATGGCCGGTCGGCTATTGACGGCCGTCTTCGACCGCCAGCAGGAACATCTTCCAGAACTCGGGGAAGCGCATGCCGGCCCTGCGACTGAACGGGTCGGCTTCGACACGCTGACCCCACCGGCCTTGAAACCCCTGCCTGCCGTCGTCGCTCGGCCACCACGGTTGAGATGGCCGGTCGACGATGTAGTCGTAGCGGCGACCGTCGAGCCGCAGGTCGCGGGCACAGCGCCAGGGTGTGGGTTTCGACCAGGTGGCCGGCGGGGTGACGCTCGACGGGTGGAGGGTGACACCCCCGGCCCCGACCTCGCCGTCCGGCGCCACCGACTCCGCGGGGAAATTGGTCCCGAAGTCGGCCCAGAGGTGATCGGTTCCACCGAACAGTTCCTCCAGGCCCAACGCGATCCAGCCGATCGGGTTCGACAACTTCAATATCAACAGCGCGACGTCTTCGTCGCGCCCGGGCGTCGAGTAAGGCGTGTCGGCAAGACCGTTGTCGGAGGGCTCCTTGCCCGGCGGGAAGGGTGCCACGGGATGCACCGCATCGTCGAGATAGAGGCTGTGGGTGCCGGGGCTGACCCACAACTGGGGATGCTGCCCCGTCAACGTGGGTTGTTGCTGACCCGGATTCCACGTGACCACTTTCATCGCGGTCCGGAATTCGTCGTCGACCATGCTCGGTGTCGACGGCACGGTGGGCGAGCCGGTGATCCCTATGGCGGTGGGTTCCCCGTAGTCGTCGCCGGCACTCGCGCGCTCCAGCAGCAGGACCATGCATGCCCACTGGCCCGCGTGCGATCCGGCTTCAACGGCCTCGATATTCGCGCCGCCCACGGCCAGTTGCCGTTCCGGAAAGAAGAAGTAGTAGCACAGCAGCGCCGGATTCTGAAAGCTGTCCACGGTCGCGCCCAGGTCCGGTACCCGCACCCGATCGGCAAGATGCTTCAGTCGATCGGTGTCGAAAAACTCTGCGTGATACCAGAATTGACTCTCGCGCAGGGACGCATTGGTCGCGTAGGTGTTCTGGATCTTGGCACGATTGGCGTACGGGTGGGCGCTGCTCGTCGTGACGGAGGGTTGGCCGGCGCCTGACTTGTCGATCCAGCCGTCGAGTTCGAGGAACAGTTCCTCGGCCACGACGCCGGTAGCCGTTGCCTCCGTTCCCAGGAAGGTCCCCGGCTCGTTTGCGGCGGCCGAGAGTTGGCCGGCCTTCACCCGCGGGGCGGCGCCCCACGACGCCTTGTCGTCGAATGGCGACGTCGCCTGCCACAGGGCGCAATGCTCGACGAAACGCTTGGCATCCGAGGGAAAGGAGCGCTCGTCCCGGTGGAAGAACAGGATCGGCTCGAACTTGGCGATCAGCGCTTCGATCGGATCGGGCGGCGGCGGAGGCTGCGGGGGTGCCGTCGCGACCGTCACCGCGAACGCGATGGCCACCGCGTTGGCGGCGCCGTTCCAATTCCATGTCAGGGCTCCGGACGTCACGCGCTCCTCGGTGTGCAGAGTCGCCGAGCTGGCGAACTGCTGGGTCGGGGCCTGGATGTGGATCTGTGTGCAATCGGCGCCCGCGGCGACGACCCGGCTCGCCTGGTTGGGCGCCTCGACGAGGACGCCGCCGACCGATACCTCGTACTGACCCGCAGACGGGTTCGGGCTGATCGACAGCGTGGCGACGTTGGGCACCACGACTTTCGACCGCTTGGTGACCACCGCGGTGGTGTCGCCGGCGACCGCGTCGTATTCGAAGATCGACCAGGCGCAAAGGTCTTGTTGGGCGGTGAAAGTGAATGTCACCGGGCCCGCCGTGGGCGCCGGACCGCGCGCGACGAAACAACTAAGCCGTCGACTGCCGTTCGAGCCCATGGTCACCGAATCGACGAGATCCCACACGACGCCGTTTCCGGTCACCACCGGTTGGGGTGCACCGGCGCCGAAACCGCCTGCGAAATTGGCCACGAACGCACAGATCACTCGGTTGGCGCCGGGAGTAATGGTGCCACTGGCGTAGGTCGTGGCGTTGGTGGTGTTGTTGCCGGCGTCGAGTCTAGTGAGCGCCATTGCCGCCGCCCTCGGGTCCGCCGAGATATGCCGCTAGCGTGGGATCGCAGTCGAGCGAGGGCATTTCAGCTCTGAATCGCCGATAGCACTCTGAGTCAACCAGCCTGCGAAGACTGGCGGGGCGATCCGGCATACCGTCGGTCCGTAGGTCGGCGGCCGCCCGCTCGAGCAATGCCGCCATCTCGGGACCGCCCATCTCGTTGGCACGCCACAACTCGCGGTAACGCCGCCGCGACCGTTCGAATCGCTCCGACGCCTTATCATCGGCGTTGATACCCGCGGCGATGTCGCGCAGCAGCGCATCCACGCGGTCGTCGAGCTCTTGTGCACAGTCAGGATTGTCCTCCCTCCAGCGCAGGAGCCACCTCAAGAACTCCTCCCAGCATGCCCTCGTGCTCTCGTCCATCGGGCGGTCGAAGAAGTCGCGCGCGATCCGGTGTGGATCCAGTCGCCACACCTTGACCTCGTCGACAGAGCCCACCATCGGAAATTCGACATGCATGGTGTTGCCGATGCACAACCCGTACTCGGGCAACACCGGCCATCGGGGGACGGTGCGAGCCACCGGAACCCCGTCGATCGCCAGCTCGATGGTGGAGAAACCGTCGTGGGCCACGGCTAGGGTGACCCACCGGTCGTAGGGGACCGCGATATTCGGGCCCAGGCCATGGAGGTCCGTACGGATCAGATCCGATCCCCACGACGTCTTCTTGCGTTGGACCAACTTGAGCGGGCCGGTCCTCGGGCCCATCCAGGTCGGCGGTTTCACCGGTGCAGCGGGGGTCGGCGCCTGGCTGAAGCTCGCCTGCAGCCGGGGGCCCACCACGGCGAAGTTGAACCGGTAGCCCGACATCAGCCAGCGCGGCCCGCCGCCGAGATGCAGGGCCAAGCCCGCGGTCTGGCTGTCGAGGCGAACCGTGAGCTCGGCCCGCAGACCGCCGAGAGGCGACCAACTGGCGCTCGGCGGGACATAGATGCGTTCGCCGTCCTCGCGTATCCGGACCGCGCCGGACCCGACCGTGGCACCGTCGGCAACGAAGGCCGGTGCCCCGATCCCCAGCACCTCACCGTGACTGCCGTGACCGACAGAACGGTCGTAGACGACGCCCGGTGTGCCCGAGTACGTGTGGTGGCAGATGAGCTCCCATGGATCGGACATTCCACCCCCTGAAACCGGCGACCGGCGCGGTCGGATTCTCGCACCCTCGGCAGTGGCCCCGACAGGTTTTGCACCGCTTCCCGGGAACCGGTCCGCGGCGGGGGCCGACACTAGGCACCCAAACCCCGTGCCGGGTTGTTTGTGGCCGGACGGGGCTAACCGTGTCCGCTCAGCCGCACCGCGAGCTCGTCGGGCGGCACGCGGTGTCCGTCGGCGCAGCGGATCTCCACGGTGGCCTCGGCCCCGCAGCCGCGGTGCGCCAGGCGCAGCGGCGTCCGGTTCGGCAGATGGCGCCTGCCCCACTCGAACATCGCCCACACCACCGGCATGAAGTCGCGGCCGGCCTCGGTCAGCACGTACTCGTCCCGGCTGCGCTGGCCGGGCTCCTGATACGGCCGCCGCTCCAGCAAGCCGGCCGCCACGAGATCCGAGAGACGTGCCGCGGCAGCGGCTTTGGTGATGCCGATCCGCCGCCAGAAATCGTCGAACCGGTTGGTGCCGTAGTACGCCTCGCGCATGACGAGCATCGCCGACTTCGTCCCCAGCACCGCCATGGTCTTCTCGATCGGGCACTCACCCACCGCAGACCAGGAGTCGCGGTCGGTGAGCGGGCCCTCCAGGAGTGTCATGCACTTCACTCTACCCCTGAGTTGTTTTGGCTATACCTAGCTGGTATAGCTGGGTATAGCTCTGATTACTCAGCAATTGGCACAGGAGACACCATGACCGGATACGGATATCGGGACGCCGTCATCGTCGGGGCGGTACGCACCCCGATCGGCAAGGGCAAGGCCGGGGGTGCCCTGCACGACGTCCTGCCGGTCGACCTGCTCGCCCACAGCCTCACCGAGCTCGTCGCCAGGACCGGTATCGACCCGGCCACCATCGACGACGTGATCGCCGGCGCCGTCACCCAGGTCGGCGATCAGGCCGTCAACATCGCCCGCAACGCCGTGCTCGGCGCCGGCTTTCCGGAGACCGTGCCCGGCACCACCATCGACCGGCAGTGCGGCAGCAGCCAGCAGGCCATCCACTTCGCCGCGCAGGGGGTGATCTCGGGTGCCTACGACGTCGTGGTGGCCGCCGGTGTGGAGTCGATGTCGCGGGTACCGATGGGCTCGAGCGTGCTGCCGGGCAGCGACCCGTTCGGCGCGATGGCACAGCGCTACCCCGAAGGCCTGGTGCCACAAGGCATCAGCGCCGAGTTGATCGCCGCCAAGTGGGGGCTCTCCCGCCAGCAGCTCGACGAGTTCTCCGCGTCCAGCCACGAGAAGGCCGCTGCGGCGACGAAAGAGGGCCGGTTCGACGACGAACTGATTCCGGTCGGCGGGCTCACCACCGACGAGATCATCCGGCCCGGGACGACGGTCGACACGCTGTCCGCGCTGGAGCCCGCGTTCTACAGCCCGGCATACGAACAGCGGTTCCCCCAGATCGGGTGGCGCATCACCGCGGGCAGCTCCTCGCCGCTGTCCGACGGCAGCGCGGCGGTGCTGATCACCACAAGCGAGGTGGCCGCCGAACTCGGCCTGCGCCCGCTGGCTCGAATCCACTCGATGACCGTCGTCGGCTCCGACCCGCTCTACATGCTGACCGGCGTCATCCCCGCAACGGAGAAGGTGTTGAGCAACGCTGGGCTCGCAGTCACTGATATCGATCTGTTCGAGGTGAACGAAGCCTTCGCGCCGGTGGTGCTGGCGTGGGCGCAGGAATTGGCGGGAGCGCCGGCTTCGTCTCTACTTGCGAAGACGAACGTCAACGGCGGCGCGATCGCGATCGGTCACCCGCTTGGGGCCAGCGGCGCGCGGCTCATGACGACACTTGTCAACGCCCTCGAACAGCGCGGCGGCCGCTATGGGCTGCAGACGATGTGCGAGGGCGGCGGCATGGCCAACGCCACGGTCATCGAGCGCCTCTAGCCACCGGCGTCACGCCTTGACGAGCTCGAACAGCGGAATGACGCGGTTGGTATTGGCCTGATAGTCGGCGAACACCGGCACGGCCTCGACCACCTTGGCGTAGAGCGCGTCGCGTTCGGCGGTCGGCAGCTCGCGGACGTCCACGTCGTAGGCCTCCGTACCCACCTCGATGCGCGCCCGCGGGTCGGCCCGCAGGTTGTGCACCCACGCCGGATCCTTGTCGGCGCCGGCGTAGGAGCCGATGATGATGAGCCTGCCCTCGATCGTGAAGTAGGCCAGCGGCGAGATCCGCTGTTGGCCCGACTTCGCGCCGGTGGTGTGCAGCAACAGCAGATCGGCTCCCTCGAAGGGGCCGCCTACCTTGCCGCCGTTGGCGCGGAACTCGTCGATGACGGTGGCGTTGAACGCATTGATGTCGGAGATCTCGGTCACTTCTTCTCCAGCCGTCCAACGCCGCGGCGTATTCCGCGATAATTCACGATCATGCAGGTAATCGTCACGGGCGGCAACAGCGGCGTGGGCAAGGCGACCGCGACCGCACTCGCGGCGGCGGGTCACAGTGTGCTGATCGCGTGCCGCGACGTCGAGAAGGGCAGGCAGGCGGCCTCCGACATGCCCGGCGATGTGGAGCTGGCCCCGCTCGACCTCGGCGATCTCGCCAGTGTGAGAATGTTCGCCGACTCGGTGAAAACTGTTGACGTGCTTGTCAACAACGCCGGGGTGATGGGGATGCCGTTGACGCGCACCGCGGACGGCTTCGAATCCCACATGGGCATCAACCATCTCGGCCACTACTTGTTGACGTGCCTGCTCGCCGACCGCATCACCGACCGGGTGATCTCCGTGGCCAGCGCGACCTACCTATACTGCCGCCTTCACCTCGATGACCTCAACTGGCACACGCGTCGGTACTCCAAGTGGAGCGCCTACGGCGAATCCAAGCTGGCCAACCTGCTGTTCGTCGCGGAACTCACCCGCCGCGGCATGCGCGCGTACGCGTCGGATCCCGGCGCCACCGACACCGACATCACCCGCTCACTGGATATGGGTGAGCATCGCCGCATGCGGCGGCTGCTGCACACTCCCGAGCAGGGCGCGCGGGCCACCCTTGCGGCGGTGGGCACGGAAATGCCGAGCGGCACCTATTTCGCGCCGCGGTTCAACCAGGTGGGCCGGCCGAAGCCGACCACGTTGCGCCCCAAGGCCACCGACGCACTGTCGGCACAACGGTTGTGGAACCTGTCGGCCGAACTGACCGGCTGCGACTGGCCCTAGACGGTCTTCGGCTTGGCGTCGATCCCCGAGTCCCTGCGCTGCTGTGCGGTGATGGGCGCGGGCGCACCGGTCAGCGGGTCGACCCCGCCGCCGGACTTCGGGAACGCGATGACTTCGCGGATGGAGTCCGTGCCCGCCAGCAGCGCGGTGATGCGGTCCCAACCGAAGGCGATGCCGCCGTGCGGCGGAGCGCCGAACATGAACGCCTCCAACAGGAATCCGAACTTCTCCTGCGCCTCGGCCTCGCCGATGCCCATCACCGCGAAGGCATTCTCCTGCACGTCGCGGCGATGGATACGGATCGAGCCGCCGCCGATCTCGTTGCCGTTGCAGACGATGTCGTAGGCGTCGGCGAGCACGCTGCCCGGGTCGGTGGTCAGCCGGTCCTCGAACTCAGGCTTGGGCGCGGTGAAGGCGTGGTGCACCGCGGTCCAGGCGCCCGATCCCACGGCGACGTCGCCGTGCGCGGCCGCTTCGTCCGCGGGTTCGAACATCGGGAAGTCGACCACCCAGGTGAACGCCCACGCGTTCGGGTCGATCATGTCGAGTCGCTTCGCGATCTCGATGCGCGCCGCCCCCAGCAGCGCCCGCGACGACTTGGCCGGACCGGCCGAGAAGAACACGCAGTCACCCGGCGATGCGCCGACCGCGGCGGCCAGTCCGTCGCGTTCGGCGTCGGAGAGGTTCTTGGCCACCGGGCCCCCCAGCGTGCCGTCCTCGTTGATCAGCACATAAGCCAGCCCGCGGTGCCCGCGTTGTTTGGCCCACTCCTGCCACGCGTCCAACGTCCGGCGCGCTTGCGAGGCCCCGCCGGGCATCACGACCGCGCCGACGTACGGAGCCTGGAACACCCGGAACGGCGTGTCCCGGAAATACTCGGCCAGCTCGACCAGTTCCAGACCGAACCGTAGATCCGGCTTGTCGGAGCCGAACCGGCGCATCGCCTCGGCATAGCTGATCCGCGGCAACGGCAATGGCACGTCGTAGCCGATCAACGCCCACAGCGCCGCGATGATCTCCTCCGACACCGCGATCACGTCCTCGGTGTCGACGAAGCTCATCTCCATGTCGAGCTGGGTGAACTCGGGCTGCCGGTCGGCGCGGAAGTCCTCGTCGCGGTAGCAGCGCGCGATCTGGTAGTAACGCTCCATGCCCGCCACCATCAGCAGCTGCTTGAACAGCTGCGGGCTCTGCGGCAGCGCGTAGAACGAACCCGGTTGCAGCCGGGCAGGCACCACGAAGTCGCGGGCCCCCTCCGGCGTCGAGCGTGTCATCGTCGGCGTCTCGATCTCCACGAAGTCATTCCGCGCCAGCACCGCACGGGCGGCCGCATTGACCTTGGAGCGCAACCGGATTGCATACCCCGGGCCGTCACGGCGCAGATCCAGGTAGCGGTACTTGAGCCGCGCTTCCTCGCCGGCCTGCTCGTCGAGCTGAAACGGCAGCGGGGCGCTCTCGCCCAGCACGGTCAGCGAGGTGGCGTTGACTTCGATCTCGCCGGTGGCGATCTCCGGGTTGGCGTTGCCCTCGGGGCGGATCTCGACGACCCCGTCGACGGCGATGCAGAACTCCGCGCGCAACCGGTGCGCCGACTCGAGCACTTGCCCTTGTTCCAAGCCCTCGCGAAACACCACCTGCGACACCCCGGATGCGTCACGCAGGTCGATGAAGATGACGCCGCCATGGTCGCGGCGACGCGCCACCCAGCCGGCCAGCGTCACCTTCTGACCGGCGTCGGCAGGCCGCAACGCTCCGGCGCCATGACTGCGCAGCACACAAACTCCCTGGGAATCGCCTGATGGGACAACTGCCCAAGTGTAGAGGGGACGATTACGCCGGTACGTTGGCGAGGTGGATGAGCGCTCGCGCGAAGACCCTGTGGGAGCCAGCAGCATCGCCCTGGTCGGACCCGGCGCGATCGGATCCACCGTGGCCGCCCTGCTGTATGCCGCAGGGCATCCGGTGCAGCTGTGCGGGCGGACCGCTCGGGATTCGATCGAGGTTCGGCCCGACGACGGCGATCCCATCACGGTGCCCGGACCGGTGCTGACCGATCCGGCGGACGCCGAGGGGCCGTTCGACGTCGTTTGCTCGCGGTGAAGGACACCCAGAACGAGCAGGCCGCGGCGTGGCTGGCCCGGTTGTGCGACGACCGCACCATCGTGTGTGCTCTGCAGAACGGCGTCGAGCAGGTCGAACGCATCGGCCGGTACTGTCCGGGTTCGACGGTGGTGCCGGCCGCGGTGTGGATTTCGGCCGAACCGGAACTGGGCGGGGCGATCCGGCTGCGCACCTCGGCGCGGCTGGTGCTGCCCGACGTCGAGGCCGCCCGAACATTGGCCGACGTGTTCGACGACACCGCGATCGCGGTGGACGTCGACCCGAACTTCCCCAGTGCCGCATGGCACAAGCTCCTGGTGAACGCCGTTGTCGGCCTGATGGTCCTGACCGGCCGCCGGACGGGGATGTTCCGGCGCGACGACGTGGCCGCGTTGGCGCGGCGGTATCTGGCCGAGTGCCTCACGGTCGCGCGCGCCGACGGTGCGCACCTGGGCCAAGAGGTGATCGACGAGATCGTCGGCATGCTGGCCAAGTCGCCGCCCGACATCACCACGTCGATGCTGACCGACCGCCAGGCGGACCGGCCGCTGGAGTGGGACATCCGCAACGGGGTCATCGCGCGCAAGGCCGCCGAGCACGGGCTGGCCACCCCGATCAGCGACGTGCTGGTGCCGCTGTTGGCGGCCGCCAGCGACGGCCCCGGCTAGACACTGTCATCTACTGTGTATGGCCATGCAGGCATGCGAACGCGTCGACCTCGGGTTCATCGACACCGCGCCGTTCCGGTTCGTCAGCACCGTCGACCTGGCGATCACCCCCGAGCAGCTGTTCGAGGTGCTCGCCGATGCCGAGTCCTGGCCGCACTGGGCGACGGTGATCACCAACGTCGAATGGACCAGCCCCGAACCGCGCGGGGTCGGCACCACCCGCACCGTGACGATGCGCGGCGGCATCGTCGGTGGCGAGGAGTTCCTGGCGTGGAAACCGTTCAGCCACATGGCTTTCCGCTTCAATGAGGCGTCCACGGGAAGCATCGCGGCTTTCGCCGAGGACTACCGCGTGGTGCGCACCCCGCGCGGATGTCACCTGACGTGGGTGATGGCGATGAAACCCAACGGCGTTGCAGCCAAGCTGGGCATGTCGCTGGGTCGGCCGGTGATGGGCTGGATGTTCCAGAAGTTCCTCTACAACCTGCGCGACTACTCCGCGAAACGCTTCCCCATCACCTGATACCTCGTCTGAGTCAGTACAGCCCTGCCCAGGCCCGCCGGCGCTCTGCGTCGGGATCGGAGACGATTTGGTCGCGCGCGGACATGATGATGCGGGTGTAGCGGTGCTCGGTGTCGTAGGCGGGCCAGTCGTGGCCACTCGACCAGTCGATCGCGCCGTCGTCCCAGCCCTTGGCCGCGAAATCGAGCCAGGCACGCTGCATCCGTCGCCCCACCGACGGCGGCAGCCGCCGGCCCAGCGGGTGCAGCTTGCGGCCGATGAATGAGGCGTAGCTGTGCTGAATGTGCACGATCTCACTGCCATGCGTGGCGCCGAGACCGAGCATGCGCAGGCTGAAGCCGATGTGGTCGAACCGGTACATGTGCGTCGGAGCGTGGCCGCTGTAGGCATCGGCGAACGCCCAGGCCGGTCCGCCGAACATCACGTCGGAGCCGAACGCGATCAGCGCCCGCCGCCGCGGATAGTCGGGGTAGGCGGCCAGCACCCGGTCCTTGGCCTCGGGCGCGGCACGGTCGAAGTAGGCGTCGACGGAGGGTCGCGTGGTGGGCAGCATCGGCGGCTTGGTCCACGCGAACATCGACGCCTCGTGGCTGTTGGTGCCGATGATCAGCGGCACCGTGGCCAGTTCACCGTCACGCGCCGCGTCGACCGG
This sequence comes from Mycobacterium sp. IDR2000157661, assembly GCF_022317005.1. Taxonomy (NCBI): domain Bacteria; kingdom Bacillati; phylum Actinomycetota; class Actinomycetes; order Mycobacteriales; family Mycobacteriaceae; genus Mycobacterium; species Mycobacterium sp. IDR2000157661. The sequence continues at coordinate 4,407,986 of NZ_CP081006.1, forward strand.
ATGACGCGGCAGCAGATCGACGCCGTAGGTCAGCCCGTAAGCCAGCATGGGAGTCGTCGCGGCACTCTTGGACTGCAGATGGCCCGCCGCGCGGCGCAACTCCCGCTGAGGTAACCCCTTGATCTCGCTGACGGGCACTCCGAGCCGGTCGACGAACTCGTGCGCCTGCCGGGCGCGCTCCTCCCGGTGGCCGATCAGCGGCAGCGCGGGGCTCTGCGCGATGGCACGGCTGAACAGACCGTCGGCGGCGGGGCTTGCCAGCAGCGCCAGCACCGACGTCGCACCCGCGGACTCGCCGAACACCGTGACCTGGTTCGGATTTCCGCCGAACGCGCCGATGTGCTCGCGGATCCACCGCAGCGCCGCCATCTGATCACGCAGCGCGAGGTTGTCATCGTATCCCTCACCGAGGTCGCTGAGCTCGAAGCCACCGAAGACCCCGATGCGATAGGTGACATTGACGACCACCACGTTGCCGTTGGCGGCCAATCTCGAACCGTTGTAGAGCTGGAACTGACCGGCCCCGTAGACGAACGCGCCGCCGGGGATCCACACCATCACGGGCAGCGACGCGCTGGTGTCCGGTGACCACACGGTCAGGGTCAGGCATGCCTCGTCGCGGATCTTCGGGTCGTCGCGCCCGCCGCCGACGAACGACTTGGTCTGCGGCGGTAGCGGTCCGTGTTCCAGGGCATCGCGCACCCCGCCCCACGGCTCTTTGGGAGTCGGCGCGAGGAACCGGCGCGCACCGACCGGTTGCTCGGCGTACGGGACACCGCGCCAGACGCCGACACCGCCCTCGCTGGTGCCGCGCAGGTCGCCGAGGTCGGTGTGCACGACTGCCGAATGTCCGGCGACGACTGCCACGAGGAGAATCCTAGTGTGCAAAGCTGGGCGTCATGACCTTCAACGAAGGCATGCGAATCGACACGAGCACCACCTCGACCAGCGGCGGCGGACGGGGACCGGGACGCGGCATCGCGGTCGGCGGAGGTGTCGGTGGCCTGCTGATCATGGTGATCGCGTTGTTCCTCGGGGCCGACCCGAGCGCGATGGTGCCCCAGCCGGGCCAGTTCGACAGCCAAGGTGTCGAGGCGCCCGGGTTCGACTTGAGCCAGTGCCGTACCGGTGCCGATGCCAACGCGATCGTCCAGTGCCGCGTGGTGGCGACGGGTAACTCGGTCGACGCGGTGTGGCAGCAGTTGCTGCCCGGCGAGTACGTGCGGCCGCGGGTGGAGATATTCGAGAACGATATCGACACTCGTTGCGGTGCGGCGACCAGCGACGTCGGGCCGTTCTACTGCCCCGCCGACCAGACTGCATACTTCGACGTCGGGTTCTTCGACGTTCTGAAGACTCGATTCGGTTCCAGCGGCGGACCGTTGGCGCAGGAGTACGTCGTCGCCCACGAGTTCGGCCACCACGTGCAGCACCTCACCGGCGTGCTGAACCGAGCACAGGGCTCCGGCGCGGCGGGGCCGACCGGCGACGGTGTGCGCACCGAGTTGCAGGCCGACTGCTACGCCGGCGTGTGGGCGCACTACGCGGCCATTACGAAGCAGCCCGGCACCGACGTCACGTTTCTGCAACCGTTGACCGATAAGGACATCGCCGATGCGCTGTCGGCGGCGGCGTCGGTCGGTGACGACCGCATTCAGGAGGCGACCACCGGCCGGGTCAATCCCGAAGCGTGGACGCACGGTTCGGCGGCGCAGCGGCAGAAGTGGTTCACCGAGGGCTACCGGACCGGCGACCCCAACGCCTGCGACACCTTCGCGGCAACCAACCTTGGCTAGGACGCCCACGGCCGTCGACGCCGTAGCCGAGCGCTATCTCGAGACCTTCGCGCGCCTCGATCCCTGTGCCGCAACAGAAATGGGTATCGCCGGCCGGGCCCATGAGGCCGACATCACCGACTACTCGCCCGACGGGGTCGCGGCCCGCGCCGACGCAGCACGATCGGCGCTACGCGAACTCGACGCGCTCACCCCCGCTGACGACGTCGACACCGTGACGATCGCCGCGATGCGGGAGCGGCTGACGGTCGCCATCGACCTCCACGACGCCGGCCTGGACGTCGGCGAACTCAACGTGATCGCCTCGCCGCTGCAGACCATGCGCAACGTGTTCGACCTGATGCCCACCGACACAGAGGACGACTGGGCGCAGATAAGCCGACGGCTGGCCCGCCTGCCCGACCGCGTCGCCGGATATGCCGACGCGCTGCGCGCCGCCGTCACCGCCGGGCATCCGCCCGCCGTGCGCCAAGTCGCGCGCGGCATCGAACAGTCCACGAGCATTCAGCATCTGCTCGTGGACATGGTCGCGGACGCAGCGTCGACCAACCCGGCGCTGCACGAGGATCTGCAGCAGCACGCGGCCAACGCCGCCCACGCCTACCGCGAACTGGGGCGACTGCTGGGCGACGATATCGCACCGTACGCACGCCAGGAGGACGCCGTCGGCCGCGACACCTACCGGCTGTGTTCGCGCTCGTTCCTCGGCGCGACGGTCGATCTCGACGAGACCTATGAGTGGGGCCTGAACCTGCTGGAAGGCGTTGTCGCCGAACAGGATGCGCTTGTCCAGCAGCTCTACCCCGGAGCCTCGGCGGCTGAGGCGCTGCGGCGCCTCGACGGCGAGGACCGCTACACGGTGCATGGCGTCGACGCATTGCAGGCCTGGATGCAGGACCTGTCCGACCGTGCGGTCGAGTCCTTGGCCGACAACCATTTCGAGATCGCCGAACCGCTGCGACGGCTCGAGTGCCGCATCGCACCTACCCACACGGGCGGCATCTACTACACCGGCCCCTCGGAGGACCTCAGCAGGCCCGGCCGCATGTGGTGGTCGGTACCGCACGGCGTCGACACCTTCCACACTTGGCAGGAGACCACGACGGTGTTCCACGAGGGGGTGCCGGGACATCACCTGCAGATCGGGCGCGCGGTGGTGCTCGCGGACCGACTCAACCGTTGGCGCAGGCTGGGCTGCTGGGTGTCGGGCCACGGCGAGGGCTGGGCGCTCTACGCCGAGCGACTGATGGCCGAACTCGGCTGGCTCGACGATCCGGGCAATCGGATCGGCATGCTCGACGCGCAACGCTTCCGGGCGGCGCGGGTGGTCATCGACATCGGGGTGCACTGCCAGATGGCGGCACCCGAGGGCGGGCTGTGGGACGCCGAGAAGGCGTGGCATTTCCTAGTCTCGCACAGCGCGATGACCGAGGAGCATCTGCAGTTCGAACTGGACCGCTACCTCGGCTGGCCGGGTCAGGCGCCGTCGTATGCGATCGGGCAACGCATCTGGCAGCGACTACGCGACCAGGCCCTGGCACAGGGGCGCTCGCTCAGGCAGTTCCACAGCCGCGCCCTGGACCTCGGCGGCTTGCCGCTCGATGTGCTCGAGTCGGCACTGACCGACGATTTCGCCCCCAGCTGATCGTCTTCTGTTCTCCGGTGGCGGCGGTCTAGCGTCAGGGAATGGAATCCGTCGCCGTCACACCGAACCTCACCATGCTGGTGGTCGACGGCTGGCAGGTCTACGTGTGGCGCGACAGGGACTCGACGACGCTGATCGACACGGGGGCACCCGGTTCGGGCGCCGCGATCCTGACGGCGGTGCCCGCAGTCGACCGGATCGTGCTGACACACGGTCACGTCGACCACATCGGCTCGGCCGCCGAGCTTCGGTCAGCCACCGGCGCACCGGTGCACGCGGGCGCCGGGGACGCCGACTCCATCGCTAGCGGGACGGCGCTGCCCCCACCGGTTTTCGAGGACTGGGAGGTGCCGATACACCAGCGGGTAGCCGCAGGTCTTCCCGACGCGGCGCCCGCGGTGCCGGTCGACCGGGAGCTTCATGACGGAGACTTGCTCGACTTCGGCGGTGGCGCCGAGATACTCGCCATTCCCGGTCACACCGAGGGCAGCATCGCGGTTCACCTGCCGCAACACGGCGTGCTGCTCACGGGCGACACGATCGCCAACGTCGGCTCCCTCATGCTCGGCACGTTCAACCAGGACCGCGCCCGCACCGTGGAATCCTTTCGCCGGCTGGCCGGACTCGAGGTGGAAATCGCGTGTTTCGGCCATGGTGAGCCCATGACATCGGACGCCGGTGCGAAACTCCGCGAGGTCGCGGCGGCCCTGTAGGCGAAAGGAGAGCCGGCATGCGTATCGCTGTAGCCGGGGCGACCGGCAACATCGGCGCCCGCACCGCAGGTGCCCTGGAGCGGAACGGACACGACGTCGTCCGCATCAGCCGCTCACTCGGCGTGGACCTGACGACCGGGGACGGTCTCGATGAGGCGCTCACCGCCGTCGACGCCGTCGTCGACGCGATCAGCGCCCCGCCCTCGGACCGCGACGCGACCGCCGAGTACTTCGGGACCACCACCCGCAACCTGCTCGCCGCCGAGCAGCGTGCAGGCGTCCGCCACCACGTGCTGCTGTCGATCGTCGGCATCCACGCCATCGAGGGCAACCCGCATTACTCGGGCAAGCGCGAGCAGGAACGGCTGGTCAGCGAGGGCCGCGTGCCGTGGACGATCGTGCCCGCCACCCAGTTTCACGACTTCGCGGCGACGGTCACGTCGTGGACCGAACAGGACGGCGTCGCCACGATCGCGCCGCTACTGGTCCAGCCGATCGCACCCGACGACATCGCCGAGGTGCTGGCCGAGGTCGCGGTTGGCGAACCGCAAGGCCGCCACGTCGACGTCGCCGGGCCGGAGACTGAGGATCTCGTTGACATGGCACGCCGCACACTGCAGGTCAAGGGCCTTGACATCAAGTTGGTACCGACCTGGGCCGGTGTCTTCGGCGTGACGATGGCGGGAAATGTTCTGCTGCCGGGTGCGAACGCTCGCATCACCCCGACCACCTTCGAGGCGTGGCTGGCCGCCGGCGCCGACTGAACCGTTGACCGCATTGAACACATATCGCTAATGTGTTCAAATGCCCGAACGGTCGGTGTCGCCCGTCCTGCTGGCGGCCGCGACGGCGACGTTGCGTCGCCTGGGCCCCCGGCAGTTCAGCCTGACCGCGGTGGCCGAGGCGGCCGGGGTTTCGCGTGGCACCGTGCACAATGCGCTCGGCGGCCGCGACGCGGCGATCAAGACGGCGCTGGATTCGCTGGCCTCGGCGTTCATCGACACCATGGCCGCCGAGGTCGACCGGGAAGCCACGCTCGCCGATCAGGTCGCGGCAGCCGCGGTCCTGGTGTGTCGGCACCGCCAGCACTCCGACTCGGTGGCCCCGCGGGGCAGCGACGAGAGCATCCTGGTGCTCCTGCTCCGCAACATCGGCGACGACCTGTTGAAACGCGCGGTGGAGCTGTGGAAGTCACGGGTACGCGCCGCGCAACGACGTGGTGAGGTCGGCGCGGGGGTGGATCCCGGCCGGGCAAGCGAATGGATAGTGCGAATGCTGTTGAGTTTCGAGTTGGTGCCGCCGATCGGGGTGAATCTGGACAGCCCACGCGCGGTACGCCGGTTCGTCTGCGATCACATCGTCGATGGGCTGAGGGGAGGCCGGCATGGCTGAACGGGTCATCGCCGAGGCCCGTGGCCGCCAAACCACGGAGGTACCGGCATGACGAATCCCGACCGCCCCTTGGCGGGCAAGGTGGCTTACGTGACCGGCGCCGCCCGCGGACAGGGCCGCGCGCACTGCATCCGACTGGCGCGCGCCGGGGCCGACATCGTGGCCATCGACGCCTGTGGGCCCGTTGCCGAGCACAACGGCTATCCACCTGCCCTGCCCGAGGACCTCGCTGAGACGGTGAACCTCGTCGAAGGCGAGGGCCGCAAGATCGTCGCCGACCGCGTCGACGTCCGCGACGCCGTCGGCCAGCAGCGCGTGGTGGCCGGGGCGATCGAACAGTTCGGCCGCCTGGACATCGTCGTCGCCAACGCCGGCGTGATGAACTGGGGTCGGCTGTGGGAGATCTCGGCCCAGCAGTGGCAGGACGTCCTCGACGTCAACCTCACCGGCGTCTGGAACACGGTCAAGGCCGTGGTGCCGCCGATGATCGACGCAGGCAACGGCGGATCGATCATCACCATCAGTTCGGCCGCCGGCATCAAGGCCGTTCCGGGCTGCGGGCACTACTGCGCCAGTAAGTTCGGTGTCGTCGGCCTCACCAACTCTCTGGCCGTTGAACTCGGCGAATTCGGCATCCGGGTCAACTCCGTTCACCCGTACGGCACCGACACCCCGATGGGCAATGACACCTCGATGTGGCAGATCTTCGCCGACCACCAGAACTACATCCACAGCTTCTCACCCGGCGCACTACCGACCGATTCACTGGCCGACCCCGACCTCATCTCCGACATCGTGGTGTGGCTGGCGAGCGACGCGTCGTCCCTGGTGACGGCGGCCCAGATCCCGGCCGACAAGGGCTATCTCAAGATTTAGCACCGCCGAGTCTGAACTTTTTCATGCGAATTGCGCGAATCACACGCATAAGTTCAGTTTCGACACGGCTTCTACAGGCGAGACTGCTCCTTGATCGCACCATCGGAGGTGCGCAGCGGGCGGATCAGCGCGTCCTGGCCGAACGACGCCAGCAGCTCACCGGACTCGGTGTGCACGGTGCCGCGCACGTACGACATCCCGGCTCCGACCTGTGTGCTCTCGTGGCTGTAGAGCAGCCAGCCGTCCCAGGAGAACGGCTCGTGGAAGCTGACCGAGATCGTCATCGGCGCAGTGGACACCGTGACGTGCGACTGCGCGGTGCCGATTCCCTCGTGCGCGCGCATCGTCGTCGAAATACCGAGATGCCCGGTGAAATACGCGACCAGCGCCTTGGCCAGCTCGTCGCGCGCCGGGATGGGGTCGTAATGCAGCCAGGCATGCAGTTCCGGCGGCCCCACCTCGTCGGGGCTGTTGACGTCGACCACGTCCACCAACCGCACCTGCCGTCCGGCCATGGGCATCCTGCAGTCATGAGCATCGGTGGGAGCCGTCACCTGCGGGCAGGCCAGCGCATGGCGGATGACATCGGCGGTCGGCACGTCGGCCAGCACGGTCACCGTTATGCACCGTTTGCCGTTCTGCTTGGCCGCGACGACGGCCGTTGCGGTGGAACGACCTTCGCTGACGACGTCGATGTCCAACTCGACCGGGCCCGCACCGACCATCACCGCACGCGCGAACACCGCATGCACCGAGCGCACCGATTTGCCCTGGAACCGCTTGGCCGCCGCCACGATCGCCTGCGCGAGCACCTGCGTGCCCTCGACCACCTGGCGCTCGTCCTCGCCTGCGGGCCCGGTCTCGGCCGTGAAGAGATTCTCGCCTGCGGATTGCACGTCGAACAGGTCGAGCAGTCCCTGCACAGACCACGGCGTGTGGGCTGAGTCTGTCGTCATGGACAGGAACAGTAACCGAGCATCTGCAAAAGCGGTAACGTCATTACCAGCATTCCCAAGTTTGAAGGTGGTGACGATGGCCAAGCCCAGCGGACGGGCGACGAGCACCGTCGGCGCCGACACCGAGTCGCGGCCTACCCGATTCATGCGGTCGGCGCTGGCGATCCTCGGCGAGACGGGACGCACCGACTTCACGGTCCTGGAGGTGGTCGAGCGGTCCAAGACGTCGTTGCGGTCCTTCTACCAACACTTCTCGACCAAAGACGAACTGCTTCTCGCGCTGATCGACAAGATCATGTCCGAGTCGACGCGCCGTTGGCGTGACGACACCGCCGAACTGCCCCCCGCCGAGGCGTTGCGCGTGCTCATCGACCGGATCTGCACCCCGGCCGAGTCGTCCACCCAGGACCGGGTCAACCGCGGTCTGACCTACTACAACGACCATCTGGCCGAGGCGCTGCCGCGCGAATACGCCCGCGTTCTCTCACCCGTCCACGACCTCATCAAAGACATCATCGATCGCGGCATCGCCGAGGGCGCCTTCCGCACCGACCTCGACGTCGATGCCACCGCAGCCCTGATCATGCAGTCGGCACTAGGCGCCATGCGCCTGCAGGTGCTGGGCGCCGAACTCAATGGCGCGCCGGTGACCGCTGCCCACATCTACGGCTTCTGCGTCAACGGCCTGCTCGCCAGCTGATCCCGACACCTCGTCTGACCTGCACCCGACCGCCGGAGAACCAGCTTCTCGAGCCGCGCTGTTTTCGCTGGTCTGTAAGTGGTAATGTCATTACCACCAGAGTGAAATCAGACTTCCCGGAGACTTAGGAGTCGACATGGCCCGCAAGCTGCCCTATCCGGTGTTCGACGCCGACAACCACTTCTACGAGCCGAAGGAAGCGCTGACGAAGTTCCTTCCGGACCGCCGAAAGAACGTCATCGACTACATCGAGGTCCGCGGCCGCACCAAGATCATGGTGCGCAATCAGGTCAGCGACTACATCCCCAACCCGACGTTCGAGGTGGTCGCCCGGCCGGGGGCGCAGGAGGAGTATTTCAAGCACGGCAGCGGCGGCAAGAGCTTCCGCGAGGTGATGGGAAAGCCGATGAAGGCGATCCCCGCCTTCCGCGAACCGGCCGCGCGTCTCGAGGTCATGGACGGCCTCGGGCTCGACTACTCGCTGATGTTCCCGACCCTGGCCAGCCTCGTCGAAGAGCGGATGAAGGACGATCCCGAGCTCATCGCCGACGTCATCCACGCCCTCAACGAGTGGATGTACGAGACATGGCAGTTCGACTACGAAGCCCGCATCTTCTCCACGCCGGTCATCAACCTGGGCATCATGGACCGCGCGCTTGAAGAGCTTCAGTGGTGTCTCGAGCGTGGCGCCAAGACCGTCCTCGTGCGACCCGCGCCGGTGCCGGGCCTGCGCGGCACCAAGTCGTTCGGTCTACCTGAGTTCGACCCGTTCTGGGATGCCTGTGTGAAGGCCGGTATCCCGGTGTCCATGCACGCATCGGACTCCGGATACGCCGAGTACCTCAACGACTGGGAGCCCGCCGACGAGTACCTGCCCTTCAAGCCCACCGCGTTCCGCATGGTCTCGATGGGCAAGCGGCCGATCGAGGACTCGATGGCCGCGCTGGTGTGCCACGGCGCGTTGACCCGCAACCCCGATCTGCGTGTCCTGTCCATCGAGAACGGCGCCGACTGGGTGCCGTACCTGTTCAAACAGTTCGACGGCGTGTACAAGAAGATGCCGCAGGAGTTCCCCGAGAACCCCATCGAGGCGTTCAAGCGCGGCGTGTACGTGGCGCCGTTCTGGGAGGACGACTTCAAGCAGATGGCCGACCTGCTGGGTGTGGACCGGGTGATCTTCGGCTCCGACTGGCCGCATCCGGAGGGACTGGCCGAGCCGACGCATCTAATCGACGACCTGCAGGGGCTCGACGACGAGGGACAGCGAAAGGTCATGGGCGGCAACATGATCGACCTGTTCAAGGTACCTAACGAGATCGTGCACAATCCTGACGTGCCCGCGCTCGTCATCCCCGCCTGATTTAGAGGCACGCATTTTCGCATGACCACGAAAGCGAGCCGGCGCCGGTGACCGACAGCCCGAACAACCCCGAGGTACTGCTCTTCGCGTCGACGACGCAATCGTTCCTCGAGAAGGAGACGCCGCTGCGCCGCATCCGCGAGATGCACGACGCAGGAACCTCTTTCGATCCCGGCTGGTGGCGCCGGGCCGCTGAGCTGGGCTGGACCAGCCTGCTGGTGCCCGAGCACCTGGGCGGCGGAAGTGTCTCGGGCGACGGGGTCAAAGACCTGGCACTGGTGGCCGAAATAGCAGGCAAGACCGTCACCCCCGGTCCCCTGCATCCGGTCAGCACCGTGCTCGCCGGGCTCGTCGAGGCACCGGATCACCATGCGGACACCATCGAGGCGCTGATCGCCGGCGAGGTGGTGGCGTCATGGGCGGTGTATGAACCGGGCCGCCCGTGGGCACCGCTGACCCCGACGGTCACCGCGACGCGGACCGCCAGCGGCTTCCGGATCGACGGGGTCAAGGACCGCGTCGAGGGCGGTGCCGACAGTCAGATATTGCTCGTCACAGCGCAATCCGAGGGCGCGGTACGCCAGTTCCTGGTGCCGTCCGACACGCCCGGCGTAACGGTGGAGCCGCAGAACTCCATCGACATGGTCAAGAAGTACGCACGGGTGCGGTTCGACGGCGTCGAGGTCGACGTCTCAGCGGCCGTGGGCACCGCCGAGCAGACCGATGCGCTGATCGCCCGGCAGAGCCAGATTGCGATGGTGCTTCAGTGCGCCGAGGTCGTCGGCATCCTGGACACCGTGCTGGCGTTCACGATCCAGTGGGGCTTCGACCGGCACTCGTTCGGCCGCCCGCTGGGCTCCTATCAGGCGCTCAAGCACAAGTACGCCGACCTGAAGATCTGGTTCGAAGCATGCCGCGCGACCACGAATGCCGCGGTGGCCGAGGTCGCCGCGCGCTCCCCCGGCGCCGATCTGACGGTCAGCGTCGCGAAGTCGTATGTGGGCGAATACGCTCCGGGGATGGTGCAGCAGTGCGTGCAGTTGCACGGCGGCATCGGTGTGACATGGGAACACGATCTGCACCTGTTCCTTCGCCGGGTGGCGTTGAACCGGTCGATGTTCGGCACACCCGAGGACCACAATCTCCGTGTCTACTCGCTCAACAGGGTGAGCCCACACGCAAGCCGGGGACTGGAGCAAGCCTCATGACCGAGACGGCATCGGCGCCGCCCACCACCGAGGAGTCCGTTGAGGACTTCACCGCCCGCGCCGAGGCGTGGCTGGCGCAGAACATGCCGCCGATCGACCCCGCCAACCCGCCCGAACACGACCGCGGCGAAGATGAGCCCTGGCTGCGGGCGCGCGAATTGCAGCGGAAGCTGAACGACGGCGGCTTCGCCGGGATCTGTTTCCCGAAGGAGTACGGCGGTCTGGGCCTTCCGATCGCGTACCAGAAGGCCTTCGACAACGTGTCGCGCAGCTACGAGTTGCCGATCATTCTCAACACGCCGACGTTCACGATTTGCGCGGCGACCATTCTCGACACCGGCAGCGAGGAACAGAAGCGCCGACACATCTCGGCCGCGCTGCGGGGCGACGAAGTGCTGGTGCAACTGCTGTCCGAGCCGAGCGGCGGCTCGGATCTCGCCGGCGTCATCACCCGCGCCGAACGCAAGGGCGACAAGTGGGTCATCAACGGCGCAAAAACGTGGAGCACAAGCGCGTTCGCCGCCGATTATGGGCTGATGCTGGCCCGCACCAACTGGGACGTGCCCAAGCACGAAGGGCTGACGATGTTCCTGGTGCCGATGAACAGCCCGGGCATCACGCTGCGGCGCATCAAGCAGGTCAACGGCTCGGTCGAGTTCTGCGAGGAGTTCTTCGACAACCTCGAACTCGACGACGACGCGGTGGTCGGCGAGGTCAACGGAGGCTGGCACGTCGCATCGCGCCAGCTCTATCACGAGCGGCGAGCGGTCGGCGGCGGGTCGGAGTTCGCCAGTGGCATCGGCGCAGAAGGCAAGTCGGATGTCCCCATCGACTACGTCGAGCTGCTGGACAAGGTCGGCCAGCCCGACAACGAACGGCTTCAAGCGATGGCGGGCCGCGCGTTGGTGCACCGCGCGGTGCAGGCGCAACTCGTCGACCACGTCTACCACGGCGTGCTCGACGGCTCGCTGCCGCCGGCGGCGGGTTCGATCATCCGAATCACTCATGCCGAGACACACCACCTGGAATTCGACACTGCCCTGGCCATCGCCGCGAGCGGTGCGGTGGTCGACGTCGGCGACGGCCTCACCCGGTACGGCGAGCGCTACCTCTCCCGACAGACCGCGGCGCTTGGCGGCGGCACCACCGAGATCGCGCGCAACATCATCGGCGAGCGCGTGCTGGGCTTCCCGCGCGAACCCGCCGCCGACCGCGGCGTGCCGTTCAATCAGGTCAAGCGCAACAAGAGCTGAGCCCCTCGTTCCGGGCTCCGACAGCGGTTTCGACTAGAACAGCGTCGGCTGCAGCTCCGGCGGCGGAGTGGCCGCCGACGCCTCGGCGGCGCGGAACGACCGGCGGTCCGGAACCAAGCCGTGTCTCCTGATGAGCGGAGCCGCCCTGTCGTGCAGCATCTTCCGGTAATCCTGCGGCAGGTAGGCGCCGCGTCCGTAGAGGTCGCGGTATGTCGCGACGAGGCGGGGGTGGCAGCGTGCCAGCCAGCCCATGAACCAGCCGCGCGTGGAGCCGCGCAGGTGCAGGCCGAACACCGTGACGCCCGTGGCTCCCGCGGCGGCTATCTGGGCCAGCAGTGCGTCGAGGTGGGCCACCGAATCCGTCAGGTACGGCAGTACCGGGGCCACCATGACGTGGCAGTCGAGGCCGGCGTCGCGAATGGCGGCGATGAGACCGAGGCGCGCCTGCGGCGAGGGCGTCCCGGGTTCGACGTCCCGGTGCAGGTCCGGATCGCCCACGGCAAGCGACACCGCCACGCTGACATCGACCCGGCGCGCGGCCTCCGTCAGCAGCGGCAGGTCACGGCGCAGCAGCGTGCCCTTGGTCAGGATCGAGAACGGGGTGCCGGAGTCGGCCAGTGCGGCGATGATGCCCGGCATCAGGGCGTAGCGGCCCTCGGCGCGCTGGTAGGGGTCGGTGTTGGTGCCGAGCGCGACGGTCTCGCGCTGCCACGACGGCCGCAACAATTCGCGGCGCAGGACGTCGGCCACGTTGGTCTTGACCACTACCTGGCTGTCGAAATCGGTGCCGCAGTCGAGGTCGAGGTATTCGTGGGTGGGCCGCGCGAAGCAGTACCGGCAGGCGTGCGAACACCCGCGGTAGCCGTTGACCGTGTACTTGAACGGCAGCATCGAGGCGTGCGGCACCTTGTTCAACGCCGACTTGCAGAGCACTTCGTGGAAGGTTATTCCGTCGAACTGCGGTGTCCGCACGCTGCGGACGAAACCGATTCGCTGCAGACCGGGCAAAGCTCCGTCGTCGACGCCGACACCCTGGCCATCCCACCGCATACATCCATTCGAACGCACGTTCGACACGATGTCAAGGACCGCTGACCGGTGGTCCCATTCCAATCTATAGCGCGGATGGGGGCTTGCGGCAAGGCCGGGGTCATGCCTCAAAATCGCTGGCCGGAGACGAAACTGGACGGTTTCGGCAGGGGCGGAAGGACCAGGAACCGCGTGCCAAGTGATCAACACGCAGCCGAACTGCAGGCCGAGCAGCGCTACGTGGCCGGGTTGTACGAGCGACTCGACGCCGAACGGAGGCGGGTCAAGGACCGGTACCGCGCGGCCCTGCGCGGCGATGCCGACTCGCTCGTCGACCGCGATGCCGAAGTGCATGCGCTGGCCAAGCAGATGAACCGACTGAACGTGGCCGACCACGGGTTGTGTTTCGGGCGCCTGGACCCGGTCACCGGTGACCCGAAGTACATAGGCCGCATCGGCCTGTTCGACGAGGCCCACGACTACGAACCGCTGTTGCTCGACTGGCGCGCCCCGGCGGCGCGCCCGTTTTACACCGCCACCCCGGCCCATCCCGAGGGCATGCGCAGGCGCCGTCAGTTCCATCCGCTCGGGCGCCGGGTGCTCGACTTCACCGACGAAGACCTGGGAAGGCCCGGAGCCGGCGCCCACGGCGATGCGGCGCTGCTGGCAGCGGTCAACGCGCCGCGCAATCCGGGAATGCGCGACATCGTCGCCACCATTCAGGCAGAGCAGGACGAGATCATCCGCCTCGACCACTCCGGTGTGCTGGTGATCGAGGGCGGGCCGGGCACCGGCAAAACCGTGGTGGCACTGCACCGCGTCGCCTACCTGCTCTACACCCATCGCGAGCGGATCGAACGGCACGGAGTCCTCGTGGTCGGTCCCAATCCGGCGTTCCTCGACCACATCTCGCGGGTGCTGCCGTCGCTGGGCGAGACCACCGTGGTTTTCATGACCGTCGGTGACCTGCGGCCGGGACTGCACGTCACCGCCGAGGAAGAGCCCGGGGTCGCTCGGTTCAAGGGCTCGCTGAAGATGATCGACGTGCTCGTCGCCGCGGTCGCCGACCGCCAGTGGCTGCCCGCGGAACCGCTGCGGATCGAGCTGTCGGACGTCACGGTGCGCATCGACTCCGAAACCGCGGAGTGGGCCAGGCAGGAGGCACGCGACAGCGGACGCCCGCACAACGAGGCCCGCGCGGTGTTCCGCGAGATCGTGACGTATGTGCTTACCGAACGCGCGATCGCCCGCATCGGCAAGGGTTGGTTGACGCGGGGAGACCGGGACGCCTGGGAGGATCTGCGCGCGGCCCTGACCGACGAGCTCGCCGAGAGCGAGCAGTTCGCCGCGGCACTCGACGAGCTGTGGCCCATCCTGACCCCGGAATCGGTTTTGGCCCCATTGCTTTCGTCACGCGAGCGGCTGCGGGCGGTGGGTGCTGACCAGGCGCTGTGGCGCGCGCAAGGTGACGCCTGGACGGTCTCGGACGTGCCGTTGCTCGACGAATTGGTCGATCTGCTGGGCCGGGACGCGCCGGCCGACAAGTCGGCCGACAGGCAGCGTCGGGCCGAAGAGGCTTACGCCGCAGGCGTTCTCGACATCATGGTGGCGCGTGAGGATCTGATGGACGACGAGGATCATCTGATCGCCAGCGATCTGCTGTACGCCGAAGACCTGGCCGACCGCTTCACCGAACGCGACAACCGCGACGTGGCAGAGCGGGCCGCCGCCGACCGGGACTGGACATACGGTCACGTGGTGGTCGACGAGGCGCAGGAACTGTCCGAGATGGACTGGCGGGTGCTGATGCGGCGCTGCCCCAGCAAGTCGTTCACGGTGGTGGGCGATCTGGCGCAGCGCCGGTCGGCGGCGGGCGCTACGTCGTGGGCAGCGATGCTGGACCGGTATGTGCCCGACCGATGGCTCTACCGGTCACTGTCGGTCAACTACCGCACTCCGGCCGAGATCATGGCGGTGGCCACGGCACTGCTCTCCGAGTTCGCACCGGACGTCGTACCGCCGGAGTCCGTGCGGGCCTGTGGGGTACCGCCGTGGGCGCGCCGGGTGCCGCGAGACGGACTGGCCGACGCCATCGCCGAATTCGTGCGCGCCGAGGCCGGCCGGGACGGCACCAGCCTCGTGATCGGTCCTGCGGACGTGCCCGGTGCCGTGCCGCCGACGCAGGCCAAGGGCCTCGAATTCGACGCCGTTCTCGTCGTGGAACCGGAGCGGATCCTCGCTGACGGTCCGCGCGGCGCCGCCGACCTGTATGTCGCGCTCACCCGCGCCACGCAGCGGCTGGGAGTCCTGCATTGCGCTGCCCTGCCGCCGGTGTTGCGAGGCCTCGCCGAGCGCATCGCGTCCGAGTGACCGTGTGGCATGATGCGCATCATGCGAGATGGGCCGGGTCCGCGGGCCCGGGCGAAGCGGGAGTCGTCTTGACCGGATCCTGGACCTGGCTGCGCGCAATGTGGCTGCGAAGACACTGACCGACAACGGGATTGAGGAGGGGTCATGAGTGCCAGGCCGTACGGGACGCTGAAGTATCGGGAGATCAACGGTAAGCGGATGGCCTACGTCGAAGAGGGCTCGGGTGATGCGATCGTCTTCCAGCACGGCAACCCGACGTCGTCGTACGTGTGGCGAAATGTGATGCCGCATCTGGCCGACCTCGGCCGTCTGATCGCCTGCGATCTGATCGGCATGGGCGGTTCGGACAAGCTCGACGACTCGGGGCCCGACCGCTACCACTATGCCGAACAGCGCGACTATCTGTTCGCGCTGTGGGACGCACTGGATCTCGGCGACCGCGTCATCCTGGTGCTGCACGACTGGGGGTCGGCGCTGGGCTTCGACTGGGCCAACCAGCACCGGGACCGCGTGGCGGGCATCGCCTACATGGAGGCCATCGCCATGCCCATCGAGTGGGCCGACTTCCCGGGTCCGGCGAGCGATGTCTTCAAGGGTTTCCGCTCCCCGCAGGGCGATGCGATGGTGCTCGAGCAGAACCTGTTCGTCGAAGCGGTGCTGCCCGGTGCGATCCAGCGCAAGCTCAGCGACGACGAGATGGAGCACTATCGCGCACCGTTTCGCAACCCCGGCGAAGACCGCCGTCCGACGCTGTCGTGGCCGCGCAACATCCCGATCGAAGGGGAACCGGCCGACGTCGTCGCGATCGTCGAGGAATACGGCGCCTGGCTTGCGCGATCCGATGTGCCGAAGCTGTTCGTCAACGCCGAACCCGGCGCGATCACCCGCGGGCGTGTCCGCGACTTCGTCCGTACCTGGCCCAACCAGACGGAGGTCACGGTCGCCGGCACCCATTTCATCCAGGAGGACAGCCCCGACGAGATCGGCGCCGCGCTCGCATCATTCGTGCGCGCGGTTCGCGCCGCGGGCGAGACGTCGGGCTAGCCGCTGCGGCTCACCACTGGCTCAGCTGGCAGTGGGCGGTGTAGGGCCCGCTGTTCTGCACCGCCACCTGTCCGTCGATGGTGATCTCGCAATTGGGATTCGGTGGGGCCGTCATCGCGTGGACGCCGGTGCTGGCGGTGAGGATCGCCCACTGCGGATCCTCCAGGGTCGTCTCGAACACCCACGGCACGCCCGGCTGCAGCACCACCTCCTCCTTCTTCAGGAAGGCGTAGGCGTCGGCGTTGTAGGCCTCCTTGCTCGGGGGTTGTGCGGTCAGATAGTTGAGGGTGTAGTCGCTGGCGCCGGCCGAAACCAGCGTGTACTTCACGACGTGACCCGTGGACTGGGCGCTCGCAACGCTGTGGTTGAGCGCTATCGACGCCGCTGCCAGCAGGAACGCGGCCCCGACTCTGGTTGTCGCTGTTCGCATGTCCGTCACATCGCCGCACCGTACCGGATCGTTACCGCTGCGGCAGGTCAGGCACCGCGCGTCGCAGACCAACGGCAAACCAACAGCAGAACAGCAACAGGTTAATCAGGTCGTCACACATAGACACTTCGCAGAAACACCGCCGCTCTAACGTCCCGAATCGACACCTAACGGTGTTGCGACTCTGGCACTCGACTCGACGCTCGTCGGGCGCTGTGCACTGCGGATATATAGGGGAAGGCTGTTATGCGACTACCACGACGCTCGTCGGTGAAACGGTCGGCTCTCGCTGCGGGAAGCATCGTCGCCGCGGCGAGCCTGGTGCTGGCCGGCTGCGGCAGCAAGGCGACCGAGTCGGATTCGGCGAACGCGCAGTCCTGCGTCGACACCTCCGGTCCGACGATCAAGGTGGGCGCGCTGAACTCGCTGTCGGGCACTATGGCCATCTCCGAGGTGACGGTCCGCCACGCCATCGACCTTGCGGTCGAACAGATCAACGCATCGGGCGGCGTGCTGGGCAAGCAGGTCCAGCTGGTCGGTGAGGACGGCGCCTCCGAACCCACGGTGTTCGCGGAGAAGGCGGAGAAGCTCATCTCCAGCGACTGTGTCGCCGCGGTCTTCGGCGGGTGGACGTCGTCGTCTCGCAAAGCGATGCTGCCGGTCTTCGAGAGCGCCAACTCGCTGCTGTACTACCCGGTGCAGTACGAGGGCCTGGAATCGTCGAAAAACATCTTCTACACCGGGGCGACCACCAACCAGCAGATCGTGCCCGCGCTCGACTACCTCAAGGGCCGAGGCGTGACGTCGCTGTACCTGGTGGGCAGTGACTACGTGTTCCCGCAGACCGCCAACCGGATCATCAAGGCGTACGCGGAAGCCAACGGGATGGAGATCAAGGGCGAGGACTACACGCCACTCGGCTCGACCGACTTCTCCACCATCGTCAACAAGGTCCGCAGCGCCGACGCGGACGCCGTGTTCAACACGCTCAACGGTGATTCCAACGTCGCGTTCTTCCGCGAGTACCGCAACGTCGGGCTCACGCCCCAGGATATGCCGGTGGTGTCGGTGTCGATCGCCGAGGAGGAGGTCGGCGGCATCGGTGTGCAGAACGTGACCGGCCAGCTGACCGCCTGGGACTACTACGAGACCGTCGACAACCCGATGAACAAGGCGTTCGTCGCGGCCTATAAGGACAAGTTCGGCGCGAACAAGCCGACGTCGGATCCCATGGAAGCGGCCTACGTGTCGGTGTTCCTGTGGAAGAACACCGTGGAGAAGGCGAAGTCCTTCGACGTCAAGGCGGTGCAGGACGCCGCTGGTGGTGTGACGTTCGATGCCCCCGAAGGTCTGGTCACCATCGACGGCGAGAACCACCACATCACGAAAACCGCGCGCATCGGCGAGATCCGCCCCGACGGGCTGATCTACACGATCTGGGAGTCGCCAGGGCCGATCGAGCCCGACCCCTACCTGAAGTCGTACCCATGGGCCGCGGGCCTGTCCAGCTGAGTCGGGGATGGATGTCCTGATCGGGCAGCTGGCAACGGGATTGAGCCTCGGCTCGATCCTGTTGCTGGCTGCGCTGGGCTTGTCACTGACGTTCGGTCAGATGGGCGTCATCAACATGGCGCACGGCGAGTTCATCATGGCCGGCTGCTACACCGCCTACGTCGTGCAGCAGATCGTATCCAGTGCCGGTGCGTCTCTGCTGATCTCGTTGGTGCTCGGCTTCACGATCGGCGGTGTGATGGGCGCGCTGCTGGAGACGACGCTGATCCGACGCATGTACCACCGGCCGCTGGACACCCTGCTGGTGACGTTCGGCGTCGGCTTGGTGCTGCAGCAGGTCGCCCGCGACGTCTTCGGGGCACCCGCGGTCAACGTGGTGGCGCCGGCGTGGCTGTCCGGCGGCGTGGAGATCTTCGGCGCGGTGGTACCGAAGACCCGCATCTTCATCCTTTTGCTCGCCGTGGCTTGCGTCGTCGCACTGGCCGCCGCCTTGAAGATGAGCCCGATGGGCCGGCGGATCAGGGCCGTGGTCGCCAACCGCGACCTCGCCGAGACCAGCGGCATCTCTTCGCGCAGAACCGATGTGACGACGTTCTTCATCGGTTCCGGGTTGGCGGCAGTCGCCGGGGTGGCGTTGACGTTGATCGGTTCGACGAGCCCGACGATCGGCCAGAGCTATCTGATCGACGCGTTCCTCGTGGTGGTGGTCGGAGGTCTCGGGCAGATCAAGGGCACCGTCATCGCGGCGTTCGGGTTGGGCTTCTTGAACTCGTTCATCGAGTACAACACCACCGCGTCGCTGGCGAAGGTCATCGTCTTCGTGATCATCGTGATCTTCCTGCAGGCCCGGCCGCAAGGGCTGTTCACCGTTCGGACAAGGAGTCTCGCGTGACGACCTTCCTGGGTCGATGGCAGACGTGGGCCGGCTTCGGTGTCGCGGCGGTGCTGCTGTTCGGTGTCGCGCCGGTGGCGCTGTCGGACTTTCGGCTGAGCCTGCTGGGCAAGTTCCTGTGCTTCGCGATCGTCGCGGTCGGGATCGGGCTGGCCTGGGGCCGCGGCGGCATGCTGGTGCTGGGGCAGGGGGTGTTCTTCGGCCTCGGGGGCTACATGATGGGCATGCACCTCAAGATCGCCGACGCACAGATCTTCGGCAACGACGTGCCCGACTTCATGCAGATCGCCGGTGTCCGCGAACTGCCGGCCTACTGGCAACCGTTCGCCTCCCCCGCGTTCACGTTGCTGGCGATCGTCGTGGTGCCGACGGGTATCGCGGCCGCGCTCGGTCTGGGGGTGTTCAAACGCCGGGTGAAGGGTGCCTACTTCGCGATCCTGTCTCAGGCGTTGGCCGCGGCGATGGCGATTCTGCTGGTCGGCCAGACCAGCCTGGGAGGCAGCAACGGTCTCAACAGGTTCCGCACGTTCTTCGGGTTCACGCTCAACGACCCGGCCAACCGGCGGATGTTGTACTTCATCGCGGCGGGGGTCCTGCTCGTCGTCGTCGCCGTGGTCCGGCAACTGATGCAGAGCCGCTATGGCGAACTGCTGGTGGCCGTGCGCGACGGCGAGGAGCGGGTGCGATTCCTCGGCTACGACCCGGCCAACATCAAGGTTGTCGCATACACCGCGGCGGCGTTGTTCGCCAGCATCGCGGGCGCGCTGTTCGCGCCGATCGTCGGGTTCATCGCACCGTCGCAGGTCGGCATCCTTCCGTCTATCGCGTTTCTGATCGGCGTGGCGATCGGCGGGCGCACCACGCTGCTGGGTCCGGTGCTGGGCGCGATCGGCGTCGCGTGGGCGCAAACCCTGTTCTCCGAACGGTTCCCCTCGGAGTGGATCTACGCCCAGGGTCTGTTGTTCATCGTCGTCGTCGGCTTCTTCCCCGCCGGTCTGGCAGGGCTGGGGATGTTGCTGAAACGCCGCCGGGTCCGCAAGCCGAAGGACCCGGCGCCGCCGAAACCTGTGACCGCAGCCGATCCCGATGCGCAGAAGGTGGGCGCCGCCACATGACCACGGAAGTGCACCCGATGGAACCCGCGACGGGGGGCAACGTCGGCATGGGCACCGAGTACCTCGAAGTCCGAGGACTCACCGTCGATTTCGACGGCTTCAAGGCCGTCAGCGACGTCGACCTCACGCTGTTCCAGGGCGACCTGCGGTTCCTCATCGGGCCGAACGGGGCGGGCAAGACCACGGTCGTCGATGCGATCACCGGCTTGGTGCACGCGACCGGGTCGGTCAACAAATCTGGAGTGGAACTGCTCGGCAAGAAGGTGCACCAGATCGCGCGGTCGGGTGTGGGCCGGACCTTCCAGACCGCCAGCGTCTTCGAACAACTGACAGTCCTGCAGAACCTGGACATCGCCGCGGGCGCGGGCCGGTCGGTGTGGTCGCTGCTGCGCCGGCGCAGCAGTGTGCCGCCCGTCATCGAGGAGGCGCTCGAGACGATCGGGCTGGCCGGCCTGGCCGACAAGCCGGCGGGGGTTTTGGCACACGGCCAGAAGCAGTGGCTGGAGATCGGTATGCTGCTCGTCCAGAACGCCGACGTGCTGCTGCTGGACGAACCGGTCGCGGGCATGAGCCACGAAGAACGCGAGGAGACCGGAAACCTGTTGCGGCGCATCGGCGCTCAGCGCACGGTTGTCGTCGTCGAGCACGATATGGACTTCATGCGCGCCTTCGCCACCTCGGTGACCGTGCTCGCCCGCGGGCAGGTGATTGCCCAGGGATCGGTCGCCGACGTGCAGGCGAACCCGAAAGTGCAGGAGGTCTACCTCGGCACCGCCGCAGCGGGCACCGGCGGCGTGCCGGACGAACTCATCGAGGAGAACCCCTGATGCTCCAGCTTGTCGACGTGAGTTGCGGATACGGCAGGTCGGAGGTCATCCACGGCGTCAGCGTGGAGGTGCCGTCCGACGGGGTGGCGGCGGTGATGGGCCACAACGGCGCCGGCAAGACGACCCTGCTGCGCGCCGCGGTGGGGTTGCTCAAATGCAATACCGGCACGGTGCTCTTCGATGGCGACGACATCACCAGATTGCGTCCCAGCGCTCGGGTGGCACGGGGTCTGGCCTACGTCCCGCAGGGACAGCAGTCTTTCGGTCAGCTGACGACGATGGAGAACCTGCAGGTGGTCGCGGACGGCCGGAGGAACGGCAAGCAGCTGATCGACGAACAGCTCGACCTGTTTCCCGCGTTGAGCGAGTTGCTGACGCGGCGCGCGGGCCTGCTGTCGGGCGGGCAACGCCAACAGCTGGCGATCGCCCGCGCGCTGATCACCACACCGAAGTGCCTGATCCTCGACGAGCCCACCGAAGGCATCCAGCCGTCGGTGGTCGCCGAGATTGAGGCGGCGATCACCGCCCTGACCCGGCGTGGTGACTTCGGTGTGCTGCTGGTCGAGCAGCACATCGGCTTCGCGCTGGAGTCCTCGCAGCGCTATTACGTCCTGGAGTCCGGCCGCGTCACCTCCAGCGGCACCGGCGGCTCGGCATCGGAAGCCGATGTCCGCGCCGCCATGGCCATCTAGGGCCCCTTGCTCGCGAGGCCCCCCTTTGCGCGCGAGCGTGCGGGTCTGCTCCCGACACTCCGCGAATCTTCGACAGTTTGCGCACGCCCGCGACCGGCGAGGTGGCACGCTGCATGGCGTGGAATCTTCAGCCGAGCCCCGCGTTCTCGCCGACACGGGTGGTCTGGTGGTCACCGATGACGGGCGACGGGTCAACGTCTTCGACCGCCGCACCGGAGGCCTGGTTGTGATGACGTTCGTGCTGGGCGTGCTGACCCTGGTCGTCGGCGGATTCGGTCTGGTCGCACTCATCGGCGGCACGCCGTCGCGCGGCCTCGGCGCGATCTTCACTGCGGCGGCAGCGGTGTTGGCGGTTCTGCTCGCCGTCGCCGTGCGCAAGTTTCGCCGGCGTCGCCGCCAACCGCTGCACACATGCCGGTCCGTCGCGGTGCTCGACCGAAAGCTGAACCTGTTCAGTTACGGCGGGGGCGGGCTCGTCCAGCTGGATCAGGTGCAGTTCGCCCGCAGGTTCCAAATCGGTTCCAGCTCACCGAAGCTGGTGGCCGTCACCCCTGGCGATACGAAAGTTCTCAAGCGCGGCAACCCGTTCGACGGTGGAGTGGGCAAGGTCGACGAGCTGCTCAACGCCGTCGCCCAGGGCGTGCACTGACGCGTCACCTTTCCAAGTGAGTGCGATCAACGAGGTGGCACCGCCGCAGTCGACGCACGCTCGACGGGCCGCGAGCGTGCAGCCCTGTCGCAATTTCGCGGCGTGTCGCGCAGCAGACACGCACGCTCGGCCGAATGTGGTCAGCCGCGGTTGAGTCGGGCGAGTACCTCGGTGAGCACGTCGTCGACCGGGACGTCGGTCTGCTCGCCGGTCGCGAGGCTCTTCACCCCGATCGTGCCCGCCTCGATATCGCGGTCGCCTGCCACCAGCGCCAGCGCGGCGCCCGACCGGTCCGCGGCGCGCATCGCGCCCTTGACACCGCGGTCACCGTAAGCCAGGTCGACACGCACACCGGCGGCGCGCAACCGTGCGCCCAGCACCGACAGCTTCAGCTTGGCCTGCTCTCCCAGCGGCACCCCGAACACGTCGACGCGGGCCCTGCCGCCGACCTCTCTGCCCTCGGCCTTGAGCGCCAGCACGGTCCGGTCCACGCCGAGTCCGAAACCGATGCCCGACAGGTCTTTCCCGCCGAGCTGGCGCATCAGCCCGTCGTAGCGGCCACCACCGCCGATGCCGCTCTGCGCACCGAGTCCGTCGTGCACGAACTCGAACGTAGTCTTGGTGTAGTAGTCCAGACCGCGCACCATGCGCGGGTTGATGACGTAGGGCACGTCGAGGGCGTCCAGATGCGCCAGCACGCTGTCGAAATGCTGCTTGGCGACATCGGACAGGTGGTCGAGCATCACCGGCGCGTCAGCGGTCAGTTCCCGGATGGCGGGGCGTTTGTCGTCGAGCACCCGCAGCGGGTTGATCTCGGCGCGCCTGCGGGTCTCCTCGTCGAGGTCGAGCTTGAACAGGAATTGCTGCAACAGTTCCCGGTACTGCGACCGGCAGGTGTCATCGCCCAGAGACGTGATCTCCAACCGAAAGCCGTCGAGCCCCAGGGACCGGAACCCGGCGTCGGCGATCGCGATCACCTCGGCGTCCAGTGCGGGGTCGTCGACACCGATTGCCTCTACACCGACTTGCTGTAGCTGGCGGTAGCGGCCGGCCTGCGGACGTTCGTAACGGAAGAACGGTCCGGCGTAGCAGAGCTTCACCGGCAGCGGGCCGCGGTCGAGTCCGTGCTCGATGACGGCGCGCATCACGCCTGCGGTGCCCTCCGGCCGCAGCGTCACCGACCGGTCGCCGCGGTCGGCGAAGGTGTACATCTCCTTGGAGACGACGTCGGTGGACTCGCCAACGCCGCGGGCGAACAGCGCGGTGTCCTCGAAGATCGGCAGCTCGATGTCGCCGTACCCCGCCCTGCGGGCGGTGTCGAGCAGGCCGTCACGGACACCGACGAACTGCGCCGAGTCGGGCGGCAGGTAGTCCGGGACGCCCTTGGGCGCCTGAAACTCACTCACTTAGCTCAAGCCTTCGAGAAACGGATTGTGGCGGCGCTCGAATCCGATCGTGGACTTGGGGCCGTGCCCCGGTAGTACCACGGTGTCGTCGTCGAGCACCAACAGTTTGTTGACGATCGAGCCGAGCAGGTCGCGGCCGCTGCCACCCGGCAGGTCGGTGCGGCCCACGGACTGCCGGAACAGGGTATCGCCCGTGAAAGCCAA
Source organism: Mycobacterium sp. IDR2000157661 (assembly GCF_022317005.1). Classification (NCBI taxonomy): domain Bacteria; kingdom Bacillati; phylum Actinomycetota; class Actinomycetes; order Mycobacteriales; family Mycobacteriaceae; genus Mycobacterium; species Mycobacterium sp. IDR2000157661. The sequence goes on from NZ_CP081006.1 coordinate 4,432,055, forward strand.
CTCGTCGGGCCCCCGCACCACACGGAACACCACCGAACCCCGGGTGTGGCCGGGCGTGTGGTCGACGGTCACGGTGATGCCGCCCAGCTCGATCTTGTCCCCGTCGCGGTCCAGCTCGACGACCTGCCGAGGCTCGCGGAACATCGCCTTCAACGCGAACTGGGCCAGACCCGTCGCAAGTCCCGGCCCGAAGTCCTTGATCGGGTCGGTGAGCATGACGCGGTCCTCCGGATGGATGAAGGCCGGGCATCCGTACATGTCGGCCACCTTCTGCGCCGACGAGATGTGGTCGATGTGCCCATGGGTGAGCAGCACCGCCGAGGGGGTCAGGTGGTTCTCGTCGAGGATCCGGCGAAGCGGCGACATCGCCCGCTGCCCCGGGTCGACGACGATCGCGTCGGCGCCTGGGTGGGGAGCCAGCACGTAGCAGTTGCACGCCAACATGCCGGCCGGGAAGCCGGTGATGAACACGGCGTCCAGTCTCCCACCCCGCCTCGGCGTGGGGCGTAAGGCCACACTCAGCAACGCCTGGCACACTCGTTGCCGACCGATCCACATCAGCCAGGAGGACACCGGCGGTGCCGACCAACGAACAGCGGCGCGCGACAGCGAAGCGCAAACTCGAACGGCAACTGGAGCGACGTGCCGCCAAGGAACGCAGACGTCGCCTGTGGGCGATCATCGGCTCGGTGGCCGGCGCCGCCGTGGTGGTCGCCGCCGTCGCGACCGTCGTCGTCATGAACAAGGACTCCGACAGCCAGGACATGGCCGCCACCGACACGTCGACCACCTCCGCGGCGCCGTCAGCGCCCGGCGAGTTGCCCGCCTTCGCCGCGCCCGCCGGCCTCGGCGAGGACTGCCAGTACCCGGCGTCGGCCGAGAAGGCGAGCAAGGACGTCGAGCCGCCGCGCACGGGCAAGGTGCCGACCGATCCCGCGCAGGTCAGCGCCAGCATGGCGACCGACCGAGGCAACATCGGACTGCTCCTGGACAACGGCAAGGCGCCGTGCACGGTGAACAGCTTCGCCAGCCTCGCGCAGCAGGGCTTCTTCGACAACACCCCGTGCCACCGGCTGACCACCGCGGAGTCGCTGAAAGTGCTCCAATGCGGTGATCCGAGCGGCAAGGGCACCGGCGGACCGGGCTACTCGTTCGCCAACGAGTACCCGACCAACCAGTACCAGCCCGATGACCCGCAACGGCTGGAACCGGTGCGCTACCCGCGCGGCACCCTGGCCATGGCCAACGCCGGCCCCAATACGAATGGCAGCCAGTTCTTCCTGGTCTACGGGGACTCGATGTTGCCGCCGGGCTACACGGTCTTCGGCACGATCGACGAGACCGGCCTGGCGACGCTGGACAAGATCGCGTCGGCCGGGGTCGCCGGCGGCGGGCAGGACGGTGCTCCTGCGACGCCGGTCAACATCAAGTCGATCCTGCTGGACTGAGCAGGGTGACCACCCCGTCGCCGTACGGCGCCTACCCGCCCCCGGGTGCATATCCGCCACCGGGCCACGGCTACCCGCCGGGATTCGCAGGCTACGGCTATCCGCCGCCGCGGCCGACCAACACGATGGCCATTCTTGCGCTGGTGTGCGCGTTCCTGTTCGCGCCACTGGGCATCGTGTTCGGCCACATCTCGCTGTCGCAGATCAAGAAGACCGGTGAGGAGGGCCGCGGACTGGCGATCGCGGGGCTGATCGTCGGCTACCTGGTGACGGCGCTCACTGTCGTGATCATCGTGGTCAGCATCGTGTTGGTGACTACGCTCGCGCGGGATCTGGAGAGGTTCGACGCGATGACGCCCGAGCCGGGCGTCACGGCGACCCCGAACCCCGCTCTCGCCGAACTGCCCGACTTCGAGCCGCCGCCCACTCTCGGCTCGAACTGCCAGTACCCGTCCACCTCCGAACCGCCGAGCAAGCCCGCTACGCCGCCGCGCACGGGGCGGGTACCGACCGACCCCGAGACCGTCGGCGCCGGCATCAAAACCAACCAGGGCAACATCGGCGTCCAACTCGACAACGCCAAAGCGCCGTGCACGGTCAACAATTTCGCCAGCCTGGCGCAGCAGGGCTTCTTCGACGGCACGCCCTGTCACCGGCTCACCACCGGCGACCTCGCGGTGCTGCAGTGCGGCGATCCGACCGGTTCGGGCACCGGCGGACCGGGCTACCGATTCCCCAACGAGTACCCGACTAATCAGTACCGGCTGAGCGATCCGGCGATGCGGACCCCCGTGCGCTACCCGCGCGGCACGCTGGCGATGGCGAACACCGGTCCGGGCACCAACGGCAGCCAGTTCTTCCTCGTCTACGAGGACTCGGAGTTGCCGCCGACCTACACGGTGTTCGGCACGATCGACCGGACCGGATTGGCCACTCTGGACAAGATCGCGGCCGAGGGGGTGGCCGACGGCAGCGAGGACGGCAAACCGGCGGCCGATGTTCGGATCGAATCGGTGCGGCTCGACTGAGGACACCCGCTATTCAGTGGGTGCTGTCTCGATGTAGAACTCGACGTCGTCGCCTTCGACCTTGGTGACGCGCATGTTCGCGGTGTACTCGACGCCCTCGGGCCCGGTGAACGTGCACTCGAACGTGGTGCCTGCCTCGGCTTTCACCCCGTCCGGGCACTTGACGTCGGTGGGCGTGAAACCCGTCTGCTCGGCGACCAGGTCGCTGACCGACTTCGCCGCGCCTTCGGCCGTGATGGTGGAACCGCAGCCGGCGACGACCATCGCGACCGAGGCGGCAAGAACAGCCGACGGGGCACGCATTGTCGAAGTATCGCAGATACGGCAAAAATTGACGCGGCCAAATTTCATCTCGGCGACCGCCTCGCGCGCCGACGCCCGGCCTCAGGCGGCGGAGGTGACCCGGTACACGTCGTAGACGCCCTCCACATTGCGCACCACGTTGAGCACGTGGCCCAGGTGCTTGGGATCGCCCATCTCGAAGGTGAACCGGCTGATCGCCACGCGGTCGTTGGACGTGGTCACCGACGCCGACAGGATGTTCACCTTCTCGTCGGCAAGCACCCTGGTGACGTCCGACAGCAGCCGATGCCGATCGAGGGCCTCCACCTGGATAGCCACCAGGAACACCGACGACGGCGACGGCGCCCAGGCCACCTCGATGATGCGTTCCGACTGTTGCTGCAACGACGCGGCGTTCGTGCAGTCGGTGCGGTGCACGCTGACACCGCCGCCGCGGGTGACGAATCCCATGATGTTGTCGCCGGGGACCGGGGTGCAGCACTTGGCCAGCTTCGTCAGCACGCCTGGTGCGCCGGGCACCGACACCCCGACATCGTCGCTGGTGCGCTGGCGGACCGACATGGTCGCGGGCGTGGAACGCTCGGCGAGTTCGTCGGCGGCCTCCTCATCGCCGCCGACTTGGGTCACCAGTCGCTGCACCACGTGGCGCGCAGAGACGTGGCCCTCCCCCACCGCGGTATAGAGCGCCGACACGTCGACATAGCGCAGGTCGCGCGCGAGCGTGCCCATCGACTCGGCGTTCATCAAGCGCTGCAACGGGAGTCCGCCGCGACGGACCTCGCGGGCGATGGCGTCCTTGCCCGCCTCGAGGGCCTCCTCGCGGCGTTCCTTGGCGAACCACTGACGGATCTTGGCCTTGGCGCGCGGAGACACCACGAAGCCCTGCCAGTCCCGCGACGGGCCGGCGTTGAGCGCCTTGGAGGTGAAAACCTCGACCACTTCGCCGTTCTCGAGCTTGCGCTCCAACGCGACCAGTCGACCGTTCACGCGGGCGCCGATGCAGCGGTGCCCCACCTCGGTGTGGACCGCGTACGCGAAGTCGACCGGTGTGGACCCGTTGGGCAGGGTGATGACATCGCCCTTCGGCGTGAACACGAAGATCTCCTGCACCGCGAGGTCGTAACGCAGCGACTCGAGGAACTCGCCCGGATCGGCGGCCTCCCGCTGCCAGTCGAGTAGCTGGCGCATCCACGCCATGTCGTCGATCTCGGCGGCCGTGTGCTGGTGCGGAACTCCGTTGCGGCCCTTCGCCTCCTTGTAGCGCCAATGTGCGGCGATGCCGTACTCGGCGGTGCGGTGCATATCGCGGGTGCGGATCTGCACCTCCAGCGGCTTGCCTTCCGGCCCCACCACCGTGGTGTGCAGCGACTGGTAGACGCCGTAGCGTGGCTGGGCGATGTAGTCCTTGAACCGGCCTGCCATCGGTCGCCACAACGAGTGGACCACACCGACGGCGGCGTAGCAGTCCCGGATCTCCTCGCACAGGATGCGCACGCCGACGAGGTCGTGGATGTCGTCGAAGTCACGGCCCTTGACGATCATCTTCTGGTAGATCGACCAGTAGTGCTTGGGCCTGCCCTCGACGACCGCGTTGATCTTGGCGGCGGTGAGCGTGGCCGTGATCTCGGCGCGCACCTTGGCCAGGTAGGTGTCGCGCGACGGCGCGCGGTCGGCGACCAGGCGCACGATCTCGTCGTACTTCTTGGGGTGCAGGATCGCGAAGGACAGATCCTCCAGCTCCCACTTGACGGTGGCCATGCCGAGCCGATGGGCAAGCGGCGCAATGACTTCCAGCGTCTCACGAGCCTTGCGGGCCTGCTTCTCGGGCGCGAGGAACCGGATGGTGCGCATGTTGTGCAACCGGTCGGCGACCTTGATCACCAACACTCGCGGGTCACGGGCCATCGCGATGATCATCTTGCGGATGGTCTCGCCTTCGGCGGCGGTGCCCAGCGCGACCTTGTCGAGCTTGGTGACGCCGTCGACCAGATGACCGACCTCGGTGCCGAACTCCTCGGTCAACGCCTCCAGCGTGTAGCCGGTGTCCTCGACGGTGTCGTGCAGCAGCGCCGCGATCAGCGTGGTGGTGTCCATGCCGAGTTCGGCCAGGATGTTGGCAACCGCCAACGGGTGCGTGATGTAAGGGTCGCCGGAGCGGCGCAACTGGTCGGCGTGACGCTCCTCGGCCACCTCGTAGGCACGCTGCAGCAACTGCAGGTTGGCCTTCGGGTAGAACTCCCGGTGGACGGCGACCAGCGGTTCCAGGACGGGGTTGATGGCGCTGCGCTGTGAAGTCATGCGGCGGGCCAACCGCGCGCGCACCCGTCGCGATGCGCTCGCCGAAGCCTTCGGGGTCTCCAGCGGCTGGGTCTCCGGTGACTGCGCAGCGGTGGGCGGCGACTGCACGGCCTGGCCCGTGCCGGGTTCGTCAGCCATGGTCACCTCCACTCCTGCCTGTCGGCCCAGCGCTCACCGGCCTGCGGTCCGAACCGGTGGCCGATTCTTCGAGGATATCGTTCAGACCCGGTGCAGTGAGGTGACCGGCAGCGGTTCGAGCACAGCGCGCCCGCCCAGCGCCGTGAGCTCGAGCAGCACGGCCGCCCCGGTCACCGACGCGCCGGTCTGCTCGAGGAGCTTGACCGCCGCGGTCGCGGTGCCGCCGGTGGCGAGCACGTCGTCGATGATCAGGATCCTGCGCCCTCGCAGATCTATGCCGTCCGCCGGGATCTCCAGCGTCGCCGTGCCGTATTCCAGGGCGTAGCTCTCCCGGTGCACCGGTGGGGGCAGCTTGCCGCCCTTGCGCACCGCCAGCACGCCCGTGCCAAGCCGCAAGGCCACCGCGGCTCCGAGCAGGAAGCCGCGCGCGTCGATACCGGCCACCAGCTCGGCGCCGGCGGCCGACTCGGCGAGCGCATCGGTGACGGCGGCCAGTGCGCGCGCGTCGGCCAGCAGCGGGGTGAGGTCCTTGAACTGGATGCCCGGTTCGGGGAAGTCGGGCACTTCCCGCATCATCGACGCGATCAGCGCCGAGATGTCGGAATCGCCTGCGCTCACCGCTCCAGCACCCAGCGGTCCATGTTCCATCCCGCGCCCCATCGAGTCGGATTGCTGTCCACCGCGTAGATGTTCTTCGACGTCAGCAGTGTCCGCTGCTGACGGTACAGCGGCAGCGTGGGCATGTCCGCCCACAGGATCGGACCGCCCTCGCCGACCAGCCGCGCCATCTCCTTGGGATCGGAGGCGACGGCCATCGCGGCGATGATTCCGTCGACCTGCGGGTTGGAGTAGCGGGGCAGGTTGTTGCCGTTGCCGGTGTGCAGCTCGTAGGCGTCCATCGCCGACGAGCCGGTGGACCCGCTTCCCGTGGCTCCGCCGGTGCCGGCGATCAACACGTCGATCTCGCTGTTGCGCAGGGCCAGCGGTCCGACGGTCTCGGATGCGGCGTCCTGCACCGTGATCCCGGCCGGCGCGCAGGCCTTGGCGATCGCACCCACGGTCGCCGCCAGCCGGGGGTTGGGGCTCTGGTAGCCGATCCGCACCGTCAATGGCCTCGCGTCCAGGGCGGCGCGCGCGGCGTCGGGGTTGGCGGCGACGAACTGGCCGGCCTCCGCAGCCCCTTCGGCCGCGGAGTAGGCGTCCTCGGCGGCCGGATTCAGCCGGGAGTTGGCGATCGGCACCTCGGCGTTGCGGGCGATGGTGTCACGGGGTGTGCAGTGAGCCAGTGCCCGGCGCGCGGGCGGGCCTGCCAGCGGGCCCTCCGGCGCGAAGATCAGCTGCTCGACGCCGGCCGACGGGGTGTCGGAGCGCACCCAGTCATCGGGCACGTTGAGGGTGCCCGAGGAGCCGGTGGCGATGTCGACGACGTCGTAGGCACCCTGATTGATGCGGTCCTGGATGTCGGCGCCGCGCGGCCACACCGTTACCCGGTCGGTGACCGGCGGCGCGCCCCACCACTTGTCGTTGGCCACCAGGACCACGGCGCCGTCGTCGGTCACAGAGTCCAGCTTGTAGGGCCCTGAGGACGGGAACTTCTTGAGATCCCCGCCGCCCATGCCGGGCTTGAGCTCCCAGCCGTTGTTCCACACGCGGGCGATGCGCTCGACCGCTGCGCCGTCGTTGTCGAGGATCGCTCTTGTGACCGCGCCGTCACCGAGACCGAGCTCGTCGGCGATGACGTGTGACGGCATCATCGAGGTCGCGGCGAACAGCTGGCCGAAGTCGGTGAATGCGCGGTCGGGCGCGAACGACACCCGTGCCTTCTTCTGACCCGGGGTGCAGTCCACGGTCGCGATGTCGCTGTAGCCGGCGCGGCTGGCGGCGTCGAACACCGGGAAACGGCCGGACTGCGACGCCCAACTGAGCACCATGTCGTCACAGGTGATCGGCTTACCGTCGGAGTAGACGGCGTTGGGCTTGATCTCGTAGTCCAGGACGAGGGGCGCCCGGCCCACCACGGAGATGGTGCCGAAGTCGAGGTCGGCGACGATCTGGCCGTCGGGTCCGTGATAGTTGAACCCGGTCAGCACCCTGGCGAACGCCTGCGGTCCACCCGATGCGGCGCCGACGACCGTGTTCGTGTTGTACGTGCTCAACGCGCCGTCGACGGCATAGTCGATGCTGTCGGCGGGGCTGGCGGTGCATGCCGACCCGGCCGCCGCGACGAAGGCCAGGACGGTCACCAGCACGCCGCCGCGCCGGGCAGCTGCCCTTCTGCTCCTCGCGCGCGCAATGCGGGGCATCATCGCGCTACCGCCGCCGCGTGTCGCGCTTACCCGACGGTCGCCCGGTCCGGGTCGCGGTGGGCCGCACCGGCCGCGCGCCCGGTGCGGGCTTGTCCGGCGGCGGCGCCGATTCGGCCCGTGCGACGGCACCAACGGGTTCCTGCTCGACCTCCGGCGCGGTGTCGGCCGCCTTCGCGGCGGCGCCCTTGCGACGGTTCATCACCTTTCGGGTGTGCGACCGGACCAGCTGGGTGCGCTCGCGCAGCGACACCAGCAGTGGTGTCGCGAAGAAGATCGACGAGTAGGTTCCGACGATGACGCCGACCAGCTGGACCAGCGCGAGGTCCATCAGTGTGCCGACACCCAGCAGCCACACCGCGATGACCATCAGCGCCAGGATCGGCAGCACCGATATGAGGCTGGTGTTGATCGAGCGCATGAACGTCTGGTTGACGGCCAGGTTCGCCTGTTCGGCGAAGGTGCGGCGGGTGGTGTGTTCGAACCCCTGGGTGTTCTCCTCGACCTTGTCGAACACGATGACCGTGTCGTAGAGGGAGAAGCCGAGAATGGTGAGCAGGCCGATCACCGTGGCCGGCGTCACCTCGAACCCGACCAGCGCATACACCCCCGCCGTGACCACCAGGTCGAAGACCAGGGTGGTCAGGGCCGCGATCGCCATGTAACGCTCGTAGCGCACGGCGATGTAGAGCGCCGCCAACACCAGGAACACCACCAGCGCGATCAGCGCCTTCTGGGTGATCTGGCCGCCCCAGGTCTCCGACACCGCCGAGTCGCTGATCGCCTGTCTGCTCGGCTCACCGCCGGCGCCCCTAGGTTGGAACTCCTCGAACAGCGCGGTGCGCAATTCCTCGATCTGCGGGTTGTCCAGGGTCTCCGACCGGATCTGCACGGTCGCCGAGTCCCCGCTGCCGACGATCACCACCGTCTGCGGCGCCATCTCCAGCGCTTCGCTGAAGACAGTCTCCACCTGGCTCGGGGTAACCGTGCCGGACTGGGTGTTGGCCGGCATCGAGACCTTGGTGCCACCTTCGAAGTCGATGCCGAAGGTGAAGCCGCGCAACAGAATGCTGGCCAGCGCTGCAGCGACGATGAGACCGCTGACCGCGTACCACAGGTTGCGTTTGCCGATGACCTCGAACGCGCCGGTGCCGGTGTAGAGCCGGACGAAGAAACCGTGCCGAGGCGTGGCGGCTTCCAGGTCAGGCGCCTCCACCCCGCTGGTCTGCTGGTCTTCGGGAGGCTGCTTGGCGGCCATGTCAGTTCCGTCCCATCGCATGCGCGGCCGCTCGCCGTTCCCTGGCGATCTGCTGGACCGCGCCCAGGCCGTTGAGCGCCGGCTTGGCCAGCAGCGTCGACTTCGACGCCAGGTAGACCAGCGGCCAGGTCACCAGGAACACCACGACCACGTCGAGGACAGTCGTCAAACCCAGCGTGAACGCGAAGCCCTTCACCTGGCCGATGGCCAGCGCGTAGAGCACCACCGCGGCCAGCAGTGTCACGGCGTTACCGGACACGATGGTCTTGCGCGCCCGGGCCCAACCGCGTGGCACCGCCGAGCGGAACGAACGCCCTTCCCGGATCTCGTCTTTGATGCGCTCGAAGAACACCACGAAGGAGTCGGCCGTCATACCGATACCGATGATGAGGCCCGCGATACCGGCCAGGTCCAACGTGTAGTTGATCCATCTGCCGAGCAGCACGAGGAGCGCGTAAACCATTGCGCCGGAGGCCACCAGCGACAACGCGGTCAACACCCCCAGTATCCGGTAGTAGAGCAGAGAGTAAGCCAACACCAGCGCCAAGCCGACCGCACCGGCGATCAGTCCCGCCCGCAGCGAGGACAATCCCAGTGTGGCGGAGACGGTTTCGGCCTCGGATGACTCGAACGACAGTGGCAGCGAGCCGTATTTCAGAACGTTGGCCAGCTCACGGGCCGTCGCCTGGGTGAACTGACCGGTGATCTGGGTGCGTCCGCCGGGGATGGCTTCCTGGATCTCGGGTGCGCTCACCACCGTGGAGTCGAGCACGAACGCGGTCTGGGTGCCGACGTTGGCTGCGGTGAAATCCGCCCAGGTCTCCGACGCATCGCTCTTGAACTGCACGTCGACGACGTACTCGCCGCGTTGCTGGTCGAGCCCGGACGTGGCGTCCTCGATCTGCTCACCGTTGATGATCGCCTTGTCGAGCAGATAGACGTTGCCGTCCTCACCGCAGGTGATCAGCGGGAGGTTCGGGTCGTCATTGCCGGCGAGCACATCTTCCTCGTCGCACCGGGTCGCCTGGAACTGCAGCGCCAGGATCTGGATCTGCTGGTCGGTGCTCTGGCGCAACTGCTTCTCGTCGGCGATCCGCTGCTGCAGCGGGATGTCCTGCGGGTTCTGCGGCGCGGTCGTCCTCGGTGGCGACGGGGCACCGGGCGTGGGCGTCGGCTCAGGGGCCGGCTGCGCCGGGGGCTCCTGGGGGTATGGACGAGGCTGCGGCGCCGGGGTGGCCGGCGGTCGTTGACCGGCCGGAGGCTGCGTTCCCGCCGGTGGGGCGGGCTGGCCGCCGGGCAGCGGAGCACCCGGCTCGGCCGGGGCGATCGGCGGCGGGCCGGGCTGTTGGCCGGGCCCACCCGGCGGCGCCCCGGCGGGGCCCTCGATCTCGGGTTGCTGCGCCTGCCCTTCGCCCGGGATCACGTGGATGACCGGCCGGATGTAGAGCCGCGCGGTCTGGCCGAGGCTGCGGGCGTCGCTGCTGTCGCTGCCGGGCACCGTGATGACCAGGTTGTTCCCGTCGATGATCACCTCGGACCCGGACACACCGAGGCCGTTCACCCGATCGGTGATGATCTGCTGGGCCTGGTTGAGCGCGTCGCGGGTAGGCGGGGACCCGTCCGGCGTGCGCGCGGTCAGGGTCACCCGGGTGCCGCCCTGCAGGTCGATTCCCAGCTTCGGCTCGGCTTCCTTAGTGCCGGTCAGGAAGACCAGGCAGTAGGCACCGATCAGCAGCACCAGGTAAAGCGCCAGGTAGCGGGCAGGGTGCACCGGCGTCGAAGACGATGCCACGTTTATTCAGGTCTCCTCGAGATCAGTTCGTCAGCACCGCAAAGAGTACGTGCTCTTTCTGTGTCCTTGGCCCGCGGACTCAGCCGTCGGTCTTTGTGTTCGGGCGGTCGGTGAGCTCGGTCGCGGTCGACTCCGGCTCGACCTCGTCGAGGTCGTCGTCCTCGGTGATGCGGTCCCGAACAGCGAGCTTCATCCAGGTGGTGACGACCCCCGGCGCGATCTCCAGCTCGACGTCGTCGTCGCTGATTCCCACGATCGTGCCCTCCAGCCCCGAGGTGGTGTGGATGCGGTCGCCGATCTGGAGCGAATTGTGCAGGTCGATGGTGGCCTGCATGGCTTTCTTCTGGCGCCGCGACGCGAAGAACATGAACGCGCCCAGCACGATGAGCAGCGGAAGGAAGACGACCAAGTCCATGGCGATACTGTCTTTCGTTTCGTCGTGTATTCCGGCGCATCTGGCCTGCGGACCACGCGCCTCGTAAGTGACCAGTGTGCCATTGCGGCGTGCCGCGGATCCCCTCCCGTCGCCGTGGGCGCACCGCAGCGCAGCCACGCCGCGACTTCTGCGACGAATTCCGTCGCATGACAGCTCGGTGGGCAAGCATCTCGTCTCACCCTGCCGGTGATGCCCACCGATTCGGTGCATTCACCGTTAGGCTCACAGCGACACGATCGCCAGGAGATGAACCGTGAGCCCCCTCGAGCAGAGCCGCCACCTTGCCACCCCGATCCCAGGTCCCCACTCGCAGCGCCTGATCGACCGGAAAGCCGGCGCCGTATCGCGGGGTGTCGGCACCACCATGCCGGTCTACGCGGCTCGCGCGTTCGGCGGCATCGTCGAGGACGTCGACGGCAACCGGTTGATCGACCTCGGCTCGGGAATCGCCGTGACGACGATCGGGAACTCGTCGCCGCGGGTGGTCGACGCGGTGCGACGCCAGGTGGCCGACTTCACCCACACCTGTTTCATGATCACGCCCTACGAGGGCTACGTCGCCGTCGCCGAAGCGCTCAATCGGCTCACTCCTGGTGCCCACCAGAAACGCTCGGCACTGTTCAACTCGGGTTCAGAGGCGGTCGAGAACGCGGTCAAGATCGCGCGCTCCTACACCCGCAAGACGGCCGTCGTGTCGTTCGATCACGCCTACCACGGGCGCACCAACCTCACGATGGCCCTGACCGCCAAGGTGATGCCGTACAAGCACGGGTTCGGTCCGTTCGCGCCCGAGGTCTACCGCGCGCCGCTGTCGTACCCGTTTCGCGACGCCGAGTTCGGCAAGGAGATGGCGACCGACGGCGCGCTGGCCGCCAGGCGAGCGATCACCGTGATCGACAAGCAGGTCGGCGCGGACAACCTGGCCGCGGTGATCATCGAGCCGATCCAGGGCGAGGGCGGCTTCATCGTGCCCGCCGACGGCTTCCTACCCGCACTGCAGGACTGGTGCCGGGACAACAATGTGGTGTTCATCGCCGACGAGGTGCAGACCGGGTTCGCGCGTACTGGCGCGATGTTCGCCTCTGAGCACGAGGGCATCGAGCCCGACCTGATCGTCACCGCCAAGGGCATCGCCGACGGACTGCCGCTGTCCGCGGTGACGGGTCGCGCCGAGATCATGGATGCCCCGCACGTCAGCGGGCTCGGCGGGACGTACGGCGGCAATCCGCTCGCCTGCGCGGCGGCGCTGGCGACGATCGAGACGATCGAGTCGGAGAACCTCGTCGAGCGGGCCCGTCAGATCGAGACGCTGATGAAGGACCGGCTGGGGCGGCTGCAGGCCGAGGACGGGCGCATCGGCGACGTACGCGGCCGCGGCGCCATGATGGCGATGGAATTGGTGCACGCCGGCTCGCTCGAGCCGGATCCCGCTCTGGTCAAAGCGTTGTGCGCCGGATGCCACGCCGCCGGAGTGATCGTGTTGTCCTGCGGGACGTTCGGCAACGTCCTGCGCTTCCTGCCGCCGCTCGCGATCAGCGACGACCTTCTCGTCGAGGGTCTCGACGTGCTCGCTTCGGTGCTCGAAAACCTGTGAAAAAAAGAAAGATCGGATGACCAGCCAGATGTCCACAGTGCAAAACTTCATCGGCGGCGAACTCGTCGACTCGGTCGGCGGTGCGACGATGCCACTCATCGACCCGGCGACAGGTGAGCGGTACGCCACCGCACCGGTCTCCACCGAGGCCGACGTCGACAACGCCTATGCCGCTGCCGCCAAGGCGTTCACAGGTTGGAAGCGCACCACGCCCTCGGCGCGGCAGAAGGCACTGCTGGACTTCGCCGACGACGTCGAGCGCAACGCGCAGGCGCTCGTGGAAGCCGAGGGCCGCAACACGGGCAAGCCGAATCACGTGACCATGGCCGAGGAGATCCCGCCGATGGTCGATCAGATCCGGTTCTTCGCCGGGGCGGCGCGGATGCTGGAGGGCAAGTCTGCCGGCGAGTACATGGAGAACCACACCTCGTGGATCCGGCGCGAACCGGTCGGCGTCGTCGGTCAGGTCGCGCCGTGGAACTACCCGATGATGATGGCGATCTGGAAATTCGTCCCCGCCGTCGCGGCCGGCAACACCGTCGTCATCAAGCCCAGCGACACCACCCCGGTCACCACCGTGATGCTCGCCGAGATCGCGGCACGGCACTTCCCGCCCGGCGTGCTCAACGTCGTCTGCGGTGACCGGGAAACCGGCGCCGCTGTCGTCGCACATCCGACGCCGGCGATGGTGTCGATAACGGGTTCGGTCGCCGCGGGCCGCGCGGTCGCCGTCAGCGCGGGCGGCCACCTCAAACGCACGCATCTCGAGCTGGGCGGCAAGGCCCCGGTCATAGTGTTCGACGACAGCGACATCGCCGCCGCGGCCGAGGGCATCGCCACCGCGGGTTACTTCAACGCCGGTCAGGACTGCACCGCGGCCACCCGCGTACTGGCCACGGCCAGGGTCGCGTCCGACTTGACCGAGGCCCTGGCCGAGCAGGCGCGGGGCGCGACGACGACGTACGGCAAGCCGGTCGATGACGAGGACGCCTGGGTGCCCCCGGTGAACAACGCCGCGCAGTTGGACCGAGTGCTCGGGTTCCTCGGCGATGTGCCGTCCCATGCGACGGTCGCCGTGGGCGGAGGACGGCAAGGCGACAAGGGTTTCTACGTCGAACCGACCGTGATCGGCGGACTGCGCCAGGACGACCGGCTGATTCAGCAGGAGATCTTCGGTCCGGTCATCACCGTGCAGTCGTTCGGCGACGAGGACGAGGCCATCGCCTGGGCCAACGGGACCGAGTACGGGTTGGCGTCGTCGGTGTGGACCAAGGATGTGTCGCGGGCGCTGCGTGTCTCGGCCGCACTGGATTTCGGATGTGTGTGGATCAACACCCACATCCCCCTGGTGGCCGAGATGCCGCACGGCGGATTCAAGTCCTCGGGCCACGGGAAGGACTTGTCGATGTACGGTTTCGAGGACTACACCCGCGTCAAGCACGTGATGGCCTACACGGGCTGACCGCGCGTGCACCGGCGGGTGGCACAGGCGCACCCCTAGACCGTCGGAATCGTGCCGCCGTCGACGACCACGTCGGCGCCGACGATCGACGACGCCGCGTCGGACACCAGGAATCCGACCACCTCCGCGACCTCGGCAGGCTGGGCCGGACGGCCCAATGGGATACCGCCCAGCGCATTCATCAACGACTCGAGTGCGGCTTCCCGGCCGCCGCCCATGCCTGCGGCGATCCTGTCGATGAGCCCATCGGCGGCACCGGTCTGGATGAAGCCCGGCGACACCGTGTTGACCCGGACACCTTTCGGCGCAACCTCATTGGCGAGACCCTTGCTGTACGCCCGCAGCGCGGCCTTGGCGGCGGCATAGCCCAGGGTGCTGTCATAGAGCGGCATGCGACTCTGGATGGACCCGACGTGAACGACCGTGCCACGACCGGCCTCGACCATCATCGGCAGCAGCGCACGGTCCAGGCGCACGGCAGCCAGTAGGTTGAGATTCATCTCATCGGCCCAGTGCTGATCCGTCAGCGCCGCGAAGCCGCCCGGCGGGGCGCCCGACGCGCCCGCGGTGTGCACCACGATCCGCGCGCCGCCTCGGTCGGCAACATGGGTGGCCACCCTGGCGATGTCCACGACCGAGGTGAGATCGGCGGCGACGAAGTCATCGGCGGCCAGGTCGGCGCCATCGGGTCGTCGGCGGGCCACCGCCGTCACATGGGCGCCCGCCGCTCTCAGGCGTTCGACGATCGCGGCGCCTGCGCCTTGAGTGCCGCCCGTGACGACCGCGCGCCGACCGTGCAGCGCGCTCATGCGTCCGCTCGGAAAATCGGCCAGCACAGGGCGGTACGCCATTGCACGGAATCGTCGACGTCCCACGAGAAGGTCTCGTAGTACTCGCGCAGCGATCCTTCGATGCTGATCTCGTGTCGAGTCGCGTGTTCCCCGAGCGCGCTGTAGGCGAGATCGACGTCGTCATGCGGTCCGCGGTGGGCGATGACCGCGAGCTCGGCCGCCGGTATGGTCGCTGGCTGCACCCGGCCGACCGGCCGCACGGCCCCGTCGACGGGTATGAAAACCGTTGCGTTGCCACGATCTTCAGCGAAAATTTCGTACTCGAACAAGGCGCCGGGCACCCCCCTCGAGGTCAGCTTCTCGTTGGCGGCCACGGACGCCCGCACCTCGCCCATCGCGCCTTGCCACCAGGACAGAAGGTGCTCGCGGTCGACGTCTGCGGTGATCGCGGCGGCCGCCGTCGCACCGACACTGCGGTGCTCGATGCGCATGCCCTGGGCGGGCCGCTCGAGGATGGCCCGCAGCGACTCGACGGCGCTGCGGGTCGCCGCGAGCTGGTGCTCAAGCCGTTCCAGATGCCCGCCGATCAATGCGTTGCGCTCGGCCGGCGCCGACGTCAGCACCGCACGCACATCCGCGATCGGCATGCCGAGTTCACGTAATCGTCGCACCACCTGCGCGGTCGGTACCTGGTCGGGCGTGTAGTAGCGGTATCCGCTGGCCGGATCGACGCGGTGGGGCGCAAGGAGCCCCACCTCGTGGTAGTGGCGCAGCGTCTTGACCGACAACTGCGTCATCCGGGAGAAGTCGCCGATAGGTAGTGCAGTGCTCATGGGCTCAGTCTGAGGTCTCCCCCTGCAGGAGGGTCAACACAGGACCGCCGAGTCGACTCTTCTGCAGCGGGTACCGACACGGCATCGGCGGTCGATAAAGCATACGATGGGCCGGTGTCCACCGAAACAATCTGGGCAGGAGGTCATTACGAGGCCGTCGCCTCCAGGATCGCCGGAATCGCCCAGCGCGTGGTCGCCGCAGTCGACCGCCGCCACCCACTGAAGGGCGCCGTACTCGCCGATCTGGCCTGCGGTACCGGCTCGGCGGCCCTCGCCGCAGCACACCGCGGGGCACGGGTGATCGGTGTCGACGTGACGGCCGACCTGATCGGGCTGGCCGCTCAGAAGGCGCAGGCGGACGGAACACCAATCGAGTGGCGGGTCGCCGACGCCGCGGACACCGGGTTGGCCACGGGTTCGGTTGACGCGGTGATATCGAATATGGGGATCATCTTCGTGGAGCCGCACCGTCAGGTGACCGAGTTGGCGCGACTACTCAGACCTGGTGGTGCACTGGGATTCTCGACGTGGGTCCGCAGCGGCGACAATCCGCTCATCGACCCGATCGAGGCCGTGCTGGGACCACCCACACCGAGTCCTGGCTTCTCGGCCGATGAGTGGGGCCGGGCGGCGACCGCGACGGCGCGGCTGAGCGCCGACTTCACCGACATCGACATCACCGCCGGTACGCACATCTGGCGGTACGAATCGGTGGCCGCTGGGGTGCGCTTTCTCGTCGAGGAGTCGCCGATTCATGTTGCCGCGCTGAGCCGCGCAGGTGACAGACGCGCCGACTTGGTAGCTGCGTTCGAGGCGGCCCTGACCGCTCGCTCGAGCGGCGACGGACAGGTGGCGTTCGAAGCGCCCTACGCGATCATCACCGCACAGCGTCGCTGAGCGCCAGCAGCCGCAAAGTGCCCCGAACACGGAGCGTGTCGGGGCACTTCGCGTCTGCTCGCCGGTGACGTCCGGCGTTGCTCGCTACCGATGCGCGAACTTGTTGTGACGGTCGCCGCGCGACCTGAAGATGTCCTTCCAGCTCTTCTTGCGGCCCTGCGCCTCGGCGGTCGGACCGATCACGTCGGTGCGCTGGTCGCCCGTTCCCGAGGCGGTGTGGTTGGGCCCCGTAGTGGAGGATCCCGTAGTGGAGTCCGTCTCGGACTCCGTCGTGGCGGCCGGTGCGGCGCCCGCCGGCGCATCAGCCGCGGCCGGTGCGGCAGCCGATTGCTCGGCCCAGTGGATGTCGCGAACGCTGCGGATCGACAGCCGACCCAGCGCAGCAGCGCCGAAGAACACGATCAGCGCGCCGAGCCCGTAGAAGTACGTCAGTTCCAGCCAGACCTGCTTGGTCTCGGTCGCCGCGACCGGAGTGCCCGCGTCACCGATGCCCAACGGACCGGCCATCGCCCGACCGATGACGAACCACGCGCCGCCGGCGACCGCCAGCCAGCCGCCCAGCATCGCCGTCGCGCGGTTGCGCGACGTCAGCAGCAGCAGGCCGCCGACGACCGTCACGAGGCCGGGCAGCACCTCCAGCCAACCGCGCCCGCTCGTCCAGGCCCACGCCTCATCCGGCGTGAACGCGAAGTTGAAGTACGGCCCCACGAAGGGGATCAAGGCACCCCAGAGTCCAAGCAGAATCAGCAGAAAGCCGCTCATGGCACCGCGGCTACGCGGCATCTGCAACCGGCCGCCGCGGGGGTGAACGCGTGTGTCGGACATCGTCAACTCCTTCTAAGTCGATGGCCGACGGGTACCCCGATCCGTGCCTGCATAACCGTCAATAAGGGGACGGCCGCACTCAGCATCGACCCCACGCAGGCGAAGAACGGCCCGGCGAATCCCATCAGGCGCCGACACTTTCGACGCGGACAACCGGCGGGATCGTCAGCATCACCAGACCGATCGAGCCGACCCAGAGCAGGCTGCTCAACGCGGCGGGCAACGGGAGCCAGGTGTGCAGCAACGGCAGGATGCCGAGGACGGCTCCCCCGGCCGCCCACTTGGGCAGCACTCCGGTGCGCCATATCGCGATCGAAGCGGCGAAAATCATTGCAGCCGCGCCGATCTGGCAGTAGTGGTACAGCCAGACAGCGAGTGCCAGCAGTGGCTGGCCGAACTCGGTGACGGCGACGTCGCCGAAGCGCACGAGGGCCGCCGGATAGGCGACCTCGGCGGCGAAGCCGGCTGCGCTGAGCGCGAGGAAGACCACTCCGCCGGCCAGCGTCACATAGACCTCGCTGTTGGGACCCGAAGCGCTCCGCAACATCGACACCAGGACACCGAGGAACATCAGCCCGAACAGGACGTGTAACAGCGGCAGCACGCCGTTGGCGGTGACGAAGGACGATCCGCTCTCGTAATAGGCCGCCACCTCGTCCGGCGTTCGCGGCGCGTCCGGCGTGCCGACCAGATAGGCGGGAATCATCGCCACCGCCGACGCGATTCCCAGCAGTCCACCGAGCCTGATGGTGCCGCTTCCCATTCCGGTGCCCTCCCTCAGTCGAACAACCCGGCCTGCCCGAGACCGCTGACGCCGCTCGGCGGGCTCATACCCAGATGTGTCCATGCCAACGCGGTGGCGACTCGGCCGCGGGGAGTCCTCGCGATCATCCCGGCGCGCACCAGAAACGGCTCGCAGACCTCCTCGACCGTGGTGGCCTCCTCCCCGACCGCCACGGCCAGCGTGGAGACACCGACGGGTCCGCCGCCGAAACTGCGGGTGAGCGCCGACAGCACGGCGCGGTCGAGCCGGTCGAGCCCGAGTTCGTCGACGTCGTAGACCTCCAGCGCCGCCTTGGCGACATCGCGGGTGATGATGCCGTCGGCGCGCACCTCGGCATAGTCGCGGACGCGGCGCAGCAGGCGGTTGGCGATGCGGGGTGTGCCGCGGGACCGGCGCGCGATCTCGGCCCCAGCGTCGGCGCCCAACTCGATGCCGAGGATGCCCGCCGACCGGGCCAGCACCCGCTCCAGTTCGGCGGGTTCGTAGAAGTCCATGTGCGCGGTGAACCCGAACCGGTCACGCAGCGGGCCGGTCAGTGCCCCCGAACGGGTGGTGGCGCCGACGAGGGTGAACGGCGCCACTTCCAGCGGGATCGACGTCGCCCCCGGACCTTTGCCGACGACGACGTCGACGCGGAAGTCCTCCATCGCCAGGTACAGCATCTCTTCGGCGGGCCGCGCGATGCGGTGAATCTCGTCGATGAACAACACGTCGTGCTCGACGAGGTTCGACAGCATCGCCGCCAGGTCACCGGCCCGCTCCAGCGCCGGACCCGACGTGAGCCGCAGCGAGGAACCCAGTTCGGCGGCGATGATCATGGCCAGCGACGTCTTGCCCAGCCCCGGCGGGCCCGAGAGCAGGATGTGATCCGGTGCGCCACCGCGGTTCTTGGCGCCTTCGAGCACCAATTGCAGTTGTTCGCGCACCCGCGGCTGACCGATGAATTCGCGCAGCGACCGCGGGCGAAGGCTGGCGTCTACGTCGCCTTCACCGACGGTCAGCGCCGGCGACACCTCGCGGCCGTCGGCGTCCTCGGGGAGGTCGGGGTCGGTGAACCGGCTCATTTCTTCCCCAGCATCGACAGTGCGGCCCGAAGCGCAGTCGACTGGGTGGCCTCGGGTTCGTTGGCCAACACCTTGTCGGTGGCCTCCTCGGCCTGCTTGACCGCGAAGCCGAGGCCGACAAGCGCTTCGACCACCGGGCCACGCACGGTATGGCCGGCCGTCGCGACAGCGCCCGAAGAGGTGACCACCCCTACCTTGTCTCGGAGGCTCAATGCCATCAACTCAGCGGTCTTCCTGCCGACTTTCGGGATGCGGGTCAGTGCGGTGATGTCAGCGTCGCCGATCGCCTGGCGCAACGTCGGCCCGTCGTACATCGCCAGCGCCCCCAGCGCGATGCTCGGTCCGATGCCGTTGACCGCGAGCAGCGTCAGGAACAGATCGCGGGCGTCGGCGTCGGCGAAGCCGTACAGCGTCATGGAGTCCTCGCGCACGATCATCGCGGTGATCAGCCGCGCTTCGGCACCGCGCCGCAGCGTCGCCAGGGTGGCAGGGGTGGCCATGACCTTGTAGCCGACCCCGGACGCCTCGATCACTACGTGGTCGAGTGCGATGTGGAGGACTTCACCGCGCACCGCTGCGATCACCGTTGCACCCTCGCTTTCGCCTTCGCAGTCGCCTGCTGGGCTTTCAGCGTCGACTTGTACTTGCGCTGTTGTTCGGCCGCCAGGGCTTCGGCCGCGGCCATCCGTGCGATCATCGGCGCGCGCCAGCAGTGACAGATGGCCAGCGCCAGAGCGTCGGCAGCGTCGGCGGGCGTCGGCTTGGTCTGCAACGCAAGGATTCTGGTGACCATCGCGGTGACTTGGGCCTTGTCGGCGTTGCCGTTGCCGGTGACCGCGGCCTTGACCTCGCTCGGCGTGTGGAAGAACACATCGATGTCGCGTCGGGCCGCGGCCAGCGCGATGACGCCGCCGGCCTGCGCGGTGCCCATGACGGTCGAGACGTTCTGCTGGGAGAACACCCGCTCGATCGCGATGACGTCGGGCCGGTGGGTGTCCATCCAATACTCGACCGTCTCGCTGATCGCCAACAACCGCCGGTGCAGCGGATCGGCCGAGGGGGTGCGCACCACGTCGACGTCCAGCGCGATGACCTGACGGCCTCGGCCGCTCTCGATCACGGAGAGGCCGCATCGCGTCAATCCGGGGTCGACTCCCATCACCCGCACGTCAGGACCCTTCTGTGAACACCTGTTCGAGAGCTTAGCGGCCTACTCGGACGCCGACGGGCAAGGACACGCCCGTTCAGATCATGAAGTGACCGCCACGGGCGCCTGTGGTCACCTCGAGCAGGATTTCGCTCACGCGCCGCTCAGCGGCGCGCCATCCGCGCACTCTTTCGCGGCCGACCTCGTGCCCGTCGCACTCGATCACGACCACCCAGCGCACGCCGGCGAACTTGGCCAGCAGCCAGAACGGCCACAGCGCGACGAACACCAACCCGACCAGGACCGCAAGCAGGTCCGTGAAATCGAGGACGTCGCCGGGAAACGGCCACCAATCGCGGTGCACTGACCAGACCCTGCCGTTCCTGTCGACGATCACTGCCATGTGCCTATTTTGCTTGGCGCACCGAGAGATCCGCGTCACGACGCCCCGACGTCGATGTGACGTCGGCGCACAATCTCGCTAACGTCGCGAAGAACTGACCTCGATCCCTGGAGTTGAACTCACCCGATGCCCGAAGAACAGGAACTGGAGACCGCTGCGACCAACCTCGCCGTCACCTCGGCCTGGGCCGCAGGCGCCATGGTGGCCGCCTTCCTGGTAGGAGTGATGCTCACCTGGGTGATGTCGAGGTTCGGGCGGCGCAGTGGCGCGCTGTGCGACATCGCGACGCTGACCCGGATGCCGCTGCGCACGGTGTTGATGGTCTTCGCCGCGTCGGTCGCGGTCAAGCAGACCTCCGACCCGTCGGACTCCTGGCGCGGCTGGGTCGACCACACGCTGCTGATCATCCTGATCACGGCCATCACCTGGCTGCTCACCAGCCTGGTTCGGGTGGCGGAGCGGCGTACGATCGCGGCCTACGGCGGCGGCAGCGAGGAGATCTCGGACGCCGACCGCAAATGGCGCCGCGTGCGCACCCAGGTACAGGTGTTGCGCCGGCTCGGCATCGCGATCGTGGTGATCCTGGGCGGCGCGACGATCCTGATGACGTTCCCGTCGTTCTCCGACATCGGCACGACGGTGTTCGCATCGGCCGGTGTGTTGTCGGTGGTGGCCGGCCTGGCCGCGCAGACCTCGTTGGGGGCGGTGTTCGCCGGCATGCAGATCGCGTTCTCCGGTGCCATCCGGGTCGGCGACGTGGTGCAGCTCGAAGACGGCCAGTGGTGGGGCCGCATCGAGGAGATCACCTTGAGCTACGTCGTCGTGCGGCTGTGGGACGAGCGGCGGCTGGTGCTGCCGTGCACGTACTTCACCACCGAGCCGTTCGAGAACTGGACCCGCAGCGCCACCGAGCTGATGGGCACCGTGGAGTTCGACGTCGACTTCTACGTGCCGTTCAACGAGATGCGCGCCGAACTGGACCGGCTGCTGGCCGCGAGCGAACTGTGGGACGGCCGTCGCGGTGTGCTGCAGGTCACCGACGCCGTCGGCGGGGTGGTCCGGGTACGGATCGTGGTCAGCGCGGACAACGCGGGCGCCCTGTTCGACCTGCGGTGTGCCGTCCGCGAAGGAATGGTCAACTGGGTGCAGCGCACCAAGGGCGCCGCCCCGATGCAGCGCTTCGAGCCGGCGACGACGCCGTCGGAGCACATACCGGACCAGGCCCGCGACCGCGACTCGCCGCGTGTGTCGGCCGGCATGTTCTCGGGCAGCCCGGAGGCCGACGAGCGCGCCCGGGCGTTCGACCATTCCGAGGACCACGACGAGTTAGCGCGGTCCAACGGCAGCAGGTGAGCGTGGCGCCAACGCGACACCCCGGTAGCGCGGGGCCAGCGCGGTGCCGGCCGCCAGCAGCGGTTCGACGCTGCGCAGAGTGCGGGCAAGCACGAACGCCCCCTCCAGCGCGGCGATCAGCGCGAGTGTGACGCCGCGGGCCCTTGCCGGGTCGAGGCCCCGCGCAGCGAAGTACGCGGCGCCACCATCAATCCAGCCGGTGAACACCGACGCCGTCGTCGCGCGGAGTTCGTCGACGGTGTCGGCGACCTCCGCGGCGACGCTGGCGACCGGGCACATGTTCGCGAAGCCAGTGCCCGCCATGTCGTCGGCGGCCTGCCGGAACAACCCGTCGATCGCGTCGCCCAGATCGTCGAATCCGTCCACGATCGACGGAATGAGCAGCCCGTAGGCCGCCCCCGCATTGCTCAGCGCCTCGCGTGCGATCTGCACCTTCCCCCCGCGGAAGTGGTGGTAGAGCGAGCCGATAGGGGCGCCGGACGCGGCGGCGATGTCCTTGATGGCAACGGCCGCGTATCCACGGTGCCGCATCAATTCGGCGGTCGCGATCAGGATCGATTCTCGGGTGGATCTTGCCATCGACGCCTCCCTGTGGTCAGACTAGAGCATACGTTCTAGAATCAACATTCTAGTGGAGGGCTTCATGCCGACCGTCGAAGTCGCCGCCGGGACCGTCGAGTACCGCGAGGAGGGTGACCCGCAGGGGCCGCCCGTCGTGCTCCTGCACGGCCTGCTGATGAACGACACCCAGTGGAGGCTCGCGCTGCCCCACCTGCCGGCCGGTTTCCGGTATCTGCTGCCGGTGCTGCCGCTGGGCGGTCATCGCATCCCAATGCGCGAGGACGCCGACCTGACGCTGGCAGGCATGGTGCACCTCGTCGCCGACTTCCTCGACGCGCTCGACCTGGCCGATCTCACCCTCGTCGTGTCGGACTGGGGTGGCCCGCTGTTTCTCACCGACATCGGCCGCGACAAACGGGTTGCGCGGCTGGTCATCTGCCCGTCGGAAGCCTTCGACAATTTTCCGCCGGGCCTACCGGGCAAGATCGCCTGGCTGGCCAGCCGCACCACCGGGACCGTGGCGCTTGCGATGCGGCAATTGCGGATCGGTTGGCTGCGCCGCCGGTGGTTCATGTTTGGACAGATGGCGAAAAAGCCCGTGCCGCAACACATCGTCGAGGACTGGACGGCGGTGGGGCTGGCCGACGCCCGAATCCGCCGCGACCTCGTCAAGTACTGCCGGAGCAGGTTCGACGGCGCCGACCTGATCCGGGCCACCGATCGGCTGCGCGACTTCGACGGTCCTGCACTGGTGTTGTGGAGCCACAACCCCGTCATGCCGGCGGAGCACGGGGAGCGGCTGAAAGCGCTGCTGCCCAACGCAACGCTGAGCCACGTCGACGACGCTTACGTGCTCGTGATGCTCGATCAGCCCGAGCGGACGGCCGCCGCGATCGGCGAGTTCCTCGCCTCCTAGGCGTCGAACACATTTCTCCCATCGCCACTACCGCGTGGCGATCGATTTCTAGTCGTCGGTGTCGAGTTCGGCTGCGACGTCGTCGCCGATCTCGATGTTGGTGTAGACGTCCTGGACGTCGTCGAGATCCTCCAGCGCGTCGACCAGCTTCATGATCTTGCGGGCACCTTCGGCGTCGAGTGGGACGGTCACCGACGGCTCGAACCCGGCCTCGGCAGATTCGTAGTCGATGCCGGCGTCCTGCAACGCGGTGCGCACCGTGACGAGATCACCGGGCTCGCAGAGGACTTCGAAGGTGTCGTCGAGATCGTTGACGTCTTCGGCACCGGCATCGAGCACGGCGGCGAGCACGTCGTCCTCGGTGAGGCCGTTCTTCTCGAGGGTGATGACGCCCTTGCGAGAGAACAGGTACGCCACCGACCCGGGGTCGGCCATGTTCCCCCCGTTGCGGGTCATCGCCACGCGAACCTCGCCCGCGGCGCGGTTGCGGTTGTCGGTCAGACACTCTACGAGCACCGCGACACCGTTGGGCCCATAGCCTTCGTAGGTGATGTTCTGGTACTCGGCGCCACCGGCTTCCTCACCGCTGCCGCGCTTGCGTGCCCGTTCGATGTTGTCGTTGGGCACCGACGACTTCTTCGCCTTCTGGATCGCGTCGTAGAGAGTCGGGTTGCCGGCGGGGTCACCGCCGCCGACGCGCGCGGCGACCTCGACGTTCTTGATCAGCTTGGCGAACATCTTGCCGCGGCGTGCATCGATGACGGCCTTCTTGTGCTTGGTGGTGGCCCACTTGGAATGGCCGCTCATCGGGCATGACCTCTTTTCGCTCACTGCAAAGTCCGGTCAACGAGTCTACGTGCCCACCGAAGTGCCTCGCGGGGGTCACCGCGGCGAAGCGGGTGCGGGCCGACAGATGCTCCGCCCGGACCATCCCTGTTAGCTCCGACACAGCACTAGCCGAGCTAACTTACTCTGGAGTAAGATCGCGGTATGTCGTTTTCGCTCGAGTTGTCGCCCGATCTCGTCCACATCCGCGACTGGGTCCACGAATTCGCCGCCGACGTCATCCGACCGGCCGCCGCCGAGTGGGACGAACGCGAGGAGACGCCGTGGCCGATCATCCAGGAGGCGGCCAAGGTCGGCATCTACTCCGTGGAGTTCTTCGCCGAACAGTCAGCCGAGCCGTCGGGCCTGGGCATGCTGACCGTGTTCGAGGAGATGTTCTGGGGTGACGCCGGGATCGCACTGTCGATCTTGGGCACCGGGCTGGCTGCGGCCTCACTCGCCGCCAACGGCACCCCCGAGCAGATGGGCGAGTGGCTGCCGCAGATGTTCGGCACCGTCGACGATCCGAAGGTCGCGTCGTTCTGCTCCTCCGAACCCGGGGCGGGCTCGGACGTCGGCGCGATCCTGACCAAGGCCCGGTACGACGAAGCCAAGGACGAGTGGGTGCTCAACGGCACCAAGACCTGGGCCACCAATGGTGGCATCGCCGACGTCCACGTCGTCGTCGCCTCGGTGCATCCCGACCTGGGCACCCGTGGGCAGGCGACGTTCATCATCCCGCCGGGCACGCCGGGGTTCCGTCAGGGCCAGAAGTTCCTCAAGCACGGAATCCGCGCGTCGCACACCGCCGAGGTGGTGCTCGACGACGTGCGCATCCCCGGCAACCTGATCGTCGGAGGCCGCGAGAAGTTCGAGGAGCGGATCGCACGGGTGCGCGAGGGCCGCAGCTCCAAGAGTCAGGCCGCGCTGGCGACCTTCGAGCGGACGCGGCCGACGGTCGGTGCGATGGCGGTAGGCGTCGCGCGCGCGGCCTACGAGTATGCGCTCGACTACGCTCGCCAGCGCGAGCAGTTCGGCCGCAAGATCGGCGAATTCCAGGCCATCGCCTTCAAGTTGGCCGACATGAAAGCACGTCTCGACGCGGCCCGGCTGTTGGTGTGGCGGGCCGGCTGGATGGCGCGCAACGGCAAGCCGTTCGACAATGCTGAGGGTTCGATGGCCAAGCTGGTCGCCAGCGAGACCGCGGTATACGTCACCGACGAGGCCATCCAGATCCTCGGTGGCAACGGCTACACTCGCGAGTATCCCGTCGAGCGGATGCACCGCGACGCCAAGATCTTCACGATCTTCGAGGGCACCAGCGAGATCCAGCGCCTCGTGATCGGCCGCGCCGTGACGGGTCTGGCCATCCGCTGACCCGGCGGCTTGTGCACCGCTACCGGCGGTGGCCGCCGCTGGCGGTGCACAGATCGCTAGAGCAGGTCGACGAAGAGTTTGTGGATGCGGCGGTCGCCGGTCATCTCCGGGTGGAACGCCGTCGCGAGTCGCTGTCCCTGCCGCACGGCGACGATGTGGCCGCCGGCCTCGCCGAGCACCTCGACGTCCGGACCGACGCGTTCCACCCACGGCGCCCTGATGAACACCGCGTGCACGGGTCCGTCGACGCCGCTGAATTCGATGTCGTCCTCGAAGGAATCGACCTGGCGGCCGAATGCGTTGCGCCGCACCGTCATGTCGATACCTTCCAGCGGCGCGGCATCGCGGCCGGACACCCCGGCATCGAGGATCTCGGACGCGAGCAGGATCATTCCCGCACACGAGCCGTAGGCCGGCATGCCGTCGGCCAGCCGCGACCGCAACGGCTCGAGCAGTTCGAGTTCGCGCAGCAGGTGGGTCATCGTGGTCGACTCCCCACCCGGAATCACCAGGGCATCGACGGTTTGGAGCTCTCGAAGCCGCCGTACGGTCGACGCCTCGGCACCTGCCTCCCGCAGGGCGGCCAGGTGCTCGCGGGTGTCGCCCTGCAGCGCCAGGACGCCCACGTGGGGCGTGCTCATGGTTGGTAGCCGCGCTTGTAGCGGGTGAGCCCTTCCTGCATGACCGCCGCGACCATCTCGCCGTACTGGTTGAAGATCTTGCCCTGGCACAGCGATCGACCGCCCGAGGCCGACGGCGAGGACTGGTCGTAGAGCAGCCACTCGTCGGCGCGGAACTGCCGCATGAACCACATCGCGTGATCCAGCGAGGCGACCTGCAGGTGCTTACGCTCGAGCGGGTAGTTCACCTGCGCCGAGCCGAGCAGCGTGAGGTCACTCATGTACGCCAGCGCACAGATGTGCAGCACCGAGTCGTCGGGCAACGGATCACGGTGCCTGAACCATACCTGCTGCTGAGATGCCTTGCCAGGCAACTTGTTCAGTACGTCGCGCGGGACGATCCGGACATCCCATTCGTCGAACTGGCGAAAGCTCGCGTCGTCGAAGAGCTTGCTGACCGAGACGAAGTCCGCGGCGTCGTCGGGTGTCGGCGCGACAGGCATCACATCCTGATGTTCGATGCCGCTCTGGTCGGTCTGGAACGACGCCGACATCGAGAAGATGGTCTCGCCGTGCTGAATCGCATTGACCCGTCGGGTGCTGAAAGATCCGCCGTCACGCAACCGTTCGACGATGTAGACCGTCGGCGCCTTGGCATCACCCGGTCGGAGGAAATAGCCGTGCAGCGAGTGCACCTGAAACTCCGGCTTGACCGTGCGCACGGCCGAGACCAGCGACTGGCCCGCCACGTGGCCACCGAAAGTCCTTTGCAGAAAGCCGGATTCGGGGCTGAAGACGCTCCCGCGATAGATGTTGACCTCGAGTTGCTCGAGATCAAGAATCTCTTCGATCGCCATGGGGCTATGGCTGTCCGCTCTTCGCGCAAGCGTTCATCGCCGTATTACCAGCCTCGTTCGGCGAGGCGATGCGGGGTTGCGACGTCCTCGACGTTTATGCCGACCATCGCTTCACCCAGTCCCCGCGAGACCTTGGCCAGCACATCGGGATCGTCGTAGAACGTGGTGGCCTTGACGATCGCGGCGGCGCGGGCGGCGGGATCGCCGGACTTGAAGATGCCCGAGCCCACGAACACGCCCTCGGCGCCGAGTTGCATCATCATCGCCGCGTCGGCCGGGGTGGCGATGCCGCCGGCGGTGAACAGCGTCACCGGCAGCTTGCCTGCCCGGGCGACCTCGACCACCAGATCGTATGGCGCCTGCAATTCCTTTGCGGCGACATACAACTCGTCCTCGGACAACGATGTGAGGTGACGGATCTCGCCGCCGATCTTGCGCATGTGGGTGGTCGCGTTGGACACGTCGCCGGTGCCGGCTTCACCCTTGGAGCGGATCATCGCCGCGCCTTCGGTGATGCGGCGTAGCGCCTCGCCCAGGTTGGTCGCCCCGCAGACGAACGGCACCGTGAACTTCCACTTGTCGACGTGGTGGGCGTAATCGGCGGGAGTGAGCACCTCGGACTCGTCGATGTAGTCCACACCGAGGCTCTGCAGGATCTGTGCCTCCACGAAGTGCCCGATGCGCACCTTGGCCATCACCGGGATGGTGACCGCGGAGATGATGCCCTCGATGAGATCAGGATCACTCATCCGGGCGACCCCGCCCTGGGCCCGAATGTCGGCCGGGACGCGTTCGAGCGCCATGACGGCCACCGCGCCGGCGCCCTCGGCGATGCGCGCCTGCTCGGGGGTGACGACGTCCATGATGACGCCGCCCTTGAGCATCTCGGCCATGCCGCGCTTGACCCGCGCGGTACCGGTCTGGGTGACCGACCCGTTGTTCGGTGCGGTATCCACTGCTATCTCCTCCGAATCGCTACTGATCCAGTTTAGGGTCAGGTGCAAATGTGTTGAATCCGCATCTCAGCGGATCGACTGCAGTTCCCGCCGCGCCACCCCGTCGCGCGCGTCAGCGATCGCATTGGCTTGTTCCAGCAATTCGCCGAGTTGCAGCGGGTAGACGGTTTCGCCCCTGGCGACCAGTTCCTCAATCATTGTCGCATCACACCAGCGGTGGCCGTGAATATAGGCCCGCTCCAGGCCGGTGCGCCCCGCGGCCGAGGGCTCGAAGTGCCGCGTGCGGTGCACGAAGAACATCTCCTCGCTGCGGATGACCGAACCGTTGAAGTCGATCACCGCATCCCGCCGCCACACCGGACCGATCATGTCGGTGGGCTCGACCCGCAGACCGGTCTCCTCGGCGATCTCACGGGCCGCGGCCTGTGCCAGCGTCTCCCCCGCCTGCACGGCGCCGCCGACGGTGAACCACCAGCGCGGCTCTGGGCCGCCCGAACCGTCCCGCCGAGCGGGGTCCGATCCGCACAGCAGCAGCACCGCGCCCCTGTCGTCGAGCAGCACGATGCGCGCCGAGACGCGTTTGTTCACCGAAGGCACCGGTTCGGGCCGCTCGACGATCTCGAAATACGTCGGCAACGCCGCTGTTCCGCCCAGCCGCAGAATCCGCACCGCGGGCCGTTCGCGCAGTGCGAGCGTGTCACGGACCGCGTCGTTGTGGAAGCGTCTGGCCAGCAGCACCCGCGCTTCGGAGTCGGCCAGCTCGGCCACCAGCGGTAGCGGCAGCGACGCGGGCTCCACCGCCGCCAGCGCAGCCGACAGCTCGTTCTCGGCCGCTTCGCGCGCATGCCGCGGCGCCCGTTCGGCGGCGTCGGCCAGTGCCGCCAGCCGCTTGCCCTCCGGGCCGCCGCCATAGGCGTCGACGGCGACCGCGCGGGCCACCACGGCGCGCCGGGCCAACACGCCGTCGAGCGCCTGCCAGGACAGGTCGTAGCGGACATGCAGCCGGTCCAGCCGGTGCGCGGTCTGCAACGCCCATGCGCCCACGGCCAGGATGATCACCACCAGCACCGCCAGCGTGATCACCACCAACCAGGTGATCACCGCACGCCGCCGCTCGTCCGCCGTGGCTTGGTCCGCGTCGCACCCTCCCCGGCGACCGTCACCTTGATGCTCGAACCCGAGACCGTTTCGTAGACCCGCATGATCTGACGCGCCACCACCGACCAGTCGTAGCGCTGGACGGCGTCCGCGCCCGCCGCGATGTAGCGACGGCGCAACTCGTCGTCGGCGAGCACCTCGATCAGCCCGTTGGCCAACGCATCGGCGTCGTCGATAGGCACCAGCAGTCCCGCCGCCCCGTCCTCGAGCACCCGCCGGAAGGCGTCCAGGTCGCTGGCCACCACCGGTGTGCCCGCAGCCATCGCCTCCACCAGCACGATGCCGAAGCTCTCGCCGCCGGTGTGCGGCGCGCAGTACACGTCGGCGCTGCGCATCGCCGACGCCTTCTGCCGGTCGTCCACCTGGCCGAGGAATCGCAGGTGTCGCGCGAATCGGCCTGCGTCATCGCGCAGTTCGTCCTCGTCGCCGCGGCCGACCACCAGAACCTCGATATCGGGGAATCGTTCGACCAGTCGCGGCAGCGCCCGCAGCAGCACGGCCACGCCCTTGCGAGGCTCGTCGTAGCGGCCCAGGAAAAGCACCGATCGGCCCGTCCGCGGGTATCCCTCGAGCGGTGGCGCATCCGCGAACGACGCCACGTCGACACCGTTGGGAATCTCTACCGCATCGCTGCCCAGCGCCTCCATCTGCCAGCGCCGTGCCAGATCCGACACCGCGATTCTGCCGACGATCTTCTCGTGCATCGGCCGCAAGATCGGCTCGAACACGGTGAGCGTCAACGACTTCGTCGTCGAGGTGTGGAAGGTCGCCACGATCGGGCCTTCGGCGATGTTGAGCGCCAGCATCGACAGGCTAGGCGCGTTGGGCTCGTGCAGGTGCAACACGTCGAACCGGCCGTCGGCCAGCCATCGCTTCACCATGCGGTGGGTGGCCGGCCCGAACCGCAGCCTGGCGATGGAGCCGTTGTAGGGGATCGGCACGGCCTTGCCGCCCGAGACGACGTAGTCCGGCAGGTCGGCGTTAGGCGAGGCGGGTGCGAGCACGCTGACGTCGTGGCCCCGATCGTGCATCACCTTGGCCAGTTGCAGCACGTGCGACTGGACTCCCCCGGGCACGTCGAACGAATACGGGCACACCATGCCGATGCGCATCAGACCGGCCTCTTCTTCGCGTTCTTCGCACGGCCGCTCATGAGCCCGTCTCCAGGGCGGCCCGCCGCGCCGCGGGAAGGTCGGCCAGCCACTGCGGCTGCATCATGTGCCAGTCGGCCGGGTGCGCGGCGATGTTGCTGGCGAACCGGTCCGCCAGCGCCTGGGTGATGACGGTGACATCACCCGACGAGGCGTCCACCTCCGGGAACACCTGCATGCCCCAGCCGTCGCGCTCGAACCAGCAGTGCACCGGCAGAAGCGCCGCACCGGTGGCGATCGCCAGCTTTGCCGAGCCCGCGGGCATGCGGGTGGCCTCGCCGAAGAAGTCGACCTGCACCCCGCTCCGGCTCAAGTCGCGCTCGGCCATCAGGCACACCACCCCGTTGGACCGCAACCGCTCCAGCAACACGTCGAACGGCGGCCGGTCACCCCCGGTCAGCGGGACCACCTCGAAGCCCAGGCTCTCGCGGTATGCGACGAACCGGTTGTACAGCGACTCGGGCTTGAGTCGCTCGGCGACGGTGGTGAACGTGCCGTGATTCTGCACCAGCCACACCCCGGCCATGTCCCAGTTTCCGCTGTGGGGCAGCGCCAGGATCGCGCCGCGTCCCGCGTCGAGCGCCGACCAGAGGCGGTCGATGTCGTGCACGACGAGTTCTCGGCCGAGCGCTTCGTGGTTCATGGTGGGCAACCGGAACGCCTCTCGCCAGTACCGCGCGTAGGAGGCCAGCGAAGCGCGCATCAGCCCGTCAGGCAACCGCTCGGGCGACACACCGACCACCCGGGCGAGGTTCTTGCGCAGCTGTTCCGGTCCACCGCCCCGCGCCGCGTAGTGTGCGCCGGCCTCAAATGCGTTCCGCGCGAAGAATTCCGGCATCGCGCGAACGAGTCGCCAGCCGGTGGCATACCCCCAGTCCGCGATCCGGCCACCCAGTGGGCCGGCCGGGGCCGTCGGTCCGGAGGGGGTGGTCGTCACGGCTCTTTCGCCTCGGTTCCGTCGCTCCCGTCGCCGTCGTCGCGCTTGGCGAGCCGGTCCATCGCCCCGGGCGACGTCCGCACCTCGTGCACCCGCTGGCCGAGCGTGATCAGGCTCGTCACCGCCAGCACCCACATCGCGACGTGCAGCAGCCACGGCACCCCGAACAGCCCCGACAGTCCCGCCCCGAGCAGCACGATGATCAGCCGCTCGGGCCGCTCGATCAGCCCCCCCTCGGCCGACAGCCCGCTGGCTTCGGCGCGTGCCTTGATGTAGGAGATGACCTGCGCGGTCACCAGGCAGATCGCCGTGGCGACCACCAACGACGGGCTCTGCATGCCGAACGCCGCCCACCACAGCAGTCCGCAGAATATGGCGCCGTCGCTGATGCGGTCACAGGTGGCGTCCAGCACCGAGCCGAAGCGGGTGCCGCCACCGCGCTGCCGGGCCATCGCCCCGTCGAGCATGTCGGCGAGCACGAAGATCCACACGGCGAACGCGCCCCACCACAGTTGGCCGATCGGGAACAGGGTCAGTGCACTGATCACCGACCCCGCGGTGCCCAGGATCGTGATGCTGTCGGGCGTGAAGCCCGCCTTCAGCGCGCCCTTGGCGATCGGCGTGCTCAGCTTCTCGTAGGCCGCCCTGGTCAGTAGATAGAAATCGCTCACTTCTGATTGACCCATTCGGTCGCCAGCAGTTCACGGGTCTCGCGCAGCAACTGCGGCACCACCTTCGAGCCGCCGATGATGGTGATGAAGTTGGCGTCGCCGCTCCAGCGCGGCACCACATGCATGTGCAGGTGCTCGGCCAGCGAGCCGCCCGCCGACTTGCCGAGGTTGAGTCCGACATTGAACCCGTGGGGCCGCGACACCGCCTTGATCACCCGGATCATCTTCTGTGTGAACGACATCAACTCCAGGCTCTCGTCGACGGTGAGGTCCTCCAGCTCCGAGACCTGCCGGTAGGGCACCACCATGGAGTGCCCGGGGTTATACGGATACAGGTTGAGCACCACATAGACCAACTCGCCACGGGCCACCACCAGGCCCTCCTCGTCGGGCATGGTGGGGATGTCGGTGAACGGCTGCTCGGATTTTCCCGAGCCCGCCGTCTCCCCTTTCAGCGGGCCTTCGGCGATGTAGGTCATCCGGTGCGGCGTCCAGAGGCGCTGCAGGTGATCGGGGTCGCCGGCCCCCCGGTCGACTATTCTCTGCTCTTCGCGCAAGCGCTCATCGTCAATCCTCTGCTCTTCGCGCAAGCGCTCATCGTCGCGTGTCACTTCGGCACGCCTGCATTGACGAGATCGGCTGTCGGCGCGGCATTCTGGCGGTCGGCGATCCACGTTGCGATGGCCTCGACCGCATCGTCGCGCGGCACGCCGTTGAGCTGGGACCGGTCACCGAAGCGGAAACTGACGGCGCCCGCTTCGACGTCCCGGTCACCGGCGACCAGCATGAAGGGCACCTTCTGGTTGGTGTGGTTGACGATCTTCTTCGCCATCCGGTCGTCGCTGCTGTCGACTTCGGCGCGGATACCGCGCAACTTCAGTTGCTCGGCCATGCCGTTGAGGTACGGGATGTGGTCGTCGGCGACCGGGATGCCGACCACCTGCACCGGCGCCAACCAGGCTGGGAACGCGCCTGCGTAATGCTCGGTGAGAATGCCGAAGAACCGCTCGATCGACCCGAACAGCGCGCGGTGGATCATCACCGGCCGCTGCCGCGATCCGTCGGCGGCGGTGTACTCCAACTCGAAGCGCTCCGGGAAGTTGAAGTCCAGCTGGATCGTCGACATCTGCCAACTGCGGCCGAGTGCGTCCTTGACCTGCACCGAGATCTTCGGTCCATAGAACGCCGCGCCACCGGGATCGGGCACCAGATCCAGCCCGGAGGCCGCGCCCACCTCGGCCAGCACGGCGGTCGCCTCCTCCCACAGCTCGTCGGAGCCGACCGACTTCTTGGGATCCTTGGTCGACAGTTCGAGGTAGAAGTCGGTCAGCCCGTAGTCGCCGAGCAGGTCGAGCACGAAGCGCAGCAGCGAGTTCAGCTCGTCGCGCATCTGTTCGCGCGTGCAGTAGATGTGCGAGTCGTCCATCGTCAGACCCCGGACCCGGGTGAGGCCGTGCACGACCCCGGACAGCTCGTAGCGGTACACGGTGCCGAATTCGAAGAGTCGTAGCGGCAGTTCGCGATACGACCGCCCGCGCGACCGGAAGATCAGGCAGTGCATCGGGCAGTTCATCGGCTTGAGGTAGTAGTCCTGCCCCGGCTTGCGCACCGAGCCGTCGGCGTTGAGTTCCGCGTCGAGGTGCATGGGCGGGAACATGCCGTCGGCGTACCAGTCGAGGTGGCCGGAGATCTTGAACAGCTCGGCCTTGGTGATGTGCGGCGAGTTGACGAACTCGTAGCCGGCCTCGCTGTGCTTGCGCCGCGAGTAGTCCTCGAGCTCGCGGCGGATGATGCCGCCCTTGGGGTGGAAAACCGCCAGCCCCGAACCGATTTCGTCGGGGAAGCTGAACAGGTCCAGTTCGGCGCCGAGCCGGCGGTGGTCGCGCCGTTGGGCTTCCTCGATCAGTTCGAGGTGCTTGTCGAGGGCGTCCTGAGACTCCCACGCCGTGCCGTAGATGCGCTGCAGGCTGGCGTTGCTCTGATCGCCGCGCCAGTACGCCGCCGAGCTGCGGGTGAGCTTGAAGGCCGGGATGTACTTGGTCGTCGGGATGTGCGGACCGCGGCACAGGTCGCCCCACTCCCGTTCGCGGGTACGGGGATTGAGGTTGTCGTAAGCGGTCAGCTCGTCGCCTCCGACCTCCATCACGTCGGGATCGCCGGACTTGTCGTCGACGAGTTCGAGCTTGTACGGCTCGTTCGCGAGTTCCTCGCGCGCCCGGTCCTTCGACTCGTACACCCGCCGGGAGAACAGCTGGCCTTCCTTGACGATCTGGCGCATGCGCTTCTCCAGCGCCTCCAGATCCTCGGGTGTGAAGGCGCGCTCGACGTCGAAGTCGTAGTAGAAGCCGTCGGCGATGGGCGGGCCGATGCCAAGCTTCGCCTCGGGGAACAGGTCCTGCACGGCTTGGGCCAGCACATGGGCGGTGGAGTGCCGGATGACGCTGCGGCCGTCGTCGGTGTCGGCCGCCACCGGCGTCACCTCCACGTCCGCCTCGGGCGACCACGACAGGTCGCGCAGCTTGCCGTCGGCGTCACGCACCACGACGACCGCGTCGGGCGCTCCCCTGCTCGGCAGTCCGGCCTGACGAACCGCCTCACCCGCGGTGGTCCCGGCAGCGACCCGGATCGGGGCTGCGGGGGCGGGGCTGGCGGCGGGACTCATCTGGACTCTCCGGTTTCGGTTCGGCGGACTCTAGGACGCGACCATGCTATCGGTGCGAGTCGTCAGTCCCCGATGCCGATCGGACTGTTCAACCACTCGAAATCGAAGCCGAGCCGTTCGGCCGTCCAGTCGAGTGCGCCCAGCGCCCAGAGCGTCAGGGCGACGATGAGCGCGGTGAACACACCACCGAGGATCTGAACGACGGCGGGTTGGCGGTGGAACCACTCCATCCCCTTGTCGTAGCGCTGCTTGGCGTAGCTGAGCACGCGCTGCGCCCATTCGAATTCGGTGGCCAGGATGCCGAGGCCGATGAACACGATCGCCCAGCCGGGCCCCGGATACGGAATCGCCAGGATGCCGACTATCAGGACCGCGGTGCCCACCACGCCGACGGTCAGGCGGTAGACGAGATCGAGGGTCGGCCGTTCGCGCAGCCGGTCGCGCCACCGCGCCCACCGGCGCTTGACATCGGCCGCCTTCACGGCTGTCCCGGCTTGAGTTTGACGAACAACGCGTGCGACTCGGCGAGCACCGTGTCACCGTCGAGCAACCGACCCGCGACGAAGATCTTGCGGTCCTCGATCCGGTCGATGCCGGCCTGCACCTGGTAGTCGTGTTCGACAAGCGCGATCTTGCGGTAGTCGACGTGCAGGAACGCGGTGCGCTGCGCCTTGCTGCCGCTGAGCTTGAACGCGGTGAAACCCAGGATCGAGTCGAACAGCATCGCGACCGCGCCACCGTGTGCGGCACCGTTGCGGCCGAGGTGGAAGCGGCGGAACCGGGCGGTGCCGTTGACCCGGCCGTCCTCGGTGACCTGCAGGTCGAGGGGCACCGCAAGCAGGTTGCCCCGGTTGGGCAGATCCATCCGTCGCCCCGACGGCGAGGCCCACTCGTCGGCGTAGTACGGCGCAAGCAGCTGCGACACCTTCTCGACAAGGTCCGCGGCCTCGGTGATCACCTCGTCGGGCGCGTCGGCGGCACGGGCGTGATCCTGCAAGGTGCGTACGGCGTCGACGAAGCGGCCGTAGTCGGGTCCGCCACGATCGGTCGGGACGGGCGGATTGAACCCGCCACCGGGATGCGTCGCGACGGGCTGATCTGAGCTCACCCGACCCACCGTATTGCCAGGCTCACCGGCCGGCCGACCCGGCTTTGCTCAGCGTCTCGAACTCGTCGTCGGACAACTGGATCTCGGCAGCGGCGACGTTCTCCTCGAGATGGGCCACCTTCGAGGTACCGGGGATGGGCAGCATCACCGGTGAGCGTTTGAGCAGCCAGGCCAGCGCCAGCTGCGACGCAGACGCGCCGTGCTCGGCGGCGATGCGCTGTAGCGGCCCGTCGGGCGCCGCCAGCGGCCCGGCCGCCAGCGGGAACCACGGGATGAAGCCGATGCCTTGTGCCTCGCAGGCGTCCAGCAAGGGTTCGGCCGTGCGGACCGTCACGTTGTACATGTTCTGCACCGACACGATCGGCGCCACCTTCTGCGCGGCCTCGAGTTGTTCGGCGCTGACCTCCGAGAGACCGATGTGGCGGATCTTGCCCTCCTGCTGCAGCTTCGCCAGCTCGCCGACCTGGTCCTCGGCGGGGAACTTGGCGTCGATACGGTGCAGCTGGAACAGGTCGATGGCGTCCACGCCGAGGCGACGCAGGCTCATCTCGCATTCCTGCCGCAGGTAGGCGGGAAAGCCCAGCGGCGTCCAGTCGTCGGGGCCGGTGCGCAACAGCCCGGCCTTGGTGGCGACGATGACGCCGTCGTAGGGGTGCAACGCATCGTGGATCAACTCCTCGGATACGGAAGGCCCGTAAGAGTCGGCGGTGTCGATGAAGTTCACGCCGAGCTCGACGGCACGCCGCAGCACCCGCAGGCATTCCTCGCGGTCGGCCGGTGGTCCCCACACTCCCGGCCCCGTCAACCGCATGGCGCCGAATCCGAGCCGGTTGACCGTGAGGTCGCCCAGCGTGAAGGTGCCGGATTCCTGCGCCACGTGGGAGGTCATGCACTGACCGTACGCCGACAGTGACAGGGTGGGCTGATGAAGCTCAGCGATCTCGCCGCGCTGCCGCTGACGTACCGGGAGGTCGGCGCCACCGCCGGCGACCTGCCCTCCGGATACCACCACGTCCGCAAATCGGCCGTCGTCGGACACGGCCGCGCCCGCTTCGAGCAGGCTGCCGCCGACGGGATGCGCTGGGGGATGCTGCGGGGCGCCGGCATCCGGGTGCAGGCCACGACGGAGGTGGCCGACGTGGGATCGGAGGTGATCGTGCATCTGGGGCCGGTCGCGGCGCCGTGTCGGGTGGTCTACGTCGTCGATGAGGCCGACCGACGCGGGTTCGCCTACGGCACCCTGCCCGGACACGCCGAAACCGGCGAGGAGCTGTTCTTGGTGCGCCACGACCCGGTCAGCGACGAGGTGGTGGCCGAAGTGACGGCGTTCTCCCGTCACGCGACGTGGTGGAGCCGGATGGCGGCACCGATCACCTCGCTCATCCAGAAGGTCGTCACCGATCGGTACCTGCGGGCGCTGTAAGGGCTGGCCAGCGGCTCGGAACCGGCCGGTCAAGCGCTGACATCGCCCGTTGTCGTCGACTACAGGAGCCATCTGTGTATCCCGGCCCCTTACACCGCGTAAATTAGGGGAACTCAGCGAAGGACGTCCGGATGGTGATGACGAACGAACCCAGCGGCATGGAGGCCACCCACCTGCGCATTGCAGAGTTGGTCCGTGGATTGCACGAACGGCCCGACACCGATTCGGAGACCGTCGTCGCCGAACTGGCCGAGCATGCGGCCGTCGAGATTCCCGGTGCGCAGTACGCCGGCATCACGTTGACGCGCAACGCCAAAGAGGTCGACACCCCAGCGGCCACCCACATGTACCCGGTGCTCTTGGACAAGATACAGGCGCGTTATCGGGAGGGCCCGTGCCTGACGGCGGCGTGGGAGGAGAAGGTCATCCACGTCACCGATCTGAATACCGACGACAGGTTCCCCCACTATCGGCGGGATGCGCTGGCCGAGACACCCATCCGCGCCATCATGGCGTTCCAGTTGTTCATCGCCGACCAGTCGATGGGAGCGCTCAACGTCTACTCCGAAGAGCCGAACGCCTTCACCGCCGAGAGCAGGACCATGGGGCTCATCTTTGCGGCGCACTCATCGATCGCCTGGAATGCCGCGCGCCGCGACGAGCAGTTTCAGCGGGCGCTGGCCAGCCGCGACACGATCGGACAGGCCAAAGGCATGATCATGGAGCGCTACGGTGTCGACGCCGTTCAGGCTTTCGGCGTGCTGCGCAAGCTGTCTCAGGACTCCAATGTGCCGCTGATCAAGATCGCGACTGAGCTGGTCGATAAGGGGCGACACGCGCAGGCGAACTAGTCAGTCCGCCAACCCGAGCGTCTTCGCCAACCAGCCCAGCACCGGTGGAGCGACGTCGTCGACGGCCGACGGCGCGATGATCCAGTGCGGCAACCCGGGATGCACCTGGTGCTCGGCGCCGTAGCGGGCCGCGAGGCGGCGCGAAATCCACGGGGCGACATTGCGGTCGGCTCCGGCACTGACACACAGCATCGGACAGGTGATGTTCTTGGTGTTCACCCGGGTCGACGAGGCACCGGTCGACATTTCGCGAAAGACGCGGCCGGAGTCGCGCACCAGCCTCGGCAACAGCTCGTCCTGTTCCTCGGTGGACAACGTATTGAGCGGCACCTGCCGCAGCGTCCGCTCCGAAGGGAAGAACGGCTTGCCCGCCAGGATCCTCGGCAACAGGGGGAACAGATGCGGTAGTGCCCGCAGCTGCGGCCACAGCACCCCTGCCGGGATCGAAGCCAGCAGCACGGCCGCAGGCGGGCGGCGTGCGGCGGCGATCTTCTGCGTGAGCAGACCGCCCATGCTGTGGCCGATGACGATCGGCGCCCGGTCCAGTTGGTCGTAGGCGCTGAGGGCGACCTCGAAGCAGTCCTGGATGTCGGTGCGCGCCAACACGCCATCGTCGGTGGGCTCTCGGCCCGGCAGTACCGGTGCGCTGCAGTCGAATCCGGCCGACTCGAAGAACCGGATCCACGGCTCCATGAGTGTCGGCCTGCCGAACACCCCGTGGATGAAGAGGATCGGCGGCTTGGCTCTGTCGGTTCGTTCCGGCCGCACCTGGCCAGTATGCCGGTCGGACTCCCTACGCCACTCGGGGGTAGACAAGGTCGCGGAACGCAGGCCACGGCACCGGTTGATCGCCGACCGCTAACGTCGAGGGTGACCGCCATGCGCCATCACCTGCCGTGGCCGGAGCGTGATGCAGACTTAACCGAATTGCGTTATCGCTCTTGACCATAATTCGGCATCGGACCCATAGCATGAATTGACACTATTGTAATTTCAAGGGAGCCGGGAACCATGCGTGGGGTTGTTCGGTGCGTTCTGACTGCAAGCGTGGTCGCCACCGGTGTGGCCGCGGTGCCCACTGACCGGAGCGCGGCGGCGGCGTACCAACCAGCTGGTGACGCCATCGCGTCCATCCTGCCGGCACGCGGGCAGGTGGTGGGCGTGGCGCATCCGATCGTGGTGACGTTCGGCACGCCCGTCCATGACAAGCGCGCGGCCGAACGGACCGTCGACATCGCCTCGCTACCCGCCATGACCGGCAGGTTCGAATGGATCGAAAACGATGTGGTGCAATGGGTTCCCGACAAATTCTGGCCGGCGCACAGCACCGTGGCACTTTCCGTCGGCGGCCGCACCACCAATTTCGCGACGGGCCCGGCGGTCGTCGGGGTGGCCAACGTCTCCGATCACACGTTCACCGTGACCATCGACGGTGTCGACGCTGCCCGCCTGCCTGCACCCCATCACCGACCGAACTTCGGCAAGCCGGGGGTGTTTCCGGCGTCCATGGGCCGACCGGAGTATCCGACGCCGGTCGGCACGTACACGGTTCTGGCCAAGGAGCGCGACGTGCTCATGGATTCCAGCAGCGTCGGC
This sequence comes from Mycobacterium sp. IDR2000157661, assembly GCF_022317005.1. Classification (NCBI taxonomy): domain Bacteria; kingdom Bacillati; phylum Actinomycetota; class Actinomycetes; order Mycobacteriales; family Mycobacteriaceae; genus Mycobacterium; species Mycobacterium sp. IDR2000157661. The sequence continues at coordinate 4,471,881 of NZ_CP081006.1, forward strand.
ATCCCCGTGGATTCGCCCGACGGTTACAAACTGGATGTGGAGTACGCCGTTCGGATCACTCGCCGTGGCATCTTCGTGCATTCGGCCCCGTGGGCCGTCAATGCACTCGGTCACGAGAACATCAGCCACGGCTGCATCAGCCTCAGTACCGAAGACGCTGAGTGGTATTTCAACACCGTCAACGTCGGCGACCCGGTGATCGTGCAGGAGAACAGCGTCGAGGTCCCCCGACCCGTGGCACCACCGGAGAACTCCGCCGAAGTCCCTCGAGTCATATCCCGCTGACGTGACCCCACCGGAAGGTGGAGTGACGACCTCGCGCACCGCGACCGGCCGTCACTCCACCTTCAACTGTGTGAAAGTCGCGCGAATAGTGCTGGCGCTCAAATGGAATCGGCCCGGCGGCGAATCGTACTCGCCGCCGGGCCGAACCCGGAATGCTGTCGCGGGGCGTCAGCCCGTGGGTCCCGGCATGATCGGCTGACCCGGCGCGGGCGCTCCTGCTCGCGGTGGACCTGCCTGCTCTCCCTTGCCGGCGGCGCTGCCACCCATCTCCAAGAGCGGCGCGCCTACCGCCGGAGCACCGGCGACCACCGGTCCTGCGCCGACGGGCACCGGCGGCACGATGGGAACCGGCGGCACGATGGGAACCGGCGGCGCAATGGGAACCGGCGGCGCGATGGGAACCGGTGGCGCGATGGGAACCGGTGGCGCGATCGGCACCGGCGGAACCATCGGGATCGGCGGTGCCACGGGAATCGGTGGTGCGACGGGAACCGGTGGTGCGACGGGAACCGGCCCTGGGAAGGCCATCGGAACACCCGACATGTTGTTCACCGGAGCGCAGATGGCCGCGCCGGCACCGGCTGCACCCGGGGCTCCAGGGGCGCCCGGGGCACCCTCACCGGCCGATGCTTCGACGCATTCGTAGGCGCCGGTCGGTAACGGGGGCAGGGCCGTCGCGGCCGGGCTCAACGCCAGTGCTACCCCGCACAACCCAGCCCCTAGCACTGCTGAGATGCTCACTCGATCAAAGGTCGTCATCGGCGTCGTTCCCTTCACTCACGCTCAAGACATTCCGCTCACCTGTGGCAAGCAGACCTGCATGCCACGATGAGGCCGCGGTAAGCGACCGCGTCAATATGACCAGCCCCCAACTCCCCACGCACCACGCCGCACCGCACCGTTTCCAAAAGGTGACTGGTTCGGCATGGATAGGCAACGCAGCGGACCGCTTCGACTGCACGCACCACTCAATGTCTCCGAAATCGGCCGGTGCCGGTGTCTGCGATACCCAACTGTTGCCGACCGGAGTCGCACTCGTCATCGGAGGCCATTGCACGTTTGCTGACGGATTGGAAGCCCTGATGGGGTTTCGACACCCCCCACCCCGGGCACTTCGGAGAGGACAGCTCAAGCAGGTCAGAGGTTGGAAATGAGATGAGCGTGGAATCCAAACCCGCGACGAATGCGTCGATGGGTGAATTGATGAGTCAGTTGTCGACGCAGACGTCCCGGCTTATTCGAGACGAAATGCGATTGGCGCAAAAGGAGTTCCAGGAATCGGCCAGGCACGCAGGCCTCGGCGCAGGGCTGTTCAGCGTGGCGGGCCTGCTCGCCTTCTTCGGCGCCGCGACGTTCATCGCCGCTGCGGTGGCGGCGTTGTCGCTGGTCCTGCCCGTCTGGGCGGCGGCCCTGATCGTGGGCGCGGTGTTGTTCATCGTCGCCGGCGTCGCGGCGCTGATCGGACGGAACCAGGCGCGCGAAGCCACTCCCGCGGCGCCGCGCACCGTCGAAACGGTGAAAGCCGACATCCAGGAGTTGAAGGACGCGCGTTCATGACCGCACCAGATCCCCGCCCCGAACCGGGACCGGACGCCGACATCAAGGACATCGAGGCCGACATCGAGCAGACCCGCGCCGAACTCGGCGACACCGTCGAGGCGCTGACGGCCAAAATGGACGTCAAGGGGCGCACCCGGGACAAGATCGACGAGACCAAGGAACGCACCCGCGAGAAGGTCGACGAGACCAGGCAGCGCGTCGTCGAGACGGCCGAGGCGGTGCGGCACACGGCCACCGACAACCCGCAGCGGACGATTCCGGTGGCGGCCATCGTCCTGGTCAGCGCGCTGGCTGTGGGCATCCTGATCTGGCGGCGGCGCCGCTGATCGACGGCTTATCCCGCGGCGTTCAGCGGGCGCGGAAGTCGTGGGCTTCGTCGTAGCCGAAATCGCCGCCGACGTCGGTGGTCCCGCCCGTGGGCGCCGTCACCTGGTGCGAGGTCCGGTCCCCACCCCTAGCCTGCGCTCCGGAGAAATCGTGGGCTTCGTCGTATTCGAAGTCTCCGCCTGCTGGGGCGGGCTCATTGGTCGGCTGACCTGATGCTTCCGTGTGCTCCATTCGACACCTCCTGACAGCAATTCACCGTTGCTAACTGAATCTTGCACCGTGGCGGTCGTTGCCGTTGCACCTCACGATGGCCTCGACTCAGAACCATTCGTATCCGACCGCTGAGAAGCCAAGTGCCGGCAGACACTGCCGACCCACCGCCTGACATGGGTCTGGTCGCGCCAATCACCGGCGTTGTCCCTGGCCATAGCGTGGGCGGGAAACCCCCTCGCGCCCGATTCCAGGCGACCTCCGAAGGTGGCGTGGCCTTGCGCCCCGATCGTCGTGACGATCTTGCGCACCTGCGGCGTCGGCGGGATGTCGTGTTCTTCGGCTGAATCATCGAGCGGCCCGCTACTGACCAGCCACACCGGCAGCCGACGCAGCGCGTCCTTATGGCGTCTGACGAATCGGCGAGCGTCACGGTGCCAGCGGTTCATGTACAGCGCGCCCACGACGATAACGGCGTCGAAACCGGTCAGGTCGTCGACATCACCGGCGGTGCTGACCATCGCCTCGACACCGGCGTCGGTGAAGGCATCGCCGATCATGCCGGCCAAGCCCGCCGTTCCGCCCCGTTTTGACCCGAACGCGATCAGCACCCGCATCATCGACTCCTCGGTCTCGATACCGCTTGGGCGTCGGATCTGACCTTTTGCCGCGTCGCTCGCATGATGTGGCCGACGAAGGGCCGAATGAGCCACCAATACCGCTGGAATCGCTTCCGGGAGCCCGGATCGGTTGTCACAGTGCGGCATTCGTAGCTGAGAAGAGTCGATCCCTCGCCATAGGGAATGGTCGAGAGGTTGGCGGCGATCTTGCCCCAGCCGGGTTCGGCGAAGCCGGCGAACTCGTCACGAGGCACATCCCGCCATTCGATGACCGGCTGCCAGAATTTCCCGACGGCACCGAAGGCGATCTCGCGGTCGGCGCGTTCGCCGAGCACCAACCAGCCCGGCATTGTTCCCGCCTCGCTGAGGATCAGTTGTCGCGCCGGCGGTGGGGGCGCCCCCAGGAGGCGCACCGGAACATTGCGTAGCCACATCGATGCCAGCACCAACGGGGTGCGAACGGTGAGCAGGTCGAGCGAACGGGCGGCGGCGAATGTGGTGTGAACGTCGGCACCCACCACGGTGTGCTCGGTGATGACCGCGTCGAACCTCGGCATCGCCGCTTCGATGAGCATGCGGTCAGCGCGCGTCGGGGTCATGAAACTCATCGTGGACCGCGGCGGATGTGGTGGGCCAGAGGCTCTCGGCGTATCAGTTCGGGACTTTGGCCCCTCTCCGCGGCTAGCGGTGAGGCCGTCCTGAGGAGTGGTCCCGGCTGGGTTCGAACCAGCGACCTTCCGCGTGTGAGGCGGACGCTCTCCCACTGAGCTACGAGACCGGGGAGTTCGGCCGAATGACCGATCGACGTCGAAGATTAGCACGGTGGCCTTTTCCGGCCTGAATCCGCAGGTAGTTCGCCTGCGGTGACACGAACGTCCATTTATCGTTTGACGCATGACGAGGACTCACGGTGCACTGTTGGCCGCTGCCGCGATGCTGATCGCGCTCTCATCCGCCGGCGGCGCTCGACCGGTCGAGGAGCGTGTCGTCCTCGTCGCCGACCAGGTGGTCACCGAGATCACCGGGTTCACGACCCCGAGCGGCAACATCGGCTGCTACATCGGGCCGGAGTACGTCCGATGTGACATCCGCGAGCGCGACTGGGCACCGCCGCCGCGGCCTGCCGACTGTCCGGACTTCACCGACTTCGGACAGGGCCTGCAGATCGCCGACGGTGACGCCACTTTTGTGTGCGCCGGCGACACCGCGCTCAACAGCGACTCCGTCGTCGACTACGGCGACTCCATATCGTCGGGATCCCTGCGCTGCGAGGTCCGGACGAAGGGGGTGAATTGCGCCGCCGCCGCCAGCGGTCACGGCTTCTTCCTGGCCCGCGACGGCTTCGACTTCTACTGAGTGCGCTCCGAGTTCGACCGGATCGGCGGCATCGTGGAGATTTGTGCAGGTCTGCTGTCGTGGACTATCGTCGTCCTTCGCGACGGGCGGCGTGCCGTTCGTGGCGCGCGGATGTAGCGCAGTTGGTAGCGCATCACCTTGCCAAGGTGAGGGTCGCGGGTTCGAATCCCGTCATCCGCTCGAAGGTGCAGTGGCATCAACCCCAGCGGTGGAGTGGCCGAGTGGTGAGGCAACGGCCTGCAAAGCCGTGCACACGGGTTCGATTCCCGTCTCCACCTCAATGATGATCCGGCGCGATTAGCTCAGCGGGAGAGCGCTTCCCTGACACGGAAGAGGTCACTGGTTCAATCCCAGTATCGCGCACCAATTCCGCCGCACGTCAGAGGCGGTTTTCAAAGCCCAAGCCGGGCCGCGTGAACTACATGTGAACTGGTCACGCAGGGCGCTAGCAACCCCACTGAGAGGTAGCTAGCCATGACCACCAATCCGTACCCCGTCGACTCCGCCACCCGCCCGTGCTGCGGCGCCATCGGCACGCACACACCCGACTGCCGACCCGCCGGCGCTGTGCACGTCAACGAATGGACGGACTTCGGCGAGGAGCGGTTCCGGTGCTTCGCCGGCCCCATCCGCGAGATCCCCGAGATTCCCTTCAACGACGGTCCGGCCAACGTCTCCATCGACGGCACCCAACTGTTCGACGGCACCGTGGAACACCGCTGCATCCGCCTAACGGGGATCGGATGGGAGGACCAGCTCACCAGCGAGGTGGCCCGCAAGCTCGCTACCGCGCTCCTGGGGGCAGCGGATGACCTCGACCGGCTGGACGGGCCGCGATGAACGCGACCACCATCCCCGATGTTCCGCCGCCGCCCGGAGCGCACACCCTGAGTACGTGGGGTGACTGGGACTACGAGTATCGGGTGGTGTGGACCGCGGACCGATGCGTCGAGGGTCACGGGCGCGCCACCGTCATGGGGGCGGCGATTCAGATGCCGGACGGTCATATCGACGACGGCACCCTCGAGGAAGCACCCGGTGTTCACATAGAAGTTCAGTCAGGCTCACCGATGACGACGGATCAGGCCCGCCAGTTCGCGGCCCTGGTTCTTGCGACAGCGGACGAACTCGACGGATGGGTGCAGCGATGACCACCACGCTGCGCCTGGTCCCCAACCCCGTGTCGCCGGTCGTGTGCACGCCGTGGTGCGACCGCGGCGACGGCCACCCGGATGAATGGTGCCGCGAGGATCAGAGCTGCTGGGGGCCGGTCGACTACATCGAGCTGGAGTTGGAGCCGGTCGAAGTTGAGGCGGCAGGGCGGTTCCCGAGCAGGCTGGGTGTCATGCCGCACCGCCAGCACGATGGCGCACCCCTCGACTGCTACCTGCATGTCGAGCTTCCAGGGCGCGACGTCGACACCTCCGCACGACTGACTGCAACAGAGGCACGGAAGCTAGCCCAGGCGCTCGTCACCGCCGCCGACGTCATCGAAGGAACCAGCTAGCACGGTCCCACGTCTCATCTATTTGTTCGGCCCGCCACCCGGGAGCCCGGGTGGCGGGCCGATTCCATTCTGTTGAGAGCGCGATGCCTATTCGCGAAGTCGCCAGAACGACCGACAACGGCCCTTAGCTATGTGGGCGGGCTGACGACGAGAAATGGTAGTCGCCATTCCTCTTTCGTTTCGCCATTTATGGTCAGTACCCATTCGAAGCGGCGTCCGGGCGGAAGCACCAGTGGCGGCAACGGGATGGCAAGCGGCACATCCAGGCTGATACCTCGAACCAGCCCAGGAGGTCGGCCGACCTGAAGTTTTGCGCCCAACTTCAACGGAACTTCGTTGCCGAGTGGATCTTGCGTCGGAACGGCGTCTCCGTCCTCATCGCGCAGAGCGAGTTCGAGCTCGAGGTCATGGTTAGCGAGATCCCACGGCACTGCCAGCAGTAGAGCAATGAAGCCGGTCACGTTCGGGCTGACCATCGACCAGCCGCCGCCAGAGATATACAGCTTGCCGTCGGCTACGGCTGCGTGATCGCAAAGGAGCAGCGTCGCCTTCATCCTGTTGCGGCGCGCGCATACGCCGACGAGGTCTCGGACTGCGCTCTGGTCCACGCCGCCGCGGTGATCCTTATTTCAGTTGGCGCCATGCTTGTACGGGCTTGGTGCATCTGGCGCACGACGGTCTTGGTCGGCGTAGCCCGTTCCCACATCGCGTTGAACTCCTCGGCTGTGGTATCCGACTCGTCGTATTCATCCTCTGGGTGCGTCATCTTTGCATCTTGCCCTTCACTATCCATCCTCGGCAATGGCCGTCTTCAAGCGCCATTTTCCCTGGTCTTCGTCCTCTGGGTGCAGGATTACCAATAGCGGTCTGCCGCCAATCGTGCGTCCTTTAACCAACAACCTCCAACCGCCATTGCCCTCGTCGTAGTCCCATTTGGCCTGATGATCGCGGCTATAGCAGACATCCCACACCTCGTCTTTTGTGATGCCGGGTTTCTTACTGTTGATCTTCTCGTTGATTCTGGCCGAGATCTCCACGTCGTAGATCGGTATGGCCACCCGAGCAAGTCTGTCATAAGCGCAGGTCACCTGGATTGGCCCGCCAGTGTCATCCGTCTGTGTGCTCGATATGACCGCATCCGGCACGCATCCGAACACCACCGCCGCGGCCGCCCTGACTCCATCTCCGGCACCAGCGCCCCACACCAACCGCACGGAATCGTGCACACCCACGTCTCCAACCGACCATTCCTCACCAGCACAAACCACCTGTCCCAAACGGGACACCTAGCGTGCGGTCGGTAATCGGCGAATTGTGAAACCGCAGTTCAGCGAGGGTGCCCCGTTTTTCCGTAACCCGTACAGAACCCGAGACGCTATGCCGATTGGGTCGTCTGCGGGGGTTAACTGGGGGACCCGGCACCCCCACTTGACCTGCGCTAATCCCCTGCGGGTGTGTTAGCTGCGCGGCTGGCCTATGTCCGGGGCGCGCACTGGTCGGGGTTGGTTGGTGTTCATCGGGCTCTTCCTGTTCGGGATTGGTTGAGCCGTGCCGTGCCTTGCCGTGCGCTGGTCGGTCTTCGGGTGTCACGGTTACCCATGACCGACGTGTTCGATGGTAGTTCATGTCGCGGTCCGGGATGTTGTTTGGCCGGCTGCTTTCTTGCGGGCTGTGCGCTTGGCCTTCGGCGCGGCTGGCGGTGGGCTGTCGATGCAGTGGGGGCAGGCGCTTTGTAGTTGGCCGTTGACGGTGATGGCTGTTGCTGCCTGCCGTGTGCATCCTGGTAGCCGCGACTGGCATTCGTAGTTGTCGTGTTCGAGTGTGTCGGTGCGGGCTTTGCGGTTGCCGCGGGTGGTGCCTTCGCCCCATGTGGTCATGGTGTTGTCCTTGTCGGGTGTTGGTGGTAGCGGCGGCGCAGGTGCACGCTTCCGTAAGGCTCTGCGCCGCTTCGGCGACCTTCGCCGGGTCAACGGTGCCGAACTCGTCATCGAGGAACGCGGCGGGGTCGGCGTGTGCGCGCCACACGTCGGAGGGGTCTTTGAGGTGTTCGGCGGCAAGTCTTTCTATCTCGACCGACCGCATCGCGCCGAGTTGCGCGGCGGCTTCCTCGATGGTCGCCTCGGCGTCGCGCAGTTTGGTGCGGTAGTTCGCGCTTTCCTTGCGTAGCTTGCGAACTTCTTCCTCGTACCACTCCATCGTGCGCGGCGGGCGTTCCTCGTCCGGGGTCTCGGGTTCGGTGCCAGGCAGATGGCCGGGCATCACGGTCGGCGACGGTGTGGGGTTGATGGATTCGGTCATGGGGTTACCTCCAGGATTTGGATTTCTAACTGCGGCCAACGGCGGTTACGGACGCCGGTGGTCAAAAATGTGACTGCGGTGAATAGTTCGTCGGGCAGCGTGTAGCCGAGATGCGCCAGCAGTGTGCGTTCGGTGTCGGTGGCGGGCCGTGCGGCGGCGCGTAGGGTGCTCATCCCGGCCCGTGTCAGCACTGTTCGGGCCCGCGTCCTTGCTGCGGCGAGTTCGTCGGGGTCGCTGGTGCCCCACACGGCGGGCGTGTCGAACTGGTGCAATTGGCGGCGTTGGAAGTCGGCGGCTTGCGTCGAGTCCTCGGCGCGCTGAACGTCGTCGGGCAAATACTCGAAGACCAGGATGCCGCGGGGGTCGGTTCCTGCGGCGGCGCGGGCCAACTGCGGGCCGATGGTGTCGGTCATGACTCGTTGCCGAACTGTGTGACTGACTTGCGTGTTTCCTCGAGCTCCTCAACCAGGCGGTCGACTGCGAGATCCTCACCCTGAGTCCCAACGGCCATCGTCGCGAACTGCTCCAAAAGGGCCAGGAACACGACGTGCCAACGCCTGTCGGTGTAGCGGTCGCACCAGAAGTGCTCAAACGTCGCGGCGAAACTCTGGTCGCGGCTGACGTAGCGGTGCACAAGGTCGGCTACGAGGGCGCGCTCCGCGTTAGTCGGTTGTATCGAGTCGAGCACGTCACCGAGACGCGGATCGAGCGGGTCCGGTGGCGGGGTCATGTCCCAGTCGGGCGGATATGAGTTGTTGTCGGTCATGCGTTGTTCCTTTCTGTTGTTCGAGCGGTGCAGTCGTCCCGGTGGTTGCCGTTGGTTGCGTAGTAGGTGCCGCAGCCGGGGCAGAACGTGTTGTTCTTGGCGAGGATTCTCAGGACGCGGGCGGTCTGACCGGGCGTCTCAGCGGTCAAGCCGCCGAGCGGCTGTGCGCCAGTCGCGCCCGTCGCGAGGTGTTGGCGGGACAGGTCCTGCCTGTCTTCTCTGTCAGATTTCGGCGCAACACCGCAACAGTCCTGCTCAACCGTGGTGTCGGGTGTTGCGAGTTGCGCAGGGTCCGGCAGAAGGTCGGACTCATCGGGCAGCTGCTCACCGATAACCCAGCGCGCCGGCTTCCCGCGTTTGTCTTCCAAGTTCCGCAGATACCCGCCCTCGGCGGCCATCCGCACCCGCCTGCTGGCGTTGGACTTATCGAGTTTTAGTTCCTCGGCGATGCTGCGCAGCGTGACGCCTTCCTCGGACGCCAACGCGGCGACCGCGGCGACGGTGTCGCGCACCGTCTTCGGCACGGTCTGTCCGACGCCCTCGGTGATGGTGTCGGCTACCAACTCGCGCACCACCGCATAGTCATCGACGGTTGCAATGATGCGGCCGTCGTCGTCGCGGTCCCGGCTGGCCTGGTGCAGCACCGCATGTGCGCGGATCAGCGCGAGCAGCGAAGCGAAGTCGCGGCGCAACCGCACAGCGACCGGCGCCACCTGTTCGGCGAGCCGCCGCCCGTACGGGATCGTGACTCGATTGTCTTGTTCAGCGAGCCAGCGTTGCAGTTCGTGCCATTCTTCGAGTTCACGCCCGCCGCCGGATTCGGCGGCAATCTCTAGCAGCACCCGCGCTGTCTGTTCGCGTGAATCATCAGTGGCAAGCGACAAAATCCGCGTCTCGTTCTCCGCGTGAACCTGCGTCTTCGTCGTGGTGAAAATCAGGTTCGTCGGACCCTGCTTGACGATTTTCTTCGTGGTGAAACCGCCATCTTTGCCGCGCACGGTGACCGCGTAGTCGATGCGGCCCTCCGACAACAGCGACCGCACGAAGTAGCTCGTCATGTCGTCTTCGACACCCTCACGCAGCGCCGTTATCTCATAGACGATGAGCGTGCGGTGCGCGTACTCCTCCGTCGAATAGACCAGCGCCCGCTCACTCATCGCGGTGAACTCGAGATAGGCGTCGCGTGGGAACATCTTGGCCACCGTCTCAACGGTGTAGGACTTGCCCGACGCCGAATGGCCTTTCACTCCTGCGGATACCTGTTTGTCGAGCAGCCGCGAAGTCAGCACCAGATACAGCGTCTGCGCGAGCCGTTCCTCACCGACCAGTCCCCGCGTTCGTACCTCGGCGGCGACCCGGTCAAGGATTCGCCGCAACAGCGCAAGGGTCGGCACCTCACTTGAACTGGGCTGTTGCGGTGTTGCGCTGTTGTCCGGGGGGATATAAAGCAGCGTGTCGTCGGGTGGCGTTGCGCCGGTTAGACCTTCAAGGAATCCGCTCACAGTTCACCGCCCCGAAGCGCGGCGAGCCGGTCAGCGCAGTCGCGCACCTGGGCGGCGGCTTGTGCCGCCAACGGTGCGAGGTCGGCCTCCGCGGACGACTCAGCGGCCGATTGCAGAGCCGCACCGGCCGATTCGGTGAGCCGACGCAGCCGTTCGGCGACCGCCGCAGCGGCGTAGTGGCGCGCCGCTGAGCCGCAGGCACCCGCCGTCGTCGCCGACGCCAACGTGACACCTAGTTGCCGGTCGAGCTTGCCCTCACGGCGCAACTCATCAGCGACCAACTGCGGGGACGGCGGCACACCCGCGGCCGACAGACGGCGCACCGCCGAAAGAATTGGCGACAACGGCCAATCAACGTCGTCGTCGGACACGTGCGCCAACACCGTGCACGCCTCAGCGGGCGTCGAGTACAGGAGCGCCGCGATAAGGAGCTCAGCTACGCCGGGCGGGGGACCGATGGGGCGAATTTGTTGTGCTGTACTCATGCCGCCGACACCGCCTCGCTGCGGAGGTGACGCCAACAAACCGCTCCGGCAAGCCGAGACACGCTGCGATGCGCCCATACTCTGCGCCGGCAGCGTCGGCACCGAACGGTAGTATCTGTTGTGCGGGTGGTGGTGACATCTGCTAGGTCCGGGCCTTCTGCGGAGGCCCGGACTTCTATTTGCGGCGGCTGCTCAGCGAGTCTGCATGTCACGACGCACCGCCGATTGGCTGCATTGAGGCGTCGATTTCGTCGATGCGGAGGCGGATCAACCGGTTACCGGAGCGGTATCCACGCAGACGGCCATCGGCGATCATGGCGCGGACAGTTCGGTCTGTTACGCCGAGGTACTCGGCGGCTTGGAGGATGGTGACATATCGGTGCCGTATGGGGTCAGGCATGTGCGTCTCCCAGGGAGCGCGAGAGTGCGGAGTTCGTGAGCGCATATCGCCGCCGTCCGCACTACACGGGCACTGCGATTCGCTGCTCGACGTAACTCCACCGGGGAGACGCGCTCAGGCCACCTGGACCGTAAACGCCCCTTTCGGTTGACCGCCTGGGTCGCACCTACTCGGGTAAGCAGTGGCTAGTTTACTCAGCTTTCCGCAGTTTTCAGCTTGACCGCGCCGGGTCGGCGTGTCGCTTCGCGAAGAGGCAAACGCTCAACCATTCGCCAGTTTGGATAGCAGCGCGGCGATTTCGCGGTCGCGTCCTTTTGCGCGGTGCTGGTATCGCATCGCTGCGGCGGGAGTTGAATGCCCGAGTCGCGCCATCAGTTCGGCCAACGTCGCGCCGGTTGCTGCGGCGAGGACAGCGCCGGAGTGACGTAGGTCGTGCCAGCGGAGGTCAGGGCGCTTGGCTTTACTGCGTGCTGTGTAGAAGCGGCGATACAACGTGGCCGGTGCGAGGTGCCCGCCGTGCGCGGCCGGGAACAGCAGCCCGTCAGGCTCTTTGGCGACGAACCGCTTTAGGTGGTCCGCGAGCGCGGGCAGCAGGTGGGGCGGTATCGCCACGTCGCGGACGCCGGCCTCAGACTTTGGTGTGGTCACTTGGAAGCCGTCATCTGTGCGGACTACTGCGCGCTCGACGCGGACAACTTCGTCGGTGAAGTCAATGTCGCGGCGGCGCAACTCGGTGAGTTCGCCGAACCTCAGCGCGCACCACGCGGCCAGCAGCACCATTGCGCGGTATTGCTCGGGCATCTCAGCGGTAATCACTTCTATTTCGTCGAGCGACGCAGGTCGGATCTTGTGTACTCGCTTGGCGTTGCCTGCCCCGCGAATCACGCACGGGTTCGCGCTGATTTTTCCGTCGCTGGCGGCGGTACCCATGATGGTGCGCAACAGCCCGTAAGCGTGCGCCCGCAGCGTGGGGGTTTTCTTGCCTAGTTTGGCGTGCCAGTCGCGCACATCGTCGGCGGTGATTGATGCGATGGGCCTCGAACCGAGTTTGGGGAGTATGTGGTCGTCTAGCAGCATCCGGTAGTGCTCATGCGTGCGCGGTTTCAGGTCACGGTTTTCTAGCCAGCGGTCGGCGTAGGTTCGCAAAGTCAATTTCGGCTGGGGTGTCTCGTCGGCCTCGGGCGGTACCCACGATTTGCGAATGATTTCGGACTGCCGCAGCGACAGCCACCCGCGAGCGTCCTTCTCCGTCAGGAACGTCCTAGGTGCCGAATACCGGCGCCCATCGGGGCCGCGGTACATCGCCCGGTACCGGCCGCTGGGGAGCTTGTGGGCGGTACCGAACGCGCCGCGCTTCTGCGGCTTTCGGCCTTCTCCTCGCACCACTGCGATACCTCGCTGAATACTGGCGTGAACTCGTGAACTCGTTGTGAGCTAACGAAACTGTATCAACTTTCCGCGAGATTCCGCGTGACTGCGCTACACTGTGTCGGGTCAGGGCAGGTAGATCCACTATTTGCGCTGGTCAACCCACAACTGCTAGCAAACTGATTGAACTGGTTCAATCCCAGTATCGCGCACCAGCATTGCCGCACGTCTGGGCTGGTCGACCGAATGCTGACCGCGTGTGAGTGTCGCAAGGCGACCCGGGGAACTCGGGAGCGCGGCGTAGGGGGTCATGTTCGCGTTCGGTGATCGACGGTCGCTACTGACGATGGAAGCCATTGGCGGCGTTGAGGCCGTCGGCCACCCGTCTCTTGTCGAAGATGGCCGACAGTCATATACCAGGTCTGTCGACCACCGCTGCCCCCGCCAGCAGAGACACTGACGGGGGCAGGTGGCGTCTTGTAGCTCGCGGAGTTACACGCGCCCGGTGGGATTCGCCGGCCCGGCACCCGTGGGGCCAGTAGCTGTGGTCCCAGAAACGCCACGGGTGGCGGGATAGTCGGCGTCCTTGCGCCGCTTCAGTCCGAGCAGCCCGAGCAGGCCGAGCAGGCCCGCGAGACCCCACAGGCCGTTGTCACCGCCGTCGTCCTCTGTCTCGGCCTGAGCGACGGTCGTGGTCGTTGTCGCCGGCGCGGGCGCGCTCAACTCGGTGGCATTGGCGACCCCAGCACCGCCGAACAGCAGCACCAGAGTGGTGGCCGCGGTCGCAACTGTCTTCTGCATGTCGTGCTCCTTCTAGTATGGGAAGCGATAAGCCTCGAGGCTGGTGCTGAACCCGCCGACTCGCGTTGCTCTATTGCCAATGCGTGCGCAGCTAAACCACAGCTTCAGTCGCTGCATTGGGATGGTGGACGAAACCGCACGTCATGCCGGTTGTGTGACAGTTCCCACACGGCTGGCCATGAGCAGCCAGCAATCGATGCGGAAACGGTGCGCGGGAGGGGGGAGCAATCTGCATACTTGAGCTGTGGAGAAACTTCCGCCGACCAGAATGGAAGGCTTCGCGCCGGAATCAGACACCGGCACCGACGGGGTCGCCCCGGGGCCGCTGGACAAGGCGCTGCTGGGTGGCCTACCCCAACGAGTGGGTCGCTTCGAGTACCGCTACGACACCGACACTTGGACGTGGTCAGACACGGTCGCACGGATTCACGGATACGAACCCGGCGAGGTCGAACCGACCACCGAGCTCGTATTGAGCCACAAACACCCCGACGACCTCGAACTGATCAAGGGATTGCTGAACCGTTCGTCAGCACCGTTCGCCGGGCGACACCGCATCATCACCAACTCCGGGAAGACGCGTCGAGTGGTCGTGGTGGGTGAGATAGTGACCGACAGCAGCGGCGAGGTGGAGGCCACCCGCGGCTTCTACATCGACGTGACGGCCGCCGTCGAACAGGATGTGCAGGACTCAATCGGACACAAACTTGACGACATCGTGGCCCACCGGGCAGTCATCGAGCAGGCCAAGGGCATGTTGATGTTGGCCTACGACATCGACTCCGACGCTGCATTCGACGTGTTGCGGTGGCGTTCCCAAGAGCTGAACATCAAACTCAATGAGGTCGCCAAGACTCTGGTAGAGGAAATGCCGCGACTCTCGGACATGCGAGCGAAGCCGGGAAGCCGAATCGATCACTTCTTGCTCACCCTGGAAAACGAGCACACCTGCCGTGGTCGTAACGCGCTCGACGGGTGACTGAGGGTCGAGCCACGCACCCTGCGACCACAGCCGCTTCTCTTCGGGTTTGCACGGGGCATTCTCAGCTCACTCTCGGACTGCATTCGTACCGTCTTCTGTAACGGCCCGCCGCTTGTGTTCCCCCGACGGCGGCGGGCCGCCCTCCATCGCCGCGAACGACGGCAGATCGCTGACGACTTGACGTCAAGGCAGGAATCAGGGATACCCCTAGCGTCCGCGGAAGGGGAACTCGCCGTGCGGCTTGCGGTTCGACAGGGCGTTGGGCTGAGGCGAAAACACCCGTCCCTCGCGCCCCACCTACTAGGCTCAGGCAAACACCGAAAACGGGGTGTCACGACCAAGGGGTGAAGTCATGCTTCGCGAAGTTCTCGTCACCGCAGCGATCGCCTGCGCCGCCTCCGCATGTGCTACCCCGCTCGCCTCCGCCGACCCCGAGACCGACTACCCGGATACGCCGGGCCGTTACGCCACCGATGTGCCGGGCATCGTCTACGACGCCCACCTCGCCGGGCCCTGCACCAACATGGAGCGGTTCACGTTCGGCCGCGGCCCCGGAGGCGAAGTGCTGCAATGCCGCTGGATCGCAAACCAGTGGCCACCCGTCTACACCGGCTTCTGGGTCGCCCACTATCAGCTGTACGGCGTTCAGGAAATCGGAGCGCCGTGCCCCAAGCCGCAGTCGGCCGCTCAGGCCCCCGACGGACGACCGTTGCTGTGCCTCGGGGAGCGCGGCTGGCAGCCCGGATTGTTCACTCGCGAGGGATTCTTCCCGAGATAGGCGGGTTCAGTGGCGAAGCGTCTCGCTCGGAGGCGTTCCGAACGTGCGCTTATAGACACTGCTGAACCTGCCCGCATGGGTGAACCCCCAGCGGCCCGCGATCGCCATCACGGTGTCCACGCGCGGGTCGGCCGTCTGCAGTTCGCGGTGTGCGCGCTCCAGCCGCACCCGGCGCAGGTATTCGAGCGGCGTCGCGCCCAGGTGGCGGCGGAACGCATACTGCACCGAACGCGGAGTCAGGTTCACCGACGCCGCGATGTCACCCAGCGTGATGTCGTGGTGGGCGTTGTCGTGGATGAAGTCGATCGCCCGACGCAGGGCCGTCGGCTGCGTTCGGGGGGACTGGACGTGATTGCGCATTCCGTCCCTCAGATACCCCTACTGCACAGCCCGAAAACGGATCTCGCCAAGCTCCACACCCCGAGAGGATTTGCCCGTGACCGATCGCATCGAGGTCCACCGCACCCTTGCCGCGCCGGCGTCCGACATCTTCGCGGTGTTGTGCGACCCCCAGGGACACGTCGCGATCGACGCCACCGGCATGCTGCAGGACGCCACCGGCAGCGTGGTCCGCGCCGTCGGTGACAGCTTCATCGTGCACATGGACCGTGAAGCACTGGGTGACTTTCCGCTCGGCAAGTACGACGTGACCGTGTCCATTCGTGAATACCAGCAGGACCGGCTCATCGCATGGACGATCACCGGCCAGATCAAGCCGCAGATCGGCCACGTCTACGGCTATCGACTCGACCCCGCCGACGACGGCACCGTGGTCACTTCGTTCTACGACTGGTCCGACATCGACCAGCACTGGCGTGATGCCGGCATCTTCCCGGTCGTCTCCGAGGGAGCGCTACGCGCAACGCTGGGCATATTGGACCGCACCGTCCGGCGTGGCTACCCCGCCGCGCCAACCCACGGTTGACGGCGGCGAAACGTCAACCTAAAGTTGACGCCATGACGCAACCCGCCAAGATCACCAACCCGGTCCGCCTTGACGACCTGATCGACGTGATCAAGACGGTGCACTCCGAACCCCTCGATCAACTCACCGACGCGGTGCTGGCCGCGGAGTCGCTCGGCGAGATCGCCGACCACCTCATCGGTCACTTCGTCGACCAGGCCCGGCGCTCGGGAGCCTCCTGGACCGACATCGGCAAGTGCATGGGCGTCACCAAACAGGCCGCTCAGAAGCGGTTCGTTCCCAAGGCACCCGGCGCCGACGCGCTGGACCCCAACGCCGGGTTCGGCCGCTTCACCCCCCGCGCCCGCAACGTCGTCGTCGACGCGCAGAACCGGGCCGCCGAAGCCGGCAACACCGAGATCACCCCCGCGCACCTGCTGTTGGCGGTGTTCGCCGACCCCGACGCGCTCGCGGTCAGGCTGCTGGCCGGACAGGGCGTCGACGCCGACGCCGTATCGGAAACGGTGAGCCTGCCGGCCAGGGCCGACGGAGACGTGCCCGCGCTGATCCCGTTCGACGGCGCCGCCAAGAAAGTCCTCGAGTTGACGTTCCGGCAGGCTCTGCGCCTGGGCCACAACTATGTGGGCACCGAGCACATCCTCGTCGCCCTGCTGGAGGCCGAGGAGGGCGACGGTCCACTGCACCGCCTCGGCGTCGACCGGGACCGCTTCGAAGCCGACCTGGCTGCCGCGCTGGAACCGTTCACGAAGGGCTGATCTCACATCAGGTGACGCCGCGACGTCTACCAGGATGTGAAGGTGCGCCCATTCGAAGAGGTGGTGGCCGAGTACGGGCCGACGGTGCTGCGGGTGTGCCGCGCGGTGGTCGGCCCCGTTGACGCGGAGGACGCCTGGTCGGAAACCTTCCTGTCGGCCATGCTCGCCTATCCGGACCTGCCCGCCGACGCCAATGTCGAGGCTTGGCTGGTCACCATCGCCCACCGCCGTGCCATCGATGTCAGCCGGGCCCGCTCGCGGCGGGCGGCGCCCACCGACACCATGTCCGATGTCCCCGCGCTGCAAGCGGATCCGGCCGGACACGACCAGGACCTGTGGGAAGCACTGTCGCGGCTGCCCACGAAACAGCGCCACGCGGTGGCCTACCACCACGTGGCCGGCCTGCCGTTCGCAGAGATCGCGAAGCTGCTCGGCAATTCGCCCGACGCCGCCCGCCGCGCCGCAGCCGACGGCATCAAGACGCTACGCAAGACCTACCCGAAGGATCAAACATCATGAGTGTCAACATCTTCGACGATCTGCACGCCGACGGCCGCACGCTGGCGCGGCTGCACCGGCGGCTGGAACGGCAGGCCGACGAGGCCGGTGTCCTCGATGTCGCCTACCGCACCGTCGACTCGCCCGTCGGCCCGCTGCTGTTGGCCGCCACGCCCGCGGGACTCGTGCGCGTCGCCTACGGCGTCGAGGACCACGACGCCGTGCTCGCCCGGCTAGCGACGACCGTCAGCCCGCGCATCCTGCGGGCACCCGACCGCCTCGACAACGCGGCGCGGCAACTCGACGAATATTTCGCCCGGCGCCGCACCTTCTTCGACGTCCCGGTTGATCTGCGGCTCGCCAACGGTTTCCGGCGCAGCGTCATCGAGCATCTGCGCGAGATCGGCTACGGGCGCCGCGAAAGCTACGCGGCGGTGGCCGCGGCCGTCGGCCGTCCACGCGCCGTTCGCGCGGTGGGAACCGCCTGTGCGCACAACCCCCTTCCGGTGGTGATCCCGTGCCACCGGGTGGTGCGTTCCGACGGCTCGACGGGCCGGTATGTGGGCGGAGCGCGGGCCAAGTCGACGCTGCTCAACCTCGAGGCGGCGGCCTGACGGAGCCTTCGACGCGGAGCATGGCCCGGGAAGCGGCTGTAACGCGTTTCAGTCTGTGCGATCATTCCGGGATGCGCCGCTGGTTCGTGCTCTTCGTCGCCGCGATGGCGACCGTCGCCGGAATCTTGGCCGCGCCCGCATCGGCCGCGAACGCGCCGATCGGCCGGCTGGGTGACACGCTGCAGGTGAAGTTCGAAGGGCTGATCGCCGATATCACCGTCCACGCCGTGGATCCCTCCCCTGTCCCACCCGGATTCGGCTATCCCCCGCGTCCTCCGCGCAACCAGGTGTGGCGCGCCTGGGTCTCCGTGCATTCGATCCAGGTTCCGACGCCGTATGCGCAAGCGATCACCTACAGCTTCCGCGGTGTCACCGCGACCGGCGACGCCTACGAGCCACGAAACACCGACGCACCCGACGCCCTGCAGCACGCGCTGACAAACGCGCCGGCGGGGTCGACGGTCAGCGGCGCGGTGTTCTGGGACTGCTACCGCGACCTGGTGTCCAACGTGGTGCTGATCGACAAGATCACCGGTGAGCACCTCGCGCAGTGGAACATGTGAGCGCCGTTGGGCGTTGACGTCGCCCCGGCCACCGACGCCGATCTCGCCGAGCTGGCCGACGTCGCCGCCCGCACCTTCCCACTTGCCTGCCCACCGCGGGTGACGCCGGAGAACATCGCCGCCTTCGTCGAGGAGAACCTGTCCCCCGACCGGTTCCGCGGCTACCTGGCCGACCCCGCCCGCGCAGTCCTGGTCGCGCGCGCGGAAGGCCGAATCGTGGGCTACGCCATGCTGATTCGCGGTGTCCCCGACGACGATGACGTACAGCGCGCCGTCACGCTGCTGCCTTCGGTCGAGGTGTCGAAGATGTACGTGCTCCCCGACAGCCACGGTGCAGGCGCATCGGCGGCGATGATGACCGCTGCCGTGCAGTGGGCACGCGAGTCCGGCGCGGCCTCCGTCTGGCTGGGCGTCAACCAGCAGAACCTGCGCGCACAGCGGTTCTACGCCAAGCACGGCTTCGCCGTCGCGGGAAACAAGACCTTTCGGTTGGGCGCCGGCGTCGAGCAGGACTACGTGATGGTGCGGACTCTGTAGCGTGCCGAAGGCTGAGGCTGTGCAGCCTCACGCCCCCGGGCGCGCCAAGGCGAGCAACCGCGACGTCGCGCGCAGGTACTTCTTGCGAAAGCCACCGGCGAGCATCTCGTCGCTGAACACCGTGTCGAGCTTGGCGCCCGAAGCCACCACCGGGATGCCGGCGTCGTAGAGCCGGTCGGTCAACGACACCAGGCGCAGCGCCACGTTCTGGTCGTCGAGCGGGTGCACCCCGGTGACGAACACGGCGCTCACCCCCTCGATGAGCGCCAGATATCGCGACGGGTGCATGGTGGCCAGATGCGCGCAGAGCGCGTCGAAGTCGTCCAGCGTCGCACCCGTCACCTGCCGCGCCCGTTCGGCGACTTCGGCGTCGCTGGGCGGCTCGGGGGCCGGCGGCAGGTCACGATGCCGATAGTCGGGTCCGTCGATGCGCACGGTCTCGAAGATGGCGGCCAGGGTGTGGATCTCACGCAGAAAGTCCTGGGCGGCGAAGCGGCCCTCCCCCAGCTGCTCGGGCAGGGTGTTCGACGTCGCGGCCACCGACACGCCGCGCTCGACGAGCGCCGACAACAGCCGCGAGATCAACGTCGTGTTGCCCGGGTCGTCGAGTTCGAACTCGTCGATGCACACCACCACGTACCCGGCGAGCAGGTCGATGCACTCCGCGAAGCCGAAAATGCTTGCCAATTGGGTCAATTCGCCGAAGGTCGCGAATGCCGACGGGGCGGCGCACGCCGCACTGACCGCGTAGTACGACGACGCCAGCAGGTGGGTCTTGCCGACGCCGAAACCGCCGTCGAGATAGAGCCCGACACCGGGCAGCACCTGTCGGCGGCCGAACAACTTCTTCCTGCCCAATCGGCGTTCGACGGCCTGATCGCAGAACCGCACGCAGGCCTGCACCGCCCCCGCCTGCGACGGCTCGTCCGGATCGGGAATGTAGGTGTCGAAGCCGACCTCGGCGAAAGTCGGTGGCGGAACCAACTGGGCGATCAACCGTTCCGGGGTCACGTTCGGATGCCGATCGGTCAGATGCGCCACTGCGCCGGACCCGTGCATGCAGGCACCCTAACGGCGTGCTGCAATCGTGTTCATGCCCGATACGGCCCCCGCGATCCAGTTCACGGTGCTCGGGCCGGACGGCCCGCCGGTCGAGGTCGCCGACCCTCGGATCGCCGACTTCTACGCCTACCCCGACGGGCTGCAGGCCTGCTGGGTGCGCGGCAACATGATCGCCAGCGTGGACGGCGGAGCCACCGCCGACGGCAAGACCGGCGACCTCGGCGCCGCGGGCGACCGCTTGGTGTTCGACCTCATGCGCCACGCCACCGACGTCATCCTGGTCGGCGGCGCGACCGTGCGCACGGAGAACTACTCCGGCGCCCAGGTGCCCGTCGCGCTGCGGCGCGCCCGCCAGGGCCGCGGGCAGTCCGAGGTGCCGCCCATCGCCGTCATCACCCGCTCCGGCAACCTCGACCCCGACACCCTGTTCTTCACCCGGACCGAGGTGCCGCCGCTGGTCTTCACCTGCACCGAGTCCGCAGGCACCGCCCGGGCGCGCCTGGGTGAGGTCGCCGACGTGATCGATGCGTCGGGCCCGGCGCCCGACGAGGTGGACGGCGACACGGTGCTGAAGATCCTGTCCGAGCGCCGGCTGTACCGGGTGCTCAGCGAGGGTGGCCCGGCGATTCTGGGACTGCTTATCCGCGCCGGTCTGCTCGACGAGCTGTGTCTGACCGTGGCGCCGTTCCTGGTGGGCGGCGCCGCCGCGCGCATCGCAACCGGCCCCGGTGAGGTGCTCACCCGGATGCGGCCGGCACACGTGCTCACCGACGACGACGGCTACCTGTACACCCGCTACGTCCGGAGCCGCTGAGCCGCACATCAGTACTGTGGTCGGCATGAATCGGCGTCTTCAGCTGGTCCGGGCGCTGAGCCTGGGAACGGTCGTGGCGGTCCTCACCGCGTGCGCGCCCGGTCTGGCCGCCAATCCGCGGTTCGCCACCGATTCCGGGGCGGGCCCCCAGGGTGAGCCGCCGTCGGCCCAACCGGCCGCGGGCCCGCCCCCGGTCGAGGCGCCGAAGAACGACCTGGCCTGGAGCGACTGCACGACCCGGGTGTTCAGCGATGCGGCCATCCCGACGATCCCCGGCGTCACCCTCGACTGCGCCAGCTACGACGCCGACCTGGATTCGATCAACGGCGCGACCGGCACGGTGAGCATCGGAGTCGTGCGGGCGCGCGGGCCGCAAACCCCCGCGGACGCCGGGCCGCTGGTGATGACGACAGGGTCGGACCTGCCCTCGTCGGTGCAACTGCCGGTCTGGCTGTCGCGTTCGGGCACCGACATGCTCGCCACCCACCCGGTCGTGGCCGTCGACCGGCGCGGGATCGGCATGTCCGGCGACCTGGACTGCCGCGACCTGTTCGACCGCCAGGAGATGCTCGACCAGGCGCAGTTCCAGGCCGGCGACGACCCCGTGGCCAACCTGTCCGCCATCGCGCAGACCGCGACGACCAATTGCACCGACATGATCGCTCCCGGCGACTCCGCGTACGACAACGCCCACGCCGCCGAGGACCTCGAACGGTTGCGCAGCACCTGGGACGTGCCTGCGCTGGCCCTGCTCGGTGTCGGCAACGGCGCGCAGGTGGCGCTGGCCTACGCGGGATCGCATCCCAACAAGGTCGCGCGCCTGGTGCTCGACTCACCGTTGCCGTTGGCCATCGCCGCCGAGGCCGCAGCCGAACAGCGCGTCAAGGGCGAACAGGCCGCCCTGGACGCCTGGGCCGCTCAGTGCGCCGCCACCGGTTGCCCGTTGGCCCCCGATCCGAAGGGCGCGGTCGACGCCCTGCTCTCGGCCGCCCATGAGGGCCGCGGACCCAACGGCGCATCGGTGGCCACAGTGGCCAACGCGATCGCGACGAGGCTGGCCTATCCACTCGGCGACCGCGTGCAGACCGGCAACACGCTGGCCGCCGCGGTGGCCGCCGCTCGGTCCGGTGATGCCGGCCCGTTCACCGATCTGATCGTCGAGGCCGAGAACCTGCGCTTCACCGACGGCCAGTTCGTCAACCGGTGCAGCGACTCGCTGAACCGCCCGACACCGGACCGGGTCCGCGAATTGGTGGTGGCCTGGGACAGGCTCTATCCGCAGTTCGGCGCCGTCGGGGCGCTGAGCCTGGTCGATTGCCTGAGCTGGCCCAGCGGCACCCCGCCGCAGGAGCCGCAGAACCTCGAGATCCCGGTGTTGCTGCTGGGCACCCAGAACGACCCGATCGTCGGCAACGAGGGCGTCGCCGCGGTCGCGGCCACGGTGATCAACGCCGGATCAGCGAACCGCCGGGTGATGTGGCAGGGCATCGGCCACGGAGCCTCCATCTACTCGCCGTGCGCGCTGCCGCCGGTGATCGGGTATCTGGAGTCGGGCAACCTGCCCGAGACCGACACGTTCTGCCCGGCCTGACATCCTGCCCTGAAGGGGTCGGGTACCGTGCGGTCGTGCGCGATCTTGTCTTGACCGCTTTCCGGCCCCGCACCTCCCCGCCCGGCGTCGCGACGGTGTTGCGCTCGATTCTGTGGCCGCTGGCGATCCTGTTCATCATCCACCGCAGCTACGTGCTGGCGACCAACGGCTACATCACCGACGACTACGGACCCGTCTATCGCGCCGTCGTGAACTTCAAGATGGGCTGGGACATCTACAACGAGCACTTCGATCACGTCGACCCGCACTACCTCTACCCGCCGGGCGGCACTCTGTTGATGGCGCCGTTCGGGTATCTACCCGTCGACGCGTCGCGGTACTGGTTCATCACGTTCAACACGATCGCGATGGTGCTGGCCGCCTACTTCCTGGTGCGCCTGTTCGGCTACGGCTTCCGGTCGGTGGCGTTGCCCGCCCTGCTGGCGGTGATGTTCTGCACCGAAAGCGTGATCAACACCCTGGTGTTCGGCAACATCAACGGCGTCCTGCTGCTGATGGAGGTGTTGTTCTTCCGGTGGCTGCTCGACCGCGACAAGAAACACGAATGGTGGGCCGGCATCGCGATCGGCCTGACGCTGGTCGTCAAACCCCTTCTGGCCCCGCTGCTGTTGCTGCCCCTGCTCAACCGCCAATGGCGTGCGCTGGCGAGTGCGTTCGCGGTGCCGCTGGTGTTCAACGTGGCGGCGTGGCCGTTGATCAGCGATCCGATGAGCTTCATCACGCGCACGATCCCCTACATCCTGACGACCCGCGACTACTTCAACAGTTCGATCGCCGGCAACGGCATCTACTACGGCCTGCCGACATGGCTGATCCTGTTGCTGCGCATCGGTTTTGCCCTCCTCGCCGGCTACACCCTGTGGCTGCTCTACAAGTACTACCGGACCCGCGACCCGTTGTTCTGGATGCTCACCTCCTCAGGCGTGGTGCTCACCGCGTCGTTCCTGGTGCTCTCGTTGGGCCAGGGCTACTACTCGATCGCGCTGTTCCCGTTCCTGATGACGGTGGTGCTGCGCAACTCGGTGCTGCGCAACTGGGTGGCGTGGGTGGCGATCTACGGGTTCATGAGCGCCGACCGGTGGCTACTCGGGCACTGGCCGTCGACGGGCCGCTTCCTGGAGTACATGAAGATCACCTACGGCTGGGGCCTGATGCTGGTCGTGGTGTTCTCGGTGCTGTACTTCCGCTACCTCGACGCCAAGGCCGAGAGCCGCCTCGACGACGGTATCGACCCCGTGTGGATGAAAGAGCAGGAACCGTCGGCGCCCGCGAAACCCGTCGCGCCGCCGATCAGCTGAGTAGCGATGCGTGCCGCCGAACGCCGCTAACGTGGAACCATGACGACACCGGGTCCCAAGTTGCAGCTCACCGACGACGAGTGGCGCCAGAAGCTCACGCCCGAGGAGTTCGCGGTGTTGCGCCAGGCCGGCACCGAGCGCCCGTTCACCGGCGAGTACACCGAGACCAAGACCGAGGGTGTCTACGAGTGCCGCGCCTGCGGGGCCGAACTGTTCCGCAGCACCGAGAAGTTCGAGTCGCACTGCGGCTGGCCGTCGTTCTTCGATCCTGCCGACAGTGACGCGGTGATCCTGCGGTCCGACGACTCGCTGGGAATGCGCCGCGTCGAGGTGCTGTGTGCCAACTGCCACAGCCATCTCGGCCACGTCTTCGAGGGCGAGGGCTACCCGACGCCGACCGACAAGCGGTACTGCATCAATTCGATCTCACTGCGGCTGGTTCCGCCGGCGTCGTGATCGCTCGGCCGCGAGCGAGAACTCGTGGCTGCGCATCTGTCACGATCGCGACCAGGAATGCTATCTCGGCGCCCGTGTCGTCCGGTTATCCCGGATAGACGGCGAACTCCGCCCGATCCGCGGTGTCGGCCACGCACTGGAACAGCAGCGGCGCGGTCATCGCGTTGCCGGAGTAGCACGTGAACGGCCCTATCACCTGGTACTTGTCGCCGTAGAGGTCGTACTGGGCGGCGAAATCCGACGCCGTGAGGCAGTCGATGTCGCCGGCGGTGATCTCGATGAGTTGGCCCGCGCGTGGCGGACATTGAAAGCCGTTCTGCGCCTGCGCGACGCCGACACATCCCCCCACTAGGGCGGCGGTCGACATCGCGGCGCCGGCCCATGCCGTCATGTTCATCCACTCATGATGAGCGCCGGCGCCGCTGTCGGCGTGGTGTTCGGGCAAACTGCCTCAGGGCAACCGCTCGATCAACTGCTCGGCGCTCACGCGCGGGCCGGTGAAGAACGGCGTCTCCTCACGGACGTGGCGGCGGGCGTCGGTGGCGCGCAGATCACGCATCACGTCGACGATGCGATGCAGTTCGGGCGCCTCGAACGCCAGGATCCACTCGTAGTCGCCGAGCGCGAACGCCGGCACCGTGTTGGCCCGCACGTCCTTGTACCCCCGCGCGGCCATGCCGTGTTCGGCGAGCATGCGACGACGCTCGTCGTCGGGCAACAGGTACCAGTCCAGTGAGCGCACGAACGGATACACACAGATGTAGTTGCCGGGCTCCTCGCCGGCGAGGAACGCCGGGATGTGGCTCTTGTTGAACTCGGCGGGCCGGTGCAGCGCGACGTTGCTCCACACCGGCGTGCTCGCCCGGCCCAGCGCCGTGGTGCGGCGGAAGTCGGCGTAGGTGGCCTGCAGCGCCTCGACGGTCTCGGCGTGCGTCCAGATCATGAAATCGGCGTCGGCGCGCATCCCCGCGATGTCGTAGAGGCCGCGGATCACCACACCCCGCTCCTCCTGGTGCTTGAGGAAGGTCGCGGTCTCGTCCACGGCGGCCGCGCGCCCCTCTCCGTCCTGGCCGAGCTGCCCTGGCCGCACCGAGAACACCGAGAACATCAGGTAGCGGATGGTGGCGTTGAGCGTGTCGTAGTCGAGCTTGGCCATGGGTCTATCGTGCCACGCGCGAGGTCACCAACGAGGCCGCTGCCCTGGTGGCCGCCGAGACGCAGGCGGGCACGCCGATGCCGTCCAGATAACCGCCCGCAACGGCGATGGTCGGCGGCAGCCCGGCGCGCAGATCGGTGACCAGCTCGGCGTGCGCGGGCCCGTACTGGGGCATGGCGTCGATCCAGCGCTGCACCCGGCAGTCGACGGGTTCGGTGCTGACGCCGAACAGGGTGTCCAGGTCCTGCGCCGACCATTCGAGCAGGTCCTCGTCGCCCGCGCTGGACGCCAGATCGTCACCGAAGCGGCCGAACGACAGTCGCACCAGTTCGACGTTGCCGCGCCGGCCCCACTTGCGCGTCGTCAGCGTGATCGCCTTGGCCCGCAGGCGTTCGCCGCCGGCCACCAGCACACCGGACTGCTGGGGCAGCGGGGTGCCGCCGGGCAACGCCAACGCCACCAGTGCGGTTGACGCGACGGGGATGCGGCGCGCTGCCGCAGCAGTCCTGGGAGCGATGTCGGCGACCAGCCGCGCCAGCCGCGGCGCGGGTACGGCCAGCACCACCGCGTCGGCGTGGTGGCGGGTGCCTTCATCGTCGACCAGTTGCCAGCCGGTCGCGCCGCGGTCCACCCGTTCGACGGCCACCTGCAACCAGCGCACACCTGCGCGCCGCACCAGTTCGTCGACCAGCACCGAGTAACCGCCCTCGACCGCGCCGAACACCGACCCCGTGCTCGGCGGCGCCGCCGTTGCCAATGCCTCACGCACCGCCTCGGTGAGGTTGCGCGCGCCCCGGTCCAGCACCACCGTCAGGGTCGGGATCGCCGAGCGCACCCCGATCGTGGCCGCCGAACCGGAGTAGACGCCCATCAGCAGCGGCTCCACCGATCGGGCCACCACCTGGGGGCCGAAGCGGTCACCGACGAGTTCGGCCACCGACGGGTCGGCGCCGGGTCGCCATGAGAAGGGCCGGCGAGGTTCGTCGCGTATGCGCGCGATCGTCGCGTCGTCCACCAGTCCGGCCAGTGCCGTCGGCTGCGCCGGAAGGCCCTGCAGCGTGCCTGCGGGCAGCGGGTGCAGCGCCGCCTGGCTGTAGATCAGCGGCCGCGCGCCCGTCGTCCCCACCTGCCTGTCCGCCAGCCCGAGTTCGGCCAGCAGCGCGGGCACCTCCGGTCGCCGCGCGACGAAAGCCTCCGCCCCGACGTCCATGGGCTGGCCGCCGATTCTCTCGGTGCGCAACACCCCGCCCAGCCGGTCGGCGGGGTCGAACAGCGTGATCGACGCGTCCGGTCCGGCGGCCACCCGCAGGCGATATGCGGCCACCAGACCCGAAATACCACCGCCCACAACGCAATAGGAGACAGTCATAGCGAGTGCACCAACGCCACCAGGTCGGTGATGATGTCGGGATCGGTGCCGGGCAGCACCCCGTGACCGAGGTTGAAGACGTGTCCGGCCGCACCGGCGTCGACCGCACGGCGACCCTCGTCGACGACGGTGCGCGCGGCCTTCTCGGCCACCGCCCAGCCGGCCAGCAGCACGACCGGATCGAGGTTGCCCTGAAGCGCCACGCCGGCCTGCACCCGGGCGGCGGCGTCGGGCAGCGCCGTGCGCCAGTCCACGCCGACGACGGCCGGGGCGCCGTGCCCGCAGGCGGCCTGCGACATCACGCCCAGCAGTTCGGCGGTACCCACCCCGAAGTGGGTCATCGGCACGCCCGCCGACGCCAACGAGGCGAACACCCTGGTGCTGTGCGGCAGCACATGGCTGCGGTAGTCGGCCAGCGAGAGCGTGCCGGCCCACGAGTCGAACAACTGGATCGCGTCGACTCCGGCGTCCACCTGGGTCTGCAGGAACGCGATCGTCACGTCGGTCAGCGCCGTCATCAGCGCGTGCCAGGTGTCGGGTTCGCCGAGCATCATCGCCTTGGTGCGCTCGTGGTTGCGGCTGGGCCCGCCCTCCACCAGATAGGAAGCCAGGGTGAACGGTGCCCCTGCGAACCCGATCAGCGGCACGGCGCCGAGTTCGGACACCAACATGCTCACCGCCTCGGCCACCGCCGCCACCTGCTCGCGCTGCAGCGGTTGCATCGCCTGCACATCGGCCAGGGTGCGAATCGGGTTCGCGATCACCGGGCCGACGTCGGGCACGATGTCGAGGTCGATTCCCGACGCGCGAAGCGGCACCACGATGTCGGAGAACAGGATCGCGGCGTCCACGCCGTGCCTACGGACGGGCTGCAGCGTGATCTCGGTGATCAACTCGGCGTCGAAGCAGGCCTGCATCATCGTGTTCTTGGCCCGCAAGGCGCGGTACTCGGGTAGCGAGCGGCCGGCCTGCCGCATGAACCACACCGGCACGCGGCCGGGTTTGCGGCCGCCTGCGGCGGCCAGGTAGGGCGACTCGGGCAGGTCACGGCGGGTGTTCATCGTCTTCAATGCTGCCATGCCGATGCGGCGGCCCCCGTCACGCCTCGGGCGATCGGATGCGGCGGAGAATCGGCGCGCCACGCGCACAGACCTGCCCGAATCCGCTAGCGTCAAATGTCGTGACCACCGCCGAACCGGCTCAGTTCCGCGAAGCGGTGGCGGCGATGAATGCCACCACCGTGCGACCGGAGATCGAGCTGGGTCCGATCCGCCCGCCGCAGCGGCTGGCACCGTACAGCTATGCGCTGGGCGCCGAGGTCCGCCACCCCGAGACGGCTATCGTCCCGGAGCGCTCGGAGGGTGACGCGTTCGGACGGCTCATCCTGTTGCACGATCCCGAAGGCGCCGAGGCGTGGGACGGCACCATGCGGCTCGTCGCCTACGTCCAGGCCGACCTGGACTCCAGCGAGGCCGTCGATCCCCTGCTGCCCGAGGTGGCATGGAGTTGGCTGGTGGACGCCCTCGAGCAGCGGGCCGAGCACGTCACCGCGCTTGGCGGCACCGTCACGGCCACCACGTCGGTGCGCTACGGCGACATCTCGGGTCCGCCGCGCGCCCACCAGCTCGAGCTGCGGGCGTCGTGGACCGCGACGACGCTCGAACTCGGGCCGCACGTCGAGGCGTTCTGCGAGGTGCTCGAACACGCGGCCGGCCTGCCGCCCACCGGGGTGACCGACCTGAGCTCCCGCACCCGCGCCTGACGATGCCCGAGGCAACCGAACCCGAGCACTCCCAGGCTGACCCGCCCGAACCCGCTGAACCCGAGGCCACACCGCTGCTGGCCCCGCGCGACGGCGTGCCCGCCCTGTCGGTCAGCTCCAGCGAGATCCACCGAGCCGCGGAGCTTCTCGACTCCGGGCACGGGCCCTTCGCGGTCGACGCCGAGCGCGCGTCGGGGTTCCGGTACTCCAACCGTGCCTACCTGGTGCAGATCCGGAGGGCCGGCGCAGGGACCGTCCTGATCGACCCGGTCAACCACGGCGGCGATCCCGTTGCCACCTTGGCACCGGTCGCCGAGGTGCTGGCCACCGACGAGTGGGTACTGCACGCCGCCGATCAGGATCTGCCGTGTCTGGCCGAACTCGGCATGCGGCCGACCAAGCTGTACGACACCGAGTTGGCCGGTCGGCTTGCCGGCTATGACAAGGTCAACCTCGCCGCGATGGTGCAGCGCCTGCTGGGCCTGCAGTTGACGAAGGGGCACGGCGCCGCCGACTGGTCCAAGCGGCCGCTGCCCGACGAGTGGCTGAACTACGCCGCTCTGGACGTCGAGGTGCTGATCGACCTGCGTCACGCCGTCGCGGCCGTGCTCGAGGAACAAGGCAAAACCGACTGGGCGGCACAGGAATTCGAGCACTTACGCACCTACGTGGCGCCACCGACCCGGCGCGACCGTTGGCGACGCACCTCGGGCATCCACAAGGTCCGCGACCAGCGTGCCCTTGCGGCGGTGCGCGAGATGTGGACCGCCCGCGACACCATCGCCCAGCGCCGTGACATCGCGCCGGGCCGAATCCTGCCCGACGCCGCGATAGTCAACGCCGCCACCGTCGACCCCGACACCGTCGAACAGCTGACCGCTCTGCCGGTCTTCGGCGGCTCCCGGCAGCGCCGCAGCGCCAGGGTGTGGCTCGACGCGCTGGCGCGGGCCCGGACCACGCCGGACCCGCCGACGATCCATGAGCCGCCGAACGGTCCGCCGCCTGCGTCCCGCTGGGCCCGACGCAAGCCGGAGGCGGCCGTCCGGCTCGAAGCGGCGCGTGCGGGACTTGTACAACTGTCGCAACGGGTTTCGACTCCCGCGGAAAATATTCTGGCGCCTGACACCGTGCGCCGGCTGTGCTGGGACTGGGAGCCCGTCGACGACCGTGCAGGCGTCGTCGAGGCGTTCCTACGCAATGCGGGCGCGCGTCAGTGGCAGCGCGAGTTGACGGTGCCGGTGCTGGCCGGTGCGCTGGCCGCTGCCGACGCGAAGGTCCAGACCGGCGAACAGACCTGAACCGAGCCGACACGCGCGCCGGCCGGGATCAGTCGAGGCGCTCGCTGATCTCGCTCTCGCTGGCCTCGCCGACGGAGCTGCCCTGTGCGGCCACCCAGCCGGTGATCTGACGGGCGATGTTGCGATCGGTGAGCCCGACCTCGGCCAGCACCTCACCGCGTGAGGCGTGCGCGAAGAACTCCTGCGGCAACCCGACGTCGCGACACGGCACATCGACCTCGGCGCGCCGCAGTGCCGCCGACACGGCGGACCCGACGCCCCCGTTGACGCCGTTGTCCTCGAGCGTCACCACGAGTTTGTGTGCGCGCGCAAGGCCGATCAGCGCCTCGGGGACGGGCAGCACCCAGCGCGGGTCGACGACAGTCACACCGATGCCCTGGTTGCGCAGCAGCTCGGCCACCGACAGTGCCATGGCCGCGAAGGGCCCGACCGCCACCAGCAGGACGTCGTCGGACAGGTCGTCGCCGGGGACGGCGAGCACGTCGACACCGCCGCGGCGTTCGACGGCCGAGATGTCCTCGCCCACGTCGCCTTTGGGGAAGCGGATTGCGGTCGGACCGTCGTTGACGTCGAGCGCCTCGCCGAGTTCCTCTCGCAGGCGCGCGCCGTCGCGCGGGGCGGCGACCCGCATGCCCGGCACGATGCTCAGCATCGACAGGTCCCACATGCCGTTGTGGCTGGCGCCGTCCGGGCCGGTGACACCGGAGCGGTCCAGCACCATGGTGACCGGCAGTCGGTGCAGCGCGACGTCCATCATCAGCTGGTCGAAAGCGCGGTTCAGGAACGTCGAGTAGATCGCCACGACCGGGTGCAGGCCGCCCATCGCCAGGCCGGCCGCTGAGGTCATCGCATGTTGTTCGGCGATGCCGACGTCGAAGAACCGGTCAGGGAAGCGGTCCCGGAACTTCGTCAGCCCCGTCGGACCCGGCATCGCGGCGGTGATCGCGACCACGTCTCGCCGCCGGGCCGCGTAGCCGATCAATGCGTCGGAGAAGGCCGAGGTCCACCCGGGTCCTGGAATGGACGTCGCCAGACCGGTCTCGGGGTCGATGACGCCGCACGCGTGCATCTGGTCGGCCTCGTCGTTCTCCGCGGGCGCGTATCCCATGCCCTTGCGGGTGACGACGTGCACGATCACCGGCATGTTGAAGCCACGGGCGTGTCGCAGCGCGGACTCGACCGCCTGCTCGTCGTGGCCGTCGATGGGGCCGACATACTTCAGGCCCAGGTCGGTGAACATCACCTGCGGCGACAGCGCGTCCTTGATGCCGGCCTTCATGCTGTGCATGAACTGGTAGCAGATCTCGCCGATGAGCGGGACCCCGCGCACGGCCTTACGGCCCTCTTCGAGAACGCGCTCGTATCCCGGCTGCAGCCGCAGCGCGGCCAGATGTTCGGCGAAACCGCCGATCGTGGGCGCATAGCTGCGGCCGTTGTCGTTGACGACGATGACGACCGGGCGGCGCGCCGCGGCGATGTTGTTGAGAGCCTCCCAACACATGCCGCCGGTCAACGCGCCGTCACCGACGACGGCGACCACGTGGCGGTTGCGGTGCCCGGACAGCTCGAAGGCCTTGGCCAGCCCGTCGGCGTAGGACAGCGCCGAACTGGCGTGGCTGGACTCCACCCAGTCGTGCTCGCTCTCCTCGCGGGAGGGATAGCCCGACAGACCGCCCTTCTTGCGTAGCGAGTCGAACTCGTGGCTGCGACCGGTGAGCATCTTGTGCACGTAGGACTGATGTCCGGTGTCGAAGATGATCGGATCGTGCGGCGAGTCGAACACCCGGTGCAGCGCGAGCGTGAGCTCGACGACGCCGAGGTTCGGGCCGAGATGCCCGCCGGTTGCAGCGACCTTGTGAATCAGGAACTCGCGAATTTCGCGCGCCAAATCGCTCAGCTGCGACTGTGTCAGGTGCTGCAGATCAGCGGGACCGCGGATCTGTTCAAGCATTCCGTCAGTCTACGCACGCATATCGTGGTCAGTCGTCTCGAGACTGGTAGACGTCGGGCACACCGTCGCGGTCCGAGTCGAGGGTCTCCTGCTCTTCGATGGCGCGATAGTGCCTGTTGCGCATGCGTAACAGCACTGCTGCGCAGGCGGCGGCGAGCAGCGAGCCGGCAAGCACTCCGACCTTCACGAATTCGTCACGTTCTGTGCCCTGCCCGTACGCCAGATCACCGATCAACAGCGACACCGTGAACCCGATGCCTGCCAGCATCGCGATGCCCAGCACGTCGACCCAGCGCAACGCCTGGTCCAGTTGGGCCCGCGTGACGGCGGACAGGATGCGGGTGGTGAGAAAGATGCCGACCGGCTTGCCCACCACCAGCCCGAGCACGATGCCGAGGGTGATCGGGTCCGTCATCGCCCGGGTGAGCCCGTCCAGCCCGCCGATGTGCACCCCGGCGGCGAAGAAGGCGAAGATCGGCACGGCCACGCCCGCCGACAGCGGACGCAGTCGGTGCTCGAAGTGCTCGGCGAGCCCGGGACCGGCCTCGGGACCGCCCGCGGCGGCCGAACGCAGCACCGGCACGGCGAACCCGAGCAGCACCCCTGCCACGGTCGCATGCACACCGGACTCGTGCATCAGCACCCACGTCGCGCCCGCCAGGGGCAGCAGCAACCACCAGGACTGAATCCGGCGCTGCACACAGAACGCGAATAGCGCCAGCGGGACGAAGGACAGCAACAGTGCCGTCGAATTGATGTCGTCGGTGTAGAAGACGGCGATCACGGTGACGGCGAGGAGGTCGTCGACGACGGCGAGGGTCAACAGGAAGGTGCGCAGCGCCGCCGGCAGGTGGGTCGAGATGACCGCGAGCACCGCGACGGCGAACGCGATGTCGGTAGCCGTCGGGATGGCCCACCCCCGCGTCGCGCCGTCACCGACGTGGGCCGTCACCGCAACGAAGATCAATGCGGGCGCCACCATTCCGCCGACAGCCGCCGCGATCGGCATGGCCGCGCGGCTGGGGTCGCGCAGATCGCCGGCGACGAATTCGCGCTTCAACTCCAGACCGACGACGAAGAAGAAGATCGCCAACAAGCCGTCGGCCGCCCACGTGCCCAGGCTCAGTTGCAGATGCAGACCGAACGGCTCACCGCCGACCTTCAGATCGCGCAGCGCGAAGTATGTCTCCGACCACGGCGAGTTCGCCCACACCAGGGCCACCGCCGACGCGACCAGCAGCACGGCGCCGCCGACGGTCTCCTTGCGCAGGATCGACGACACCCGCCGGGTCTCCGCCCACGAACCGCGGGCGAGCAGACCGCGCTGGGCGAGTCTGCGGATGGGGTTGTCGGTCATGGGCTGCCTTGGAGGAGTCGCGAATGTCGATCAGTACCCGCCGACCAGACTTCCCGGCACACCATTGGGCACCACCCTATTGCATCCGGGCCCGCTCGGCGCTGCGCTGTCGGTCAAGTACGCGCTCACCGGCGATCAACCATCGGCTAACATCTACGGCGGCGCGCCGGGAAGCCTGGTCGGCAACGGTCTGTCGTGCACCCGACTCGGGACGTGCGACAGAGGTCGTCGATCAGAGGGGCCGCCGGTGCACGCAGCCACATCACCGCAGCCAGGCTCGGTACGAGCGCGCGGACGAACACCCATTGAGCGCATCTATCTCGTCGCGCCGAGCGGCAACCCGAATTACGGCGACGAGTTCATCCTGCGCACCTGGCTGCGCCATCTGGCCGTGGTCCGGCCCGATGCCGACGTCGTGGTCGACTGCCACACCCCCGGTCAGGCGGCCGTTCTACTCCAGGGCAGTCATCCGCGGTTGACGTTCGTCGACACCATCTGGCGGATCTGTCTCGCGACCTCTCACCTCGCGTCGGCCGAGGCCGCGGTCGTCGCCGCCGACGTCGTCAACGATCCGGGCCGCATGCCTAGAATCGTCTCGGGCATCGAATTGCTTACCGCCGCCGATACCGTGCACCTCGTCGGCGGCGGCTACATCAACGCGGTGTGGCCCCACCACATGGCGTTGTTGGCGGCGGCGGCCGCAGCAGCCGAGCGGTCGGGCGGCCGGGTGCTGGCGACCGGGCAAGGCCTCGTCCCCGTCGGCGAGCCGGACCGGTTGGGGCTGCTGCGCGAATTGCAATCCCGCTTCGCGCTGTTCGACGTGCGAGACCGCCCGTCGTTCGCTTTCCTTGCCGGAGAGGAAGGTTCGGTCGAATTCACCGGCGACGACGCTTGGCTCGGCATCGGGCCCGA
This sequence comes from Mycobacterium sp. IDR2000157661, assembly GCF_022317005.1. Taxonomy (NCBI): domain Bacteria; kingdom Bacillati; phylum Actinomycetota; class Actinomycetes; order Mycobacteriales; family Mycobacteriaceae; genus Mycobacterium; species Mycobacterium sp. IDR2000157661. Next base: position 4,506,065 of record NZ_CP081006.1, read on the forward strand.
CGCCTATGACGCCGGGTCGGAGGCGGCAAAGCGACCGATCGTCTTCTGTCTTCAGTCGGACCTGATGGATGACTTCGCCGACGGCCGGGGTATCGAGGGCCTCACCAGCGCCATCACCCGGCTGATCGAGCGGTGGAGGTTGAGTGGCCGAGACGTAGCGGTGATCGAGGGGATCCCCGGGGCGGACCGCATCGTGTTCGACCGGATCGCCCATCTTCTGACCGGCGCCGAGTTCGTCCCCTTCAGCGCGGTGTGGGCCTGTGGGCTGCCGGCCACAGCCGAACAGGTGTGGGTCAGCACCCGGTTCCACCCGCACCTGTTGGCCGCCGCAATCGGGGCGAGCGGTCTGGCGTTGTCCGGCCGCGCCGACTACTACCCGAACAAGCATCAGTCACTCGTCGAGGCGGGATCGAGGTGGCGGGTCGCCGATTCGACCGACCTGCCGGACACCCCGGTGCGTGACGGCGGATTCGCCGCGGAGGCAGTGCAGCTCCACCGCAGCAGAAAGGCGGCGCTGGCCGCCGAGATCTACCCACCCGCACCGTCGTTGCTCCACCGCGCGCGCAACAGCCTGCGGTTGACCGGAAGCCGGTGGGTGGACATGTCACCCCTGCGCCGGTGAGCGGCGGCGCCCATCCGATGCCCCATTCGATGCTCATCGTTCCCGTCGCGGCGTCACGTCGGGGGCGGGGCCGACGGCGATGCGTCGCGGCCGGTCGGAACCCGGCCAGACGTAGGGCAGGTCGTCGGGAACGTCGGGGAAGAAGCGTCGGTAGTGGTCGGGGTCCTTGCGTACCAGCACCGACTGGTGGCTGCGGTGAAACACCGGGTCGCCGAGCCAGGGTGGCAGTTCGCCGGCGTCGGCCAACTCCGCCTGGGTACGCGGGACGCCCAGACCGGTCGCCTCCGTGAGGTCGGCGAGCATCGTGGTCGCGCAGGTGTCGGCGTGCCCGAGTCGGCACCAGGCCGCGCACACGTCCAACCCGTAGCGCACCAGAGCCTCCTCGTAGCCGGCCCACATCGCCGCGGCCGGATGGTGGCGCCACCCGTAGCCGGGCCGCGTCAAGGCCCGTACCACCTGGATGGTCTCTACCCGTTGCTTGCCCAGCCGTCTGGTGTCGAGGACACGGGCCGAGTCGTCGAACGCCGGGCACGGCAGGAATGTCTGCATCGCGGGTGGGGATACCCGCTCCCGGGCTTTCACTCGGCACCGTCGCCGCGAAGTCAAGTCGACTCGAGAATCGCCTTCAACCGTTCGAGGTCCTTGGTGGTCGCCCGCTTCATCGCCCTGCCGATCACCGGGGCCGCCAGACCGGCGAAGCCCGACGGCTCGCCCTGGTTGCGCAGCGTCATCCTGGTTGCAGCCGCGTCGGCGTCATCCCACTCGTAGCTTGTCTGCATGGGGAACGGGCCTTCGGCGGTGCGCATGACGAACCGGCGCTCGGCGCAGTACTCGATGACCTCGTAGGTGTAGGCCAGCGTGCGTCCCAAGAAGCGCGCGACGAAGGCGAACCTCGACCCCACGGCCAGCGGCGGCGGCGTCTCCCGTCGCACGCTGACGATGTTGGCGTACCACGCTGTGGCGTTGCCGGGATCGGCGGCGTATGCGGCCACCACCGAACGCGGACGACGGATGATGATCTCGACGCTGACGTCGACTCGTGCCATCGGAACTCCCCTGCCGCGACAGGATTTTACGGCTCAGCGGGTGAGCACCGCCACGCATTCGACATGGTGGGTCAGCGGAAAGGAGTCGAAGACCCGGACGTCCTCGACCGTGTAGCCGTGGGCGCGGTAGAGCCCGACGTCGCGCGCGAACGACGCCGCCTCGCAGCCGATGTGCACGATCCGCGGTGTCGCCGCGGCGGCCAGCAGATCGACCACCTCGCGCCCGGCTCCCGACCGCGGCGGGTCGAGCACCGCCACGTCGGCGCGATCGCGCTGCGCAGACAGCGCCCGGCGCACGGAATCGGTGACCACCGACACCTGCGGCAGATCGGCCAGCGCGGCGCGTGCCGCACGCGAGGATGCACGCGACGTGTCGACGGTGAGGACCTGGCCACTCTCGCCGACCGCTTCGGCCAGCACGGCGGCGAACACCCCCGAGCCGCCATACAGGTCCCAGGCGGTCATCCCCGCCGACAGCTGCGCCCAGCCGGCGACCAGGTCGCTGTAGCAGCGGGTCGCGTCGCGGTGGGCCTGCCAGAACGCCGTCACCGGCACCCGCCAGCTCCGCCGCCCGATCCGCTGGACCGCCTCGTAGTCGCCCTCGACCACCCGGGTGGCGCCCCTGCGTGCGGCCCGCGGCCCCGTCTGCACGACGTGCCGCGCGCCGTCGTCGTCGAGGGCCACGTGCAGCTGCGCTCCGGGTAGCCATGTTCGGGCGTCCAATCCGTTGACCATGCCGTCGGGCAGCTGCGCACAGTTCAGGTCTGTGACGAGTTCGGCGCTGTGGAAGCGGTGGAAGCCGGCGCGGCCGTCGGCGGTGGTGTCCAGCCGGATCCGGGTGCGCCATCCCGTCGCGCCGACGTCGCCGACCGGCTCAGCAGCCGCGTCGGCCTCGTCGCACCAAAGGTAGCCGCCCAGCCGGGCCAGCTGATTGGCGACCACGGCGCCCTTGAGCCCGCGCACCGCGGCCGGTTCGGCGAACGCCATGTCGCAGCACCCGGCGCCGTCGAATCCCGCGATCGGACAGATGGACTCGACCCGGTCGGCGGACGGCTCCAGCACCTCGACGGCGTCGGCGTTCCAGTAGGAGCCGCGCTCGGCGACCACCCGGGCCCGGACCGTCTCCCCCGGCAACGCGTAGCGCACGAAGACCACGCGGCCCTCGTGTCGGGCCACGCAGCTGCCGCCGTTCGCGGGCGGGCCGACGGTCAACGTGAGTTCGGCCGCACCGCCGGCGGCGGGTACCCCGTCGGCGCTCAATCCAGGAAGCCCCTGCGCGCGTCACCCGGCGCCGACTGCGGTTGCAGGGTTCTGAGCCGTTCCGACGAATTCAGTTGCCACGGAACCGAAGTCACCATCACGTTCGGTTCGAACAGCAGCCGGCCCTTGAGCCGCAGCGCACTCTGGTTGTGCAGCACCTGTTCCCACCAGTGCCCGACGACGTACTCGGGGATGAACACGGTGACGACGGTGCGCGGCGAATTCTTCGTCGCTCGCTTGACATAATCGAGCACCGGACGGGTTATCTCGCGGTAGGGCGAGGCGACGACCTTGAGCGGCACGCTGATGTCGCTCTCCTCCCACCTGTGCACGAGTTCGCGTGTCTCGCCGTCGTCCACGCTGACCGTGATCGCCTCCAAGATGTCGGGGCGGGTCGCCCTGGCATAGGCGATCGCGCGCAGGGTGGGAAGGTGCATCTTCGACACCAGCACGATCGCGTGGTTACGGCTGGGCAGCACCATGCCGTCGTGCTCGGTTTCTTGCTCCTCGAGCTCACGAGCCACCGTGTCATAGTGGCGGCGGATCATCTTCATGAGTACGAAGAGGCCCCCCATGGCGAGCACGGCAATCCAGGCGCCGGCAATGAACTTCGTCAAGCCCACGACGATCAGAACCGAACCGGTCGCGATGAATCCGACGGTGTTGATCGCGCGCGAGCGCTGCATTCGGCTGCGTGCGTCGCCGTCGGTCTCGGTGCGAAGCAACCGCGTCCAGTGCCGCACCATGCCGATCTGGCTGAACGTGAACGACACGAACACCCCGACGATGTACAGGTGGATGAGCGCCGTCACCTCGGCGCGGAATGCGACGATGAATGCCATTGCGGCCAACGCGAGGAACACGATGCCGTTCGAGAAGGCCAGCCGGTCGCCGCGGGTGTGCAGTTGGCGCGGCAGGTAGCGGTCCTGCGCGAGGATCGAACCCAGAACCGGAAATCCGTTGAACGCGGTGTTGGCCGCCAGTACCAGTATCAGCGCCGTGACACCGGTGATCAGATAGAGACCCAGCGGGAAGCCGTGAAAGATCGTCTCGGCGAGTTGAGCGACCAATGTCTTCTGCTGGTAACCCTCGGGTGCGCCGATGAGTTGTTCATCCGGGCGCTCGGCGACCTTCACACCGGTTGCCATGGCCAACAGGATCATGCCCATGAACAGCGACACGGCGATGACGCCCAGCATGAGCAACGTCGTGGCGGCGTTACGGGACTTGGGCTTGCGGAAGGCCGGCACACCGTTACTGATCGCCTCGACTCCGGTCAGCGCGGCACAACCGGACGAGAAGGCGCGCGCCACCAAGAACACCATGGCCAGTCCGAACAGGTCGTCGTGCTCGGAAGTCAGTTCGAAGGCGGCGGATTCGGCTTGCAGCGGCTCACCCAGCACATAGAGCTGGATGACTCCCCAGCCGATCATTGCGTACATCCCGAACAAGAAGGCGTACGTCGGAATGGCGAAGGCCGTCCCCGACTCTCGGATCCCACGGAGGTTGATCGCCGTGAGCAATACCACCGCGGTCACCGCGAACATGACCTTGTGTGTGTCGACGAACGGCACGGCCGATCCGATGTTGGAAGCCGCCGACGAGATTGATACCGCCACCGTGAGGATGTAGTCGACCAGCAGAGCGCTGGCGACGGTCAAGCCCGCATTGGGCCCGAGGTTGGTGCTCACCACCTCGTAGTCCCCGCCGCCGGACGGGTAGGCGTGAACGTTCTGGCGGTAGCTGGCGATCACGATCAGCAGCACGACAGCCACCGCCACACCGATCCACGGCGCCATCGAATAGGCGGCAAGCCCGGCTACCGAGAGCATCAGGAAGATCTCCTCGGGCGCATAGGCGACCGAGGACATCGGGTCGGAGGCGAACACCGGTAGCGCTATGCGCTTCGGCAGCAGCTGGTGCGACAGCTTGTCACTGCGGAACGGCCGGCCGAGAACCAGTCGCCGTGCGGCGGTCGAAAGCTTGGACACGAGAGCCAAGATTAAGCGCAGGACGGCATGCTTGTAGCGTTCCGGGTGGGTGGTTACGACGAACACCGTGTGACACCGCCACGGTGAGAGCCCGCCAAGGAAAGGGGCCGTCAGATGCGTGTGGTCGTGATGGGGTGCGGCCGCGTCGGCGCGTCCCTGTCGGACAGTCTGGCGCGGATCGGCCACGACGTCGCGGTGATCGACCGCGACGGCACCGCCTTCCACCGGCTCTCACCGGAGTTCTCCGGTGAACGCGTCCTGGGCATGGGCTTTGACCGCGATGTGCTGCTGCGAGCCGGGATCGAGGAGGCGGGCGCGTTCGCGGCGGTGTCCTCCGGCGACAACTCCAACATCATCTCGGCAAGGGTGGCGCGCGAGACCTTCGGCGTGGAGCGCGTGGTTGCGCGCATCTATGACGCCAAGCGTGCAGCGGTCTATGAGCGGCTGGGCATTCCCACGGTGGCCACCGTGCCGTGGACCACCGACCGGCTGCTCAACGTGCTGACCCGCGAGACCGAGACCACCCGGTGGCGCGACCCCACCGGCAATGTCGGAGTGACCGAATTGGCATTGCACGAGGGGTGGGTAGGTCGGGGACTCAGCGAGTTGGAGGCCTCGACCGGCGGCAGGGTCGCATTTCTGATCCGGTTCGGGGCCGGTCTGCTGCCCGACGCCAAGACCGTCATCCAGGCGGGCGATCAGGTGTACATGGCCGCGATCGCAGGCCATATCTCCGAAGCGCTCGCCATCGCGGCGCTGCCGCCCAGCGAGGACCTCGAGAGCGCATGACCGGCGCCTGCGGCACTATCGGGTACATGGAGGAGCGACACCGATGAAGGTCGCCATCGCTGGAGCCGGCGCGGTAGGCCGGTCCATCGCGCGCGAGCTCGTCGACACCCACGAGGTGACGCTGCTCGAGCGCAGCCCCAGCCACATCGACGTCGACGCCATCCCCGCGGCGCAGTGGCGGCTCGGCGACGCATGTGAATTGAGCGTGCTGGAGTCGGTGCGGCTCGAGGAATTCGACGTGGTGATCGCCGCGACGGGCGACGACAAGGTCAATGTCGTGGTCAGCCTGCTGGCCAAGACGGAGTTTGCGGTGCCGCGGGTGGTCGCCCGCGTCAACGATCCACGCAACGAGTGGCTGTTCGACGAGAGCTGGGGCGTGGACGTCGCGGTGTCCACCCCCCGCATGCTGGCCTCACTGGTGGAGGAGGCCGTCGCGGTCGGTGACCTGGTGCGGTTGATGGAGTTCCGCAAGGGGCAGGCGAACCTCGTGGAGATCACGCTTCCCGACGACACGCCCTGGGGGGCCGCGCCGTCAAGCGGCTCGAGTTACCCCGGGACTGCACGCTGGTGACAATCCTGCGCGGGCCGCGGGTGATCGTGCCGGAAGCTGACGAGCCCTTGGAGGGCGGTGACGAACTGCTCTTCGTGGCGGTTGCCGAAGCCGAGGACGACTTGCGGCGATCGCTGCTCGACGGCGCGCGATAGGCGGCCGGACCGACACCGGACGTAGCATCTGCCAGTGGCCGGCAGCGCGGAGAGGTTCCACCCTGCACGGGTGATCGTCGTCGCTTTCGCGGCGGCGATCGCGCTCTGCACGGTCCTGCTGTTCCTACCGTTCGCCACCGAAACCGGACAACGAGCGCCGTTGTTGGATGCGGTGTTCACCTCAACCTCGGCCGTCTGCGTCACCGGCTTGGTCACCGTCGACACGGCGACCTATTGGTCGGCGTTCGGGGAAACGGTCATCCTGGTCGGGATTCAGCTCGGTGGGCTCGGAATCATGACGGTGGCGTCGCTGCTGGTGGTGCTGCTGTCCCGTCGACTCGGCCTGCGCGCCCGGTTGATCGCCCAGGCGCAGACCCGGACTCTCACCGTTCGGGACATCGGTCGGCTGATGCGCAATGTGACGCTCTTCAGCGTGGCGTGTGAGCTTGTCGTCGCAATCGTGCTCGTGACGCGCTTCGCCGGGCGTTACGGCATGCCTGTCTCAGATGCGTTGTGGCACGGCGTCTTTCACGCCGTATCAGCGTTCAACAACGCCGGGTTCGCACTGTATCCTGACAGCCTCGTCCGTTATGTCGACGACTCCGTGATCATGTTGACGATTGCTGCGGCGGTGATCATCGGCGGACTGGGGTTCCCGGTGGTCTTCGAATTGGCGAGGTCCTGGCGCCGTCCGCGCACCTGGTCGGTGACCACCAGGATCACTGTCGTTGTCACGTCCGTTCTTCTACTCGTCGGCACGCTGCTGATAGCGACCATCGAGCATGACAACCCGGGAACGCTCGGACCGCTCTCGATGGGTTCTCGCCTCGTCGCCGCCGTGTTCACGGCCACGATGCCGCGCACGGCCGGCTTCAACGCAGTCGACATCGCCGCGATGACTCCCGAGGGCCTCATGTTCACCGACGTGTTGATGTTCATCGGCGGCGGCAGCGCCAGCACGGCCGGTGGCGTCAAGGTGACCACCGTCGGACTGCTGGCCTTCGTGCTCTGGGCCGAGATGCGTGGCGAGAGCCGGGTCAACGTCGGAGTGCGGCAGGTTCCCGCGGACAACCAGAGGCAGGCGCTCGCCGTATTCATGCTGTTCGTCACGCTGTCCGGGCTGGGAACCTTCGCACTGCTGGCGATGAGCGATTACAGCCTCGACCAAGTGCTGTTCGAAGCGATATCCGCCCTGAGCACCGTCGGGCTGTCCACCGGAATCACTGCAGCTCTGCCTGATTCGGCGACGTGGTTGTTGGTGGTGATGATGTATGTCGGCCGGCTTGGCCCCCTCACTCTTGCCTCTGCCCTGGCACTACGCCAGCGAGAACACCGCTACGAGCGGCCTTCGGAAAGGACAATCATTGGCTGAGACGAGAAACGAACCGGTGGTGGTCATCGGTCTCGGTCGGTTCGGTAGCGCCATCGCCTTGGAACTGACCAGAAGGGGCACCGAGGTCCTGGCGATCGACGAGTCACCGAAGCTGGTTCAAAGCCTGTCCGGTCAGCTCACGCAGGTGGTGGCAGCCGATTGCACGGACATCGACGCGTTGCGGGAACTCGGTGTCGACGAGTTCTACCGCGCGGTGGTCGCAGTCGGCACGGGCATCGAAGCCAGCATTCTCATCACGTCACTACTCGTAGAGCTCGGCATCGAGGACATCTGGGCCAAGGCAATCACCGCCCACCACGGCCGCATACTCGAACGCGTGGGCGCCACCCATGTGGTGTTTCCCGAACGAGAGGCCGGCGAACGGGTCGCTCACCTGGTGTCCGGGCAATTGCTCGACTACCTGCAAGTCGATCAGGACTTCGCCATCGCCAAGATCGTGCCGCCCAAGGCCATGACAGGGCTACCGCTCGGTGGCACGAAGGTTCGCTCCAAGTACGGCATCACCGTGGTGGCGGTGAAAAGCGGCGAGAACGATTTCACCTACGCGTCGGCGGAGACCGAGCTGACCTACGACGACGTCATCCTGGTGACCGGCCGGCCACGGGACATCGAGAAGCTGGCACGCCTGGACTGACGCATGAGAGCGGTTGGCTCGGGCTCAGCGGGACTCCGGCTGAGTGACATCCCCGTACTCGGTGTGCAACTCGCCGTCGTGCTCGCCCGATTGCTCGTCGGCACGCATGGCGCGTTGCGCGGTGCGGATGGCCAGGTAGGTCACCAGCGCGGCGACGGCGGTCAGCGGCCAGCCCATGGCGATGCGGGCCACTCCCAGCCACCCGGTCTGGTCGGCGTCGTAGAGATGGTTCTGCACCAGGAAGCGGGAGGCGAACACCGCCACCCACACCAGCGTCGCGATGTCGAAGGCCGTCACGGCCTTGCGGACCCGTCGCCACCCTGGACCGTGCCCGCTGATCCAGCCCCACAGGTAACCCACCACCGGACGCCGCACGAGCACCGACAGCGCGAACACCGTCGCCCACAGCAGCGACATCCAGATGCCCCACAGGAAGTATCCTTTGGACTCCCCCGTCACATAGGCGATCAGGGCGCATATACCCACACCGAAGAACCCGGAGATCGCGGGCTGGGCGGATTCCCGCCGCGCCAGGCGCCACACCAACACCAGGGCGGCGACGCCCAAGGCGGCGGCGATGGCGGGCATCAGCCCGAAGAGCTGAGACACCGGGACGAACGCCACGATGGGCAGCGAGGAGTAGATCAGGCCACTGATGCCGCCCATCTGGTCGAGAATGGCGTGAGCCTTGGAGTTCGGCGTGGTGGGCTGCCCCGGTTCGGTTCCGGGTGCGCTCACTTCTGGATCTCGTAGTGCGGGTTGTAGATGGCCTTGGAGCCGTTGTCGAGTTTGCCGACACGGCCGTGCACTCGCAGCGTTCGGCCCGATTCGATGCCGGGGATGCGGCGTTGACCCAGCCACACCAGCATGACGGAGTCGGTGCCGTCGAACAGCTCGGCTTTCACGCCGCCGGCGCAACCCTTGCCGTTGCACTCGACTGTGCGCAGGGTGCCGACCATCGTGACTTCTTGGCCGCGTTGACAGTCGATCGCCTTCTGTGCGCCGGTCATCGCGGCTTCGTCGCTGAGCTGCTCCACGTCAAGTTGTTCGGGGTCTTCCGTCAGCCGCCGAGTGAGCCGACGCAGATACCCTTCGGCCGTTGCCATGGCCTCTCCTGACCTATCGCAGATCCACCATGGATCTACCCAATCCAACGCCACGTTAGACCTGTTGGTTCCGAACTGCCACGCAGGGTCGGGTCGGCGCGCCGGGCGGGTGCCGGGCCGGGCACGATCAACGTATGGCGGTCGATCTGCGCGGGGTTTCGGCGGTCCTTCTGCCCGGCACGGGTTCCGACGACGACTTCGTCTACCGGGCGTTCTCGGCGGCCCTGCACGACGCCGGCGCCGTCGTCGTCACCCCGGCGCCGCAGCCGCACCGCCTGGTCGCGGGCTACCGCGACGCGCTCGGCGAGGCGGCGCTGGCTGGGCCGATCGCGGTGGGCGGGGTGTCGATCGGCGCGGCCGTGGCCGTCGAGTGGGCGCTCGCCCATCCCGGCCGCGCTGTCGCGGTGCTCGCCGCGTTGCCGGCATGGACCGGCTCACCGCAGTGGGCGCCCGCCGCGGCAGCGGCGCGCCACTCGGCCCAGATGCTGCGCCGCCACGGGCTGGCCGCGGCAACGGCCGCGATGCGGGCTGGCAGCCCGCAGTGGCTGGCCGATGAACTGGCCCGCTCGTGGCTGGGCCAGTGGCCTGCGCTGCCCGAGGCGATGGAAGAGGCGGCCGGCTACGTCGCCCCCAGCTGTGCGGAACTGGCGCGCCTGGCGGCGCCGATGGGGGTGGTGGCGGCGATCGACGACCCGGTGCACCCGGCGGAAGTCGCGGCCGAGTGGGTGGCCGCGGCACCGCTGGCCGCGTTGCGCACCGTCACGCTCGCCGATCTGGGCGCAGATCCGGCAGTGCTGGGCGCCGCGTGCCTGGCGGCGCTGCGCGATGTGGCCGGCTAACCGCCGGTGATGGTACGCAATTGCTGCATCGCCGAACCCTGCGCGCTGCGGCGCGCGGCCGGTGCGGCGGGTGGCTGCTGGCCGGACTGCTGCGCCTGCTGGGCCGCGGCTTGTTCGGCCGCCGCGCGCAACTGGTTGGCCATCGCCTCCGGCAGCTCGACCGCCAGCGGCGTGCGCACCGGAAACGGCGTGTCCCCGCGGCGAACCACGGTGTCCGTCAGCGCCTTTCGCGCTTCGTCGGTGAGGGCGTCGATGTGGTCCTGCGGGCCGTTGACGACGCAGCGGATCATCCAGCGGTAGCCGTCGACGCCGATGAACCGGACGACACCCGGCTGGCCTGCCTGCTCGGGCGGGGCGGACGCCACTCCGACGACCTCGCGACCCCACGGGCCGTCCTTGATCGAGACCTGGGCGCCGTCCTTGCGCAGCGACTCGGCCAGTTCGGTGGCGATGTCGCGCCACAGCCCGCTGGTCTTGGGCGCGGCGTAGGCGGCGATGGTGAACCGGCCGTGCGCTGTGACGACCCAGATCGCGCTGGGCACGCCCTGCTGGGTGAGCTCGACCTGCACCTGTCCCGCCGGGGGCAGCGGAATCAGCACCGAGCCGAGGTCGAGCCGTCCGGTCGCGGCGACCGCCGGATCGTCGAAGTCCTCGATGTCGAACGGCCCGTCGAGGTCCCCGTCGCCGGGTTCCGCAGTGTCCTGCTTCGCCTGTTCGACGACCTCCTCGGCGGAGTCGCCGGGCTCGTCGTTGCCTTTACGCCTACTGAATGCCATCACAAACTCGCATGTCCGCCGGAGGAGCCGTGGCCGCCGTCGCCACGGGTTGTCATGCCCAGACCGGCTTCGTCGAACGACGTCACCTCGACCAGTTCGGGCAGTTCGACCCGCTGCACCAACAACTGTGCGATCCGGTCCCCCCGGTGCACGAGGATGGGTTGCTGCGGGTCGAGGTTGATCAGCGCCACCTTGATCTCGCCGCGGTAGCCGGCGTCGATCGTGCCGGGGCTGTTCACGATCGAAAGCCCAACGCGCGCAGCAAGACCCGAGCGCGGATGGATCAGGCCGACCATCCCGTACGGGATGGCCACCGCGATGCCGGTCGGCACCAGAGCGCGCTGACCCGGTGCCAGTTCCACGTCGAGCGCGCTGTAGAGGTCGACGCCGGCGTCGCCGTCATGGGCACGGCCCGGCATCGGCAGATCCCGGTCCAAGCGCACAACCGCAAGAGAGGTGGACACGACGTCAGAGATTACTCTTGGCCGCGTGTCCGACACGCGCGCCACGTCGCAATCCGTGCGCTACCGCGAACGGCTGTGGGTGCCGTGGTGGTGGTGGCCGCCCGGTCTCGGGCTCGGGGGCTTGATCTCACTTGAGGTCAATCAGGGTGTACCCGCCGTGCCGGTGTGGCTGCCCTACGCGGTGCTGTTACCGGTCGCCGTGGTCGTGCTGCTGTGGCTGGGCCGCACCGAGGTGCGGGTGGTGGGCGGTTCCGGCGCCACCGAACTGTGGGTGAATGCCGCCCATCTGCCCGTCGACGTGGTGTCGCGCTCGGCCGAGGTGCCCCGCAGCGCGAAGTCCGCCGCCCTGGGGCGCCAATTGGACCCGGCGGCCTACGTCGTGCACCGGGCCTGGGTCGGCCCGATGGTGCTGCTGGTGCTCGACGATCCCGACGACCCGACCCCGTACTGGTTGGTGAGCTGTCGGCACCCGGACAAGCTCCTGGCGGCGCTCCGCAGTTGAACTGCGAATCAAACTTGAGCAGTTGAACTGCGAATCAAACCTGAGCAGTTAAGCAGCGCAGTCCGAGCAGATCATCATGCCGTTCTTCTCGCTGGCCAGCCGGCTGCGGTGGTGAACCAGGAAGCAGCTCGAACAGGTGAACTCGTCGGCCTGCTTCGGGATGACCCGCACCGAGAGCTCTTCTCCCGACAGGTCGGCACCGGGCAGCTCGAAGTTCTCGGCGGTCTCGGATTCGTCGACGTCGACGACGGCAGACTGCGCCTCGTTGCGCCGTGCCTTCAGTTCCTCGAGCGAATCTTCGGAGACGTCGTCGGTCTCACTACGCCGTGGGGCGTCGTAATCGGTAGCCATCCTCGTCCCCTCCGATATAAAGCTGTGCAGCAGAGGTTTGTACCAGCGTGGAACGCATCCACCAAATGATTCGTGCCCGCATAGGTAGGCGGTTCACTGTGATTTACGTCACATTAGCGATCATGCCACCCGAACTCCGCTGCAACTGGGGCTTTAGAGTGCACTCGTGGTCACGCAAATCACAGAGGGCACGGCGTTCGACAAGCACGGTCGGCCCTTCCGTCGGCGCAACTTCCTGCCTGCGGCGCTGCTGTTCGCCGCGCTGTCGGTGGTGACCCTGCTGGTTTGGGCCATCGTGCTGAATCAGCCGGCCGATGTCGAGGAGTTGGCCGCGTGCAATCCGCCGCCCGCACCGGCGGATCCGAACGCGCCGGCGCCCACGCTCGGCGAGCAGGTCTCCCGCGCCGACATGCGCGAGGTGGAACCTGCCCCGCTCGCCGACACCACGATCCGGGTGCTCAATGCCAGCGGGCAGGGCGGGCAAGCCGCCGAGGTCGCCGGCGCGCTGAAAGACCTGGGTTTCGCCGAACCGACCGCAGCCAACGATCCCCTCTACGAGACCGCCCGCCTACAGTGTCAGGGACAGATCCGGTTCGGCGAGTCCGGGCGGGCTGCGGCCGCCGCGGTCTGGCTTGTCGCGCCGTGCACCGAGTTGTATCAGGACGAGCGCCCCGACGACACCGTCGACTTGGCCCTTGGCACCGACTTCTCCGAACTGGCCAGCAACGACGACATCGAGGCGGTGCTCTCCAGCCTGCGCCCGGACGCCACTCAGACCGCCGATCAGGCGCTGGTGGTGCAGGCCCACAGCGCTGCGTGCTGAGCGAAAGGGCCAGCGGCGCAGCGTAACTCGCTAGACGGCGCCGGCCCGCCGGAGTGCCGTGTCCAGTGCGGCGGCCACCCCCGGCGCGGCGGCCGCGATGAAACCGGGACCGCCGGCCGCCCCGTCACCGGACGGCAGCCGCAGCACCGCGCCGGCCTCGGCGGCGATCAGGGCGCCCGCGGCCCAGTCCCAGACGTGAACACCGTCCTCGTAGTAGGCGTCCAGTTGGCCTGCGGCGACCATGCACAGGTCGAGCGCGCACGAACCCATGCGGCGCACGTCGCGGACCGCCGGCAGCATCATGGTGAGAATCTCGGCCTGCCGTTGCCGCTGGTCCCGGGCATACGAGAAGCCGGTGCCCACCAGCGCCATCGACAGGTCGTCGGCCGCGCTGGCGTGCAGCGCTGACACCACGCCGCCGCGCACCACACGGGCGCCGTGGCCGGCGGCCGCGGAATACAACGCGCCAGTGGGCACGTTGGCGACCGCGCCGGCCACCGATACCCTGCCGCGCTGCACCGCGACGGACACGGCGTAGGTGTCGAGGCCGTAGACGAAGTTGACCGTCCCGTCGATCGGGTCGAGCACCCAGGTGAGTTCCCCGTCCCGTGCGGGATGCGTGCCGCCCTCCTCCTCGCCCATGACGTGGTCCCCCGGGCGCAGCACGGCCAGGCGCTCGCGGATCAGTCGTTCGGTCTCGGTGTCGACCACGGTGACCGGGTCGGTAGGGGTGCTCTTGGCCCGGACCTCGGGCGTGTCGGAGGTCGTCTCGCTGAAAACCTCCGCGCGCCGTCTGAGCACGAAGCCGGCCGCTTCGGCGGCCAATTGTTCGGCGACCGACCGCAGCTCGGCGGGATCGGTGTCGGTTCCGCTCACCGCTCCATCGCAGCACACTGCCGCAGGTACCACCCGGCCACCTGTTGGGCGACAGCCCCGCATGACGTTTCCCGAGCCACTAATGTGGGGCGCGCCGCACCTGCCGGCCTTTTGTGAGGAGCGTTATGACCGCCACCGATTCCCCCACCGCGGACCCGCGCGCCGACGGCGGCATGCCACGGCGCGGGTTCGGCGTCGACGTCGGTGGCAGCGGCGTCAAGGGCGGCATCGTCGATCTGGAAACCGGGCAGCTGGTCGGTGAGCGGTTCAAGCTGCTCACCCCGCAGCCGGCAACCCCCGATGCGGTCGCCAAGACCATCGCCGAAGTCGTCGCGCACTTCGGCTGGGAGGGCCCGCTCGGCGTGACGTACCCGGGAGTGGTCACCGAGGGAGTTGTGCGCACGGCCGCCAACGTCGACAAGGACTGGATCGGCGCCAACGCCGTCGAGGTAATCGGCGGCGCCCTCAATGGGCAGCGCGTGACCGTGCTCAATGACGCGGATGCCGCCGGGCTGGCCGAGGAGAAGTACGGGGCGGGTCGCGAGAACACAGGCGTCATCGTGCTGCTGACCTTCGGAACCGGCATCGGCTCGGCGGTGATCCACAACGGCGTGCTGCTGCCCAACACCGAATTCGGCCACATCGAGGTCGGCGGCAAGGAGGCCGAGCACCGGGCCGCGTCGTCGGTCAAGGAACGCAAGGACTGGAGCTACCAGCGCTGGACCGTCGAGGTGACGAAAGTGCTGGTGGCGATCGAGAACGCGATCTGGCCTGACCTGTTCATCGCCGGCGGCGGCATCAGCCGCAAGGCCGACAAGTGGATACCGCTGCTCAAGAACCGCACCCCCGTGGTGGCCGCCGCACTGCAGAACACCGCCGGGATCGTCGGTGCGGCGATGGCCGCCGAGGTCGACGTCACGGCTACCGCCAAGTAGCCACGCCCGGGCCGGTTGAATTTGCCGCTCAGGGCGGCTTCCCCCCACACTGTCGTTACAATGGTCGACGGCGGACACGCAGCCGGATAGCGGCGATCATCACCGCCAATATTCGACAGCCGACGCGTTTCGACGGGGCACACCCATGCCCGCGATGAGTTTCAAGACGAAAGGGTGTACGTGGCAGCGACAAAGGCAAGCCCGGCGACCGATGAGCCGGTGAAGCGCACCGCCACCAAGGCCCCCGCAAAGAAGGCCGCGGCGAGCCGCGAATCGCGCACCGCCAACGGATCGGCGCCGGCGAAGAAGGCCGCCAAGAGCACGCGGGCGACGAAGTCCGACAACGCCGCCGCGCCGGCCAAGAAGGCCGCCAAGGCAGCCGCGAAGGCGCCCGCCAAGAAGGCCCCCGCGGCGAGCCGCGAATCCGGTGCGGCGAAGAAGGCCGCCGGACCCGCCCCGCGCGGGCGCGCCAAGAAGGGCGCCGCCACCGAGGCGGACGCGACGAAGACCGACACCGACAGCGCCGACCTCGCCACCGACGACGACCTGGAAACCGAACCCGGCGAGGACCTGGAGGTCGAGGACACCGATCTGGACCTCGACGATCTTGAGGTCAGCGACGAGGCCGTCGAGGGGTCCGGCGACGAGGCCGAGGATGGCGAGGAGGTGGCCGAGGGCGACGCGCCCGCTGCGGCCCCCGCCAAGGACGCTGCCGCCGAGGACGACGAGCATCCCGAACCGTCCGAGAAGGACAAGGCCTCGGGTGACTTCGTGTGGGACGAGGAGGAGTCCGAGGCGCTACGGCAGGCCCGCAAGGACGCCGAGCTCACCGCGTCGGCCGATTCGGTCCGCGCCTACCTCAAGCAGATCGGCAAGGTGGCGCTGCTCAACGCCGAAGAAGAGGTCGAGCTCGCCAAGCGCATCGAGGCCGGCCTGTACGCCACCCAGCTGATGAACGAGCTCGCCGAGAAGGGCGAGAAGCTGCCCGCCGCGCAGCGCCGCGACATGATGTGGATCTGTCGCGACGGTGACCGTGCGAAGAACCATCTCCTGGAAGCCAACCTGCGGCTGGTGGTGTCGCTGGCCAAGCGTTACACCGGCCGCGGCATGGCGTTCCTCGACTTGATCCAGGAAGGCAACCTCGGCCTGATCCGTGCGGTGGAGAAGTTCGACTACACCAAGGGTTACAAGTTCTCGACGTACGCCACGTGGTGGATCCGCCAGGCGATCACCCGCGCGATGGCCGACCAGGCCCGCACCATCCGCATCCCGGTGCACATGGTGGAGGTCATCAACAAGCTCGGCCGTATCCAGCGTGAGCTGCTGCAGGACCTGGGCCGCGAGCCCACGCCCGAGGAACTGGCCAAGGAGATGGACATCACGCCGGAGAAGGTGCTGGAGATCCAGCAGTACGCACGTGAGCCGATCTCTCTGGACCAGACCATCGGCGATGAGGGTGATTCGCAACTCGGCGATTTCATCGAGGACTCCGAGGCCGTGGTGGCCGTCGACGCGGTGAGCTTCACCCTGTTGCAGGATCAGTTGCAATCGGTGCTGGAGACGTTGTCCGAGCGTGAAGCCGGTGTGGTGCGGCTGCGATTCGGGCTCACCGATGGTCAGCCCCGCACGCTCGACGAGATCGGTCAGGTGTACGGCGTGACCCGCGAGCGCATCCGCCAGATCGAGTCCAAGACGATGTCGAAACTGCGCCACCCCAGCCGTTCTCAGGTGCTGCGCGACTACCTGGACTGAGGGTCGCGTCGGCTCGCTTGAGCAGACGCGACGCGCCCTGCCGCCTCGGCGTGGCGGGCATTGCTCGTGTGGTCGCGACGAAGGATTCCCATGTGGTCGCAGTGGTGGTCGATTCCGCTGGGCGTCGCCGCGGGCGTGCTGACGGTGTGGCTGGCGCTGCTCGGGGTGCTGTGGTTCACCCGGCCGGACGCCACCGGGTTGCGCGACGCGCTGCGCCTGCTTCCCGACATCCTGCGCCTGCTCAAGCGGCTGGCCGCCGACCCGACGCTGCCCCGGCGCGTTCGACTTCAACTGGCCGTGCTGCTCGGCTATCTCGCGCTGCCGATCGACCTGATCCCCGACTTCGTCCCGGTCCTCGGCTACGCCGACGACGCCGTGGTCGTCGCGGTGGTGCTGCGGTCTGTGACACGCAGCGCCGGAGCCGACGCGCTTGCCCGGCACTGGCCCGGCACGCCGGACGGTCTCGACGCACTGCACAGACTGTGTCGCCTGCCGAACCGGTAGTGTCTGCGCCCGTGCCCGAGAAGCCCGTAGCCGTCCCACCCATGTTCGTCGTCCGCGCCGTCGGCCGGTTGCGCGCGGGGCTGCAGAGCGCGCACCGTTCGACGGTGCCGCCGAGTGTCGCCGTACTCGAGATGGCCACCGGCGCCTGGACCACTCAGACGATGTACGTCGCTGCCAAGCTGGGCATCGCCGACGAGTTGGCCGACGGGGCGGCCCGGGCGGCCGATATCGCCCCACGAGTGGGTGCCGATCCCGATGCGCTCTACCGGCTGATGCGGGCGCTTGCGTCCAAAGGCCTGCTGCGCCACCGCCGCAACGGGTCCTTCGCGCTCACCAAAGTGGGACAAGCGCTGCGCTCCGACGTACCGGGATCGATGCGCGACATGATCCTGTTCGTCGGGCACCGGGCGCGCTGGGAGGACTGGGGAAACCTGCTGCACTCCGTGCAGACCGGCGAGCCGTCGGTGCTCAAGTTGCGCGGCATGCCGTATTGGGACTACCTCGAGACCGATCGGGAGCTGGCGCAGGTCTTCAACGCCGCGATGACCGCAACCAGCGGCATGACCAATGAAATCGCGCTCGCTGCCTATGATTTCACTGATTTCAAGCTCGTCGTGGATGTCGGCGGCGGCCAGGGCCGGCTGCTGTCGACCATCCTGCACCGCGCTCCGGGCGCTCGCGGGTTGCTCTACGACCTGCCCGCCGTAGTCGCGGGCGCCGACCCGGTGTTCGCCGCCGCCGGGGTCGCCGATCGCTGCACAGCCGAGGGCGGCTCGTTTCTCGAGCGCGTGCCCGGCGGGGGCGACGCCTATGTGATGAAGAACATCATCCACGACTGGGACGACGAGTCGTCGCTGACCATCCTGCGCAACATCCGCACGGCCATTACGCCGCAGGGCAAGCTGCTGATGCTGGAGATGGTGCTGCCGGAGCGCACCACGCCGTTCGTCGGATACCAGCTCGACCTCGAGATGCTGGTGACCGTCGGCGGCCGCGAGCGCACCCGCGCCGAGTATTCGGAACTGCTGAGCCGCGCCGGGTTCCGGTTGGATCGGGTCGTCGAGACGGTGACCCCGGTGTCGATCGTGGAGGCCTCGCCGGTCTGAGCCCCCGCAGCCTCACCGCTTCTTGTCGCGCACCTTGTACGTCGACGGCCACGATTCGCGCGTCTCGTCGCCGGTCAGCGGGACGCCCTTGCTGCCGATCTTGATGTCGTAGGCCTCCTTACCAGGGCCCACCTCGCGGTTGGCGTGCTCGGTGGCCAGGTAGATCAACTGGTCGATCTCCGCTTCGGCGAACGCCACGAACGAGGTCTTGCGGACGATGTCGTCGGCGCCGGCGGCGATGCGGTCGGGCAGCACACGCGTAGCGAAGGCCGCGCCGGCCAACAACACGAACGGGACGACCCAGTAGCAGATGAACGACAGCGGGGTTCTGGTGTCGAGGATCGTCGCGTCGCCGTAGACGATCGGCGGGATCGCCGACGACACCGTCATGCCGGCGAATGCGGCGACCCAGATCCACGTCAGCAGGTTGGTGATCCTGGCGAACAGTTCGCTCTTGACGACGTGGGGCGGCTGACCGACCTCGGCGAACTCGCGCACGAAGGGCCTGCCGATCAGCACACCGACCACAGCCACCAGAAATATGCCGGCGGTGCTCAGCGGCTGCAGCCACTGTTCGAGAAACGACTGGTCGAGCGTGAAGGTCAACACGGTCAGCACCAGAAATGTTGCAAGAGCGCCGATTTCGAGCGTGCGACCCGGACCGCCACGGATTCGCCCGAGCGTGAACGCCGCGACGGCGACCGCCAATGCGATGAGCACGGCAACCGGAAACGGCACATTGCCGACGAGCACCCAGTACACGATCCACGGTGCGAGACCTAACAAAATGCCCACGATCTGTAAGTGTACGTAGAGGCGAGTGCCCCATTGGAGTGACCTAGGTGCGAGCGGGCGGAGCGAACCGACCGTCGGACCCGGGTCGATACGGAGTGACGCGGATCACAGCCGTTATCGGCAGGGGGCCATACAGATGTGGGAACACCATGTCATCGGGATCGGTGGGCACACCGGCTTCCCAGCGGACGGGAGAGGATAGTTGTGCGGCGTCGATGTGGAGCAGCACCAGGTCGGTCCGGCCGGAGAACAGCCGGTTGGCCGGCAGGTGCACCTGCTCGGCGGTCGACAGGTGCACGAAGCCGTTCGCGCGAAGCGAATCGGGGCGGTGCTCGCCGAGCGATACAGCGGTCCGCCACTCCTCTTTGCTGCACAAGTGGACCAGCACTTCGGGCTGCGGACGCATATCGCCAGCCTGCCGTGCCGGCAACTCGGCGTAACGGTGAGACACGACACACCGGTGAAGGGCTTGGGAACAAGGCCGAAAGCCAAAACGTCTGAGACAGTGGATGCACGCGAACAGTACGGAGGTCGCCATGACGAACGCAACGCTCACCAGTCCCCCGCTGACCCGGGCTGACCGCTGCGACCGTTGCGGCGCCGCCGCGCGTGTCCGCGCCAAGCTGCCCTCGGGTTCCGAGTTGCTGTTCTGCCAGCACCATGCCAACGAGCACGAGGCCAAACTGATCGAACTGGCCGCGGTCATCGAAGTCAGCCCGGTGGAGGCATAGCACCCGACACGGAGATCGACCGCTTCGGGCTGGACGGCTTTCCGTCAGGAATGCTGGACTGGTCATGACCGACCAGTCCCAGCCGCTGCCGACGAGGCCATCGCGCCATCACGTCCGCCACATCGTGCGGCGCACCTTGTCGAAGAGCTGGGACGATTCGATCTTCTCAGAGTCTGCGCAGGCCGCGTTCTGGTGTGCGCTGTCCCTGCCGCCACTGCTGCTCGGCATGCTCGGCAGCCTGGCCTACATCGCGCCGCTGTTCGGCCCGGCGACTCTTCCGACGATCGAGAGCCAGATCATCAGCACGGCGAACAGCTTCTTCTCGTCGGATGTGGTCCGCGAGATCATCGAGCCCACCGTCCGCGACATCGTCCGTGGCGCCCGCGGCGAGGTGGTCTCGCTGGGGTTCGTCATCTCCCTGTGGGCCGGGTCGTCGGCCATCTCCGCATTCGTCGACTCGATCGTCGAGGCCCACGACCAGACGCCGCTGCGACACCCCGTGCGGCAGCGGTTCTACGCGCTGGGGCTCTATGTGGTGATGCTGGTGGTCGCGATCGCGACGGCGCCGTTCGTCGCGCTCGGCCCGATCAGGGTCGCCGCCACCATCCCGGACAGCTGGGACGTCGTGCTGCGGTTCGGGTACTACCCCGCGGTGTTCATCGGGCTGGGTGTCGCGGTGCTGGTGCTGTATCGGGTGTCGCTGCCCAAGCCGTTGCCGACCCACCGGCTGCTGTTGGGCTCGATCCTCGCCGCAGTGGTCTTCCTGTTGGCGACGTTGGGCCTGCGCGTGTATCTGACGTGGATCACCGCGACCGGCTACACGTACGGCGCGCTGGCGACGCCGATCGCGTTTCTGCTGTTCGCGTACTTCCTCGGGTTCGCGATCATGATCGGCGCTGAACTCAACGCCGCCATCGAGGAGGAGTGGCCGGCGCCCGTCACGCACGCAAGGCGGTTGCGGTGGTGGCTTAAGGAGAAGGCGGGATCGCGCAACGGCGCCGTTGCCGAGCAGTCGCCATCACCGCATCCGACACGTGACCCCGCCGGCGACGGCGCTACTTCCTGAGCTGCTCGTAGATCCGCTTGCAGTCCGGGCACACCGGCGATCCGGGCTTGGCGGACTTGGTCACCGGGAACACCTCACCGCACAGCGCGACGACGTGCGTGCCCATCACCGCGCTCTCGGCGATCTTGTCCTTCTTGACGTAGTGGAAGTACTTGGGGGCGTCGTCGTCGGTCCCGTCGTCGACGCGTTCGTCGGTCTCGGTGCGCTCGATCGTCTGGGTCTGCATCGTCCTATTGTGCTCCTCACGTCCGCGCGCCCCATTCTGCCCGTAAGAAATCCGACCCGTACAGGGGCGCACAATTGTGGAACAGTGGAGGTATGAAACAAAGCCCCGAGCTGAGTTTCGACGACGACGGCCGGCCCGTCCTGATCACGCGCGCCGCTCCTGCCTACGAGGAACAGCACCGCCAGCGGGTCCGTAAGTACCTGACCATCATGTCGTTTCGAATTCCGGCTCTCGTACTGGCCGCGATCGCGTACGGCATCTGGCACAACGGTCTCATCTCGTTGGCCATATTGGTGGCCTCGATCCCCCTGCCGTGGATCGCCGTTCTCATCGCCAACGACCGTCCACCGCGACGCCCCGAGGAGCCGCGCCGTTACGACGCGCGCCGCATTCCGCTATTTCCGACGGCCGAGCGCCCCGCCCTGGAAAGTCGCGTCGTGGTGTCGCCGCAACCGGACGGCGACGCCGCGCGACGCGATGTTCCCAGCTGAGGCGACTCCAGTCGGTTTTCTAAGGACATTCTCAGGTCGACGGCGAAAAACCGCTGATCAGAAGGTGTGAACCAGGGAACGGCCGGGAACTCTTCTGACCTCATGGGCGTTGAAGCTCATGACCGTTGGATTTGATCAGGAGGCCGTCATGGCAAATGCCACCACCATCCGCGTCGACCACGACCTGGACGCTCAGAGCCCGGCCGCTGATCTCGTGCGGGTGTACCTGAATGGCATTGGCAAGACGGCCTTGCTGAACGCGGCGGACGAGGTGGAACTCGCAAAGCGCATCGAGGCAGGGCTCTACGCCAAGCATGTGCTCGAGACCCGAAAGCGTCTGGGCGAGAACCGCAAACGTGATCTCGCGGCAGTGGTGCGCGACGGTGAGGCCGCGCGGCGCCACCTGCTGGAGGCCAATCTACGACTGGTCGTGTCGCTCGCCAAGCGTTACACCGGCCGCGGGATGCCGCTGCTGGACCTCATCCAGGAAGGCAACCTGGGCCTCATCCGGGCGATGGAAAAGTTCGACTACACCAAGGGTTTCAAGTTCTCGACGTACGCCACGTGGTGGATTCGCCAGGCGATCACGCGCGGCATGGCCGACCAAAGCCGCACCATCCGCTTGCCCGTCCACCTCGTCGAGCAGGTGAACAAGCTGGCCCGGATCAAGCGCGAGATGCACCAGAACCTCGGGCGCGAGGCCACCGACGAGGAGCTGGCCGAAGAGTCGGGCATCCCGGTGGAGAAGATCACCGACCTGCTCGAGCACAGCCGTGACCCGGTGAGTCTGGACATGCCCGTCGGCAGCGACGAGGAGGCACCGCTCGGCGACTTCATCGAGGACGCCGAAGCGATGTCGGCCGAGAACGCGGTGATCTCCGAGCTGCTGCACACCGACATCCGTCACGTGCTGGCCACGCTCGACGAGCGTGAGCAGCAGGTGATCCGGCTGCGTTTCGGGCTCGACGACGGTCAGCCGCGCACGCTCGACCAGATCGGCAAGCTGTTCGGGCTCTCCCGCGAGCGGGTCCGCCAGATCGAGCGCGAGGTCATGTCCAAGCTGCGCAACGGCGAGCGCGCCGATCGCCTGCGCTCCTACGCCAGCTAGACCAGCAAGCCCCACTCGACACGATCCCCCGGCCGCCCGGGGGATCGTCTCGTGTTGCGGCCGGGCCGTGTCGGCAACGTAACAACGCAGTTCAGACCCTCAGGCCGGTAGACTCGGCCCAGACGAAGGGTGACGGAATGAACGATCTGGTCGACACCACCGAGATGTACCTGCGGACCATTTACGACCTCGAGGAAGAGGGCGTGGTGCCGCTGCGTGCGCGGATCGCCGAGCGGCTCGACCAGAGCGGGCCCACTGTCAGCCAGACCGTCTCCCGGATGGAGCGCGACGGCCTGCTGCACGTCGCCGGTGACCGCCATCTCGAGCTCACCGAGAAGGGCCGCGCGCTGGCGGTGGCCGTCATGCGCAAACACCGCCTCGCCGAGCGCCTGCTGGTCGACGTCATCGGGCTCCCGTGGGAGGAAGTGCACGCCGAGGCGTGCCGCTGGGAGCATGTGATGAGCGAGGACGTCGAGCGCCGCTTGGTGCAGGTTCTCAACAACCCGACCACCTCGCCGTTCGGCAATCCGATTCCGGGCTTGTCCGAGCTCGGCCTGATCAGCACCGGCAGCGCCGATGCGCTCAACCTGGTGCGGCTGACCGAGGTTCCCGCAGGCATGCCCGTCGCGGTCGTGGTGCGCCAACTGACCGAACACGTCCAGGGTGACGCCGAGCTGATCAGCAAGCTCAAGGACGCCGGCGTGGTGCCCAACGCTCGCGTGACCGTGCAGACAAACGACCACGGCGGCGTGATGATCGTGATTCCCGGCCACGAGCAGGTCGAGCTGCCCCACCATATGGCGCATGCCGTGAAGGTCGAGAAGGTCTGACTGGGCGACATCGACCGCCCGGTTCATCCGGCCCGACGGCCGAACACCCGGCGCGGCGGCAGCCGCACACCGAGCCGGTCGGCCAGCCGGTAGCCGGTAGCGGCAAGGTCCCGGATCTGCTCCGGGCGCAGCCCCGACTGGAGTGCGGTGTCCAGCATCCCCGCCATGCGGTGAGTGCCGTCGCACCGCAGCGCCGCCTCCAGCGACACCCCCGCCAGCGGACCGTCGCCCCGCACATAGGCCGAGAAGGCCAGTAGCACCAGCGCCTCGACCCGCCAGCGGTCGGGCAGGCGCCGCGAGAGTTCGGCCCACAGCGCCTCGGCCTGGGCGGCGGCCTCACCCACAGCGAGGGCGTAGAGCGTGTCGCGGACCTGCACATCGGTCAGCGCGCGGGCGAGCTGCGCCACCTCGTCATCGGTCAACCGTTCGCCGGCGGCGACCCGCGCGGCGAATGCCAGGGCGGCCTCGATGCCGCCCCGTGCGTCGGCGTCCGTGCGCGTCGCCGGCACGTCCTCGACCAGTACGCCCACCGCGGCGGCGTGGGCCGGATCAGCGACCGCGATCACCTCCTGCAGTTCGGACCGGCGGCTGTAGAGCCGGCGTCCGTCGAGAACGGCCGCCATCGCCAGCGGTGATGCCGAGGGGTCTTCGATGGTGCCACCGTCACCGCAGCCGTCGACGCAGTGCCAACGCCCGCCGACCGCGACCCGGTCCACGACGTGCGCGGCGAGCAGTCGTATCCCCCGTTCGGCCAGCATGCCCGCGAACGTGGCCACCAGCTCCCGGTACTCCTCGTTGCACAGCCGGCAGCCCGCCCCCGCCTCATCGACCACGACGACGATGGCGGCATCGGGCCGTCCCGCGGCGGCCACATCGGCCATCTGCCCGACGGTGTCAGCCAGCTCGTCGGAGAGGTCCACGCGCATGACGCAGCCCAGCGAGCCGCCTTCGACGGTCACGAGCACGAGCGAGTTCTCCGGGACGAAGCCCAGCACGGCGGGCAGGGCGGCGATCAGTACGCCTGGGCGGTTGAGCTGGAAGTCGGGGGTATGCGAAGTGGCCATGGCACGACCATGTCGGCAGCCGGTGACGGTGAGCCGCACGTCGGCGGCGGCGGCGCCCGCGTTGTGAATCGATTCGCGGTTGGGGACAACCCCGTGGACAACCCCGCCGCGCCACACGCCCGAGACGAACGCCCGATCAATTCGGCCGCCGGTGATGCCTGTCGGCGTGCGGATCGGCGCAGTCGACGTACACAATGTTGCTATGAGTGCCGTGGGCCCAACGCTCGAGTACGACCTCGTCGTCATCGGTTCGGGCCCGGGCGGCCAGAAAGCCGCGATCGCAGCGGCCAAGCTCGGTAAGACGGTCGCCATCATCGAGCGCGGACGGATGCTGGGCGGTGTTTGCGTGACCACCGGAACCATCCCGTCCAAGACGCTGCGAGAAGCCGTGCTCTACCTCACCGGCATGAATCAGCGCGAGCTCTACGGGGCCAGCTACCGCGTCAAGGACAAGATCACCCCGGCCGACCTGCTGGCACGCACCACCCACGTCATCACCAAAGAGCAGGACGTCGTGCGTTCGCAGTTGATGCGCAACCGCATCGACCTCGTCCAGGGGCACGGCCGGTTCATCGACGCACACACGGTTCTGGTCGAGGAGCCGACGCGCGGTGAGCGCACCACCGTCAGCGGGGATCACATCGTGATCGCCACCGGAACCAAGCCCGCGCGGCCGGCCGGCGTCGAGTTCGATGAGTGCCGGGTGCTCGACTCCGACGGAATACTCGACCTCAAGACGCTGCCCGCGACGATGGTTGTGGTCGGCGCGGGGGTGATCGGTATCGAGTACGCATCGATGTTCGCCGCGCTGGGCACCAAGGTCACCGTCGTCGAGAAGCGCGACAGCATGCTCGACTTCTGCGACCCGGAGATCGTCGAGGCGCTGAAGTTCCACCTGCGCGACCTGGCGGTGACGTTCCGGTTCGGCGAGGAGGTGACCGCGGTGGACGTCGGTTCCGCGGGCACCGTCACCACGCTGGCCAGCGGTAAGCAGATCCCGGCCGAGACGGTGATGTACTCGGCCGGCCGCCAGGGTCAGACCGAGCATCTCGATCTCGCCAACTCCGGGCTGGAAACCGACCGGCGCGGGCGCATCACGGTCGACAGCAACTTCCAGACCAGGGTCGACCACATCTACGCCGTCGGGGACGTGATCGGCTTTCCCGCGTTGGCCGCCACATCGATGGAGCAGGGCCGGCTGGCCGCCTACCACGCCTTCGGCGAGCCGGCCAAGGGCATGACCGACCTCCAGCCGATCGGTATCTACTCCATCCCCGAGGTGTCCTACGTCGGGGCCACCGAGGTGGAGCTCACGCGCAACGCCATCCCGTACGAGGTGGGCGTGTCGCGCTATCGCGAGCTGGCCCGGGGCCAGATCGCCGGAGATTCCTACGGCATGCTCAAGCTGCTGGTCTCCACCGACGACCTGAAGCTGCTGGGCGTGCACATCTTCGGCACCAGCGCCACCGAAATGGTGCACATCGGGCAGGCGGTGATGGGCTGCGGGGGCACCGTCGAGTACCTGGTCGACGCGGTCTTCAACTACCCGACGTTCTCCGAGGCCTACAAGGTTGCCGCGCTCGACGTGATGAACAAGCTGCGCGCGCTCAGCCAGTTCCGCAGCTGACAACCCGTCAGCCGCCGTCCCGCCGCCCAGTTCCTACCGGTGCGCCCGGCGGTGATGTGCGCCGCGAGCGAACATCACGGCCAACGGGTATGGGTAGCACGGCAGTGGGAACGCACCATGGGCGAGACTAGTTGTCACTGGTATGCCGGACTGAACGGTCCCGGCACCACCGCAAGGAGGCAAGACAGATGGCTGACGACGCTGGCAATCCCGATCAGCACTACCGGCCCGAGCAGTCCGGTATGTACGAGCTGGAGTTCCCCGCTCCCCAGCTGTCAGCCTCCGACGGTCGCGGTCCGGTGCTGATCCACGCACTCGAGGGGTTCTCCGACGCCGGACACGCCATCCGGCTGGCCGCCCGACATCTGCGCGACTCCCTCGACACCGAACTGGTGGCGTCCTTCGCCATCGACGAGCTGCTCGACTACCGCTCACGGCGCCCGCTGATGACGTTCAAGACCGACCACTTCACGAACTACGAGGATCCTGAGCTAAATCTTTATGCATTGCGGGACAGCGTCGGCACGCCGTTCCTGCTGCTCGCCGGACTGGAACCGGACCTGCGGTGGGAGCGGTTCGTCACCGCGGTTCGGTTGCTCGCCGAGCGGCTGGGGGTGCGCCGGACCATCGGCATGGGCACCATCCCGATGGCCGTGCCGCACACCCGCCCGATCACGATGACCGCGCACTCCAACGATCGGGGACTCATCGCCGACCACACTCCGTGGGTCGGCGAGGTTCAGGTGCCCGGCAGCGCGTCGAACCTACTCGAATACCGGTTGTCGCAGCACGGCCAAGAGGTCGTCGGCTTCACGGTGCACGTGCCGCACTACCTGGCTCAGACCGACTATCCCGCCGCGGCCGAAGCTCTGCTGGCCGAGGTGGCCCGCAATGCCTCGCTGCAGATCCCGCTCGACGCGCTGGTCGCGGCGGGTGCCGAGGTGTTGACGAAGGTCAACGAGCAAGTGGAGGCCAGCGTGGAGGTCGCCCAGGTGGTGACTGCGCTCGAGCGTCAGTACGACGCGTTCGTCGCCGCCCAGGAGAACCGGTCGCTACTGGCCAGCGACGAGAAGCTGCCGAGCGGTGAGGAGCTCGGCGCCGAGTTCGAGCGGTTCCTGGCCCAGCAGTCCAAGGACAAGGACCGATTCTCCGACGGCGACGACACCCGATAGCTTTCGCGCCGGAACCGCTCGGTGTCGACAATTCGCGCCGGTCCCGAAGGTTGGCTACGTTGTCGCAATGGCAGTGCGAACGAACCTGCGCCCGGTGCGGGAGCTCACCCCGTCGTTGCAGTTCCGCACCATCCACGGCTATCGGCGCGCCTACCGGGTGGTGGGCTCGGGCCCGGTCATCCTGCTGATCCACGGCATCGGCGACAACTCCACGACGTGGGACACAGTGCAGTCGCGACTGGCCCAGCGGTTCACCGTCATCGCCCCCGACCTGCTGGGTCATGGCAAGTCCGACAAGCCCAGGGCGGACTACTCGGTGGCCGCGTACGCCAACGGCATGCGCGACCTGCTCAGCGTGCTCGACATCGACCGGGTGACGGTCGTCGGCCACTCCCTCGGTGGCGGGGTGGCGATGCAGTTCGCCTACCAGTTTCCTCAGTTGGTCGACCGGCTGATCCTGGTCGGCGCCGGCGGGGTCACCAAAGACGTCAACATCGCGTTGCGGTTCGCCTCGCTGCCGATGGGTAGCGAGGCAATGGCACTGCTTCGGCTGCCGTTCGTGTTGCCTGCGCTGCAGATGTTGGGCCGCGGGGTGGGCGGGCTGTTCGGTTCGACCGGGCTGGGCCGCGACATCCCACAGATGCTGCGCATCCTGACCGATTTGCCCGAGCCGACGGCCAATTCGGCCTTCGCCCGCACCCTGCGGGCCGTCGTCGACTGGCGCGGTCAGGTGGTGACGATGCTGGACCGCTGTTACCTCACGCAATCCGTTCCGGTGCAACTCATCTGGGGCAGCGGTGACTCGGTGATACCGGTGAGCCACGCGCAACTGGCGCACGCGGCGATGCCCGGCTCGCAGCTGGAGATCTTCGACGATTCCGGCCATTTCCCGTTTCATGACGATCCGGACCGCTTTGTCGAGGTCGTCGAGAAATTCATCGACTCGACCGAACCCGCGGTCTACGACCAGGATTACCTGCGCGGACTGCTGCGTACGGGTGTTCGCGAGGGCACGATCGGCGGACCGGTCGGCACCCGGGTTGCGGTGCTCGACGCGCTGGACCACGACGAGCGCAGCGCCACCTGAGCAGGCGCGCGCGGGCGCACCGCCGCACCGGCACCACGAAGTAGCATCGGCGGCATGGCTATCGACGTGACGGTGCTGCGCGTTTTCACCGATCCTGACGGCAATCACGGCAACCCGCTCGGCGTCGTCGACGCCGGCACCGTCGGTGCAGGCGATCGCCAGCGGATCGCCACGCAATTGGGTTACAGCGAAACCATTTTCGTCGACCTCCCGGCCCCCGGCGCCAGCACCGCGCATGCCCGAATCCATACGCCGGCCGTCGAACTGCCCTTCGCGGGGCACCCGACCGTCGGTGCGTCGTGGTGGTTGCGCGAGCGGGGCACCCCCGTCCACACGCTGCGCGTGCCTGCGGGCGTGGTGCAGGTCGGCTACTCCGACGAGTTGACGACGGTCAGCGCGCGTGCGGAGTGGGCGCCGGAGTTCGCCATCCATGACCTGACCTCGACCGACGACTTGTTCGCCGCCGACCCCGACGACTTTCCCGACGACGTCAACCACTACCTGTGGACCTGGACCGATCGCGAGCGTGGCGGTATCCGATCGCGCATGTTCGCCGCCGACCTCGGCGTGCCAGAGGACGAGGCCACCGGAGCCGCCGCGGTGCGCATCACCGACTACCTCAGCCGCGACCTTGCGATCGTTCAGGGCAAGGGGTCCCACATCCACACGCAGTGGAGCGCTGATGGCTGGGTACGCATCTCCGGTCGCGTCGTCAGCGACGGCACCAGACAGGTCGAGTGACCCGTCTCGGCTCAGGCGGCCTAGTTCGGCGTCGGCTGCGGCGACCGGCGGTGCTCTCGAAGCGCCTCGATCTCGCGCTCGAAATCCTCGGCCGAGGTGAAACCTCGGTAGACAGAGGCGAACCGCAGATACGCCACCTCGTCGAGGTCGCGCAGCGGGCCCAATATCGCCAGCCCGACCTCATGGCTGGGCACCTCGGGCGACCCGGCGGCGCGCACGGCATCCTCCACCTGCTGCGCCAGCAGATTCAACGCGTCGTCGTCCACCTGCCTGCCCTGGCACGCCCGCCGCACGCCCTTGATGACCTTCTCCCGGCTGAACGGCTCGGTCACGCCGCTGCGCTTGACCACTGCCAGCACCGCCGTCTCCACGGTGGTGAAGCGCCTACCGCATTCGGGGCATGAGCGGCGGCGCCGGATGGCCTGGCCTTCATCGGTTTCGCGCGAGTCGACCACGCGGGAATCGGGGTGACGGCAGAACGGACAGTGCATCACCGCTCCTTCGCCACGCCAACGTATGACCGCCTCGAACGGCTTCGAGCCTACCTGCGCAGGCCGCGAGCGGCCCAGCGCCGGTCCGAATCGCGCGTATCCGAGCGACTTGTCGCTGAACATGACTGTGCAACAGGACTTCTCACCACCAGCCGGGGATCAGCCGATCGGTGCGATGAGGGTCTGGCCGGCGTCGAGGGCAACCGATTCCAGTTGGTTCAGCTCGCGGATCCGCTCTGCCACCTCCCCGACAGGAGCGTCGGGGGCGACGCGCTGCGCGACCTGGTTCAGCGTTTCGCCGGTCTGCACCTGCACCACGGCCAGCCGGTCCGGCACCGCGGCCGGCGTAGCTCCTACCACCCCGCCGAACTGTGCCACCAGCCCGAGCCACACCGTGATGCCGCCGGCGACGAGTGCAAGGAAAACGGTGGTGGCGGGCGTGATGGGCCGGCGCCGGTGCGATGCCCGTGACATGAGCACGCCGGTACCGCGGTGGTGAAGCGGCGCCCCACCGGGCCGGTTCGACCGCGGCCGACGTGCGCCCACCTGCCGGCGAGGGGGCCTGACCTGCTGCCGCGGGGCCTCGGTGATCTCGAATTCCCGAGTGTCGAGGATCGTCATGTCTTCCTGCCTCTCAGTCGCTGTTATCGCTCTTGTGTTCGAACGATACTCGATCATGTGTTCGATTGATAGAACGTGTGATCGAACCGTTGCGAACGATTCCGTACGATAAAGCACCCCACCGACAGGGAGTGGGCACCGCGAGCCGACCCCTCGAACCACCCCCCGGTCGGACGCGACACGCGTCGAACACATGTTTGATTAATCGCGCGTGGCGGGTTACATTCGGCACCATGGACCACAGCAGCGACGCCCCGGGCAACACCGGCGGGAGCCGAGGACTCGACACGGGTCTCACGGAACGTCAGCGCACCATCCTCGACGTCATTCGCGCCTCGGTCACCAGCCGTGGCTATCCCCCCAGCATCAGAGAGATAGGTGACGCGGTGGGTCTGACATCGACATCGTCGGTGGCCCACCAACTGCGGACCCTCGAACGCAAAGGTTATCTGCGTCGAGATCCCAACCGCCCGCGCGCGGTCGACGTGCGCGGCACCGACGAGCACGTGACGCCGATCGTCGCCACCGACGTGGCCGGTTCCGATGCGCTACCGGAGCCCACCTTCGTGCCGGTGCTGGGCCGCATCGCCGCCGGCGGGCCCATCCTCGCCGAAGAGGCCGTCGAGGACGTTTTCCCGCTGCCCCGCGAACTGGTCGGCGAGGGTTCGCTGTTCCTGCTGAAGGTCGTGGGTGACTCGATGGTGGACGCGGCGATCTGCGACGGCGACTGGGTGGTGGTGCGTCAGCAGAATGTCGCCGACAATGGCGACATCGTGGCGGCGATGATCGACGGCGAAGCGACGGTCAAGACGTTCAAGCGCACCCGCGGGCAGGTTTGGCTGATGCCGCACAACCCGGCGTTCGACCCGATTCCAGGCAACGAGGCCGCGGTGCTCGGCAAGGTCGTCACCGTCATCCGCAAGATCTAGTCCCCGCGGACGAACCCGTTCGTGACGGCGAATTCCTCGCTGGAGAACCATATTTCGGCGCGAACGTCGTCGTACCCCGCGCTTCCTGGCGACCAGTACCGACCCGTCTGAGTGTCGGCCTTCACCGGGTAGCCCTCCGGGGCCTCATCGGAGTCGCCCAGCGGTAAGCGAAACGCAGGCTGCGCCACTTCCGGTTCGTCGATCTCGATGCGCGCATGCCTGCCGGTGTCGGTGAGCGGATCGTGTTCGATCATGGGCTCGGCACCGGTCACCACGGGCGTCGGTGCGGTGTCCACGGCGTCGGGGTCCTCCTCGTCGGTGCCCTGGTCCGTAGGCGGCTGTGACGGTTCGTCCTCGACATCGCGCGGGGCTTCCCATGGATTCGGCGAGGCCGCGGACCCCGCGAAGGCGCCCATCCCCTCGCTGGCATACCGATCGCCGAACATCGCGGCCGAGTAGTCGTCGGCCGGTTCGGACGTCTCCCGGGGCCCCACCGCGCTGTAGACCCGATCGACGTCACTGGCGAAGCCGTCGTCGAACTCCTCACCGCCGAAGGGATCCCGGTCCGACCCGCGGCCGTCGTCGTCTCCGCCGCGTCGGCTGCGCACCGCCGCGAAGACCACGAGGCCGATGAGCATCAGCACTGGCACGAGAGCCAGCAGCCACCACCAGCTGAACTCGAACCATCCGCGGTCGGAATCGGAGGCCTGCGGGCTCGCGGGCGCCTCCCCGGGCGCCTGCTCACCTGGCACCTGCAGGTCGGACAACTGGGCGGCGAGATCCGGCGGCTCGGTGGTGAATTCGCGGGTGGACCTGTCCCAATTGATCACCCCGCCGCTGAACCGCTGCGTGACGACGTCACCGCTCTCGCTCTGGTCGGCAACCGGCGCGCCGAGCGGCCCCGCGGCTCCGTCCAGCTCGGCCCAAGCGGCCTTCATGGCGCCGCGCACGATGACGGCGCCGTAGTCGGGCGTCCAGAAGATGACCGGCTTGTCCTCGGCGGCGAAGGTGACCATTCGGCTCTCCGTGGCCAGGCCACCGTCGACCTCACTGGTGGCCGGGAAACCGAGATCGCCCTCCGGTCCGCCAACGCTCTCGTACTTGGCGAGCACCTGGCCGGTGACCACCCTGGCGCCGGTGGCCGGACTGTAGAAGATCTTGCCGCCCGCGAAGTCCTGCGCGAGCCCGTCCTTGCCGATGGGATACGGCGGCCCCTCCGCGGCTCCCAGCGGACCGAGGGGACCGCCGGCGGCGCGGCGGGCCGCGTTGATCGCGGAGGTCGGGTCATCGGGCACCGCGAGGTCGCCCAGCTGTCCCGCCAGGTCGGGCGGCACGGTGGTGAAGGTCTTGTCGCGCATGTTGTACGACAGCTCACCGCCGGTGAACGTCTGGGAGACGACGTCACCGCGGAAGGTCTCGTCGCTGGTGGGCACTCCCAACACTCCCGACGATCCGCCCAGCGCGTCCCATGCCGCGTTGATCGCACCGCGGACGACGTGGGCGCCGGTGGCCGGGGTCCAGAAGATGACCGGGTTGTCGCTCGCGCTGAACGTGCTGTTGCGGCTCTGCGGCGCGCGGCCGGGGCCCTCATCGATGGTGGGGAAACCGAGGTCGCTGTCGGCCGGGCCGCCCAGCGACTCGTACTTCTCCAGGATCGCGCCCTGCACGTAGTGCGCGCCCGTCGCCGGGGTGAAGAACATCTTGCCGCCGGTGTAGTTCTGCGCGAAGCCCTCGCCGGCCCGGTACACGTCGCCCTGCTTGGGTCCCAGCGGTCCGCCGGCGCCGCCGCTGGCCTCCCATGCCGCGGTGATGGCGGCGTTGGCGTCGGCTTCCGGCTGCGCTGCGGCTACGGGCGCCAGCACCAGGGCAGCCGCAATCACCACCAGACCGGTCGCCAGCCGGCCCAGCACCGTCGTGCGCCGGGTGTCACGCCCGCTCATTCGCCCTCCCGGGGTCGGCGGGAAATCCCGCACAGATTCTGCGCCTGGCAACTATCCGTCAGCGGATGCCGATAACCGACGAATTCGCGAATCTTGGAGAGAAACTACCCGCCGCCACCCCCGCCGCTGCAGATAACCCGCGCGCCGCGCCGAATCCGGGTGATCAAACGCCCATGCTGCGGCCGATGATCTCCTTCATGATCTCGGTGGTCCCACCGTAAATGGTCTGCACACGAGCATCGAGATAAGCCCGCGCGACGGGATATTCCCGCATATAGCCATAGCCGCCGTGCAATTGCAGACAGCGGTCGATCAAATGGACCTGTTTCTCGGTCGAATACCATTTCGCCATCGCGGCCTGCTCGGCGGTGAGCTTGCCGTCGAGATGGAGCCGGATGAACCCGTCGACCATCATGCGCACCACGGTCGCCTCGGTCGCCAGCTCGGCCAGCAGGAACCGGCTGTTCTGCTGGCTGCCGATCGGGCGCCCGAATGCCTTGCGCTCCTTGGTGTATTCGAGCGTCGACTCGAGCACCGACTCCATCGCAGTCGCCGCCATCACCGCGATCCCGATCCGCTCCTGCGGAAGGTTCTGCATCAGATAGATGAAGCCCTGGCCCTCCTCGCCGAGGAGATTCTCCGCGGGCACCTTCACGTCGGTGAACGACAGCTCGGCGGTGTCCTGAGCGTCCAGGCCGATCTTGTCGAGTTTGCGGCCGCGCTCGAAGCCATCCATGCCCCGCTCCACGACGAGCAGCGAGAAGCCCAGCGCGCCCTTGTCCGGATCGGTGCAGGCGACCACGATCACCAGGTCGGCGTTGATGCCGTTGGTGATGAAGGTCTTCGCGCCGTTGAGGATGTATTGGTCCCCCTGCTTGACCGCCCGGGTCTTGATCGCCTGCAGGTCGCTACCGGTGCCGGGCTCGGTCATGGCGATCGCCGTGATCAGCTCTCCGCTGCAGAACTTCGGCAGCCAGCGCTGTTTCTGCTCCTCGGTGGTCAGGCGTAGCAGGTAGGGCGCCACGACGTCGTTGTGCAGCGTGTACCCGATGCCGCTGTATCGGCCCGCGGTCGTCTCCTCGGTGACGATCACGTTGTACCGGAAGTCGGGGTTTCCGCCGCCGCCGTACTCCTCCGGCACGGCCATCCCGAGGAAGCCCTGCTTGCCGGCCTCGAGCCAGACGTCGCGATCGACGATCTTGTCTCGTTCCCATTGCTCGTGGTGCGGCGCGACGTGACGCTCGAGGAAGGCGCGATAGGACTCCCGGAAGAGATCGTGCTCGGGCTCGAACAGGGTGCGCTCGTAGTGGACGACTCCGCCCATGACATGACCTCCGCGGTTGGTCTGACAAGTTTCCGGCCAAGGTACCCCATCAACCGGATGGTTGGTCGACGGTGGAGGCACCGGTCACCTCCCCGTCATCGCCCGTGCGGCCCGTTCCGGTGTGAAGTACCGCACCTTTCGTTTGCCGGATATCTCCGACAGGGAACACCCCAGCCATCACCGAACCGAGTGGAGGACATTGATGTCGAACGACAACAAGAACAACAGCGGCCCCGAAGAGGGCATCAAGGGCGTCGTCGAAGGCGTGAAGGGCAAGGCCAAAGAGGTGATCGGTGCCGTCGCCGGTCGCGACGACCTCTACCGCGAGGGCCAGGCGCAACAGGACAAGGCCGACGCGCAGCGCAATGCCGCGCAGAAGGAAGCCGAGGCCGAGAGCGCTCGGGCGGCGGCCAAGACCGCCGAGAAGAAGCAGGAGTCCGAACAGCAGTAATCCGGCTCATCGCGAAAAGCCCCGCACCGTGTGGTGCGGGGCTTTTCGCCTGTCCGGGGTCAGAAGGTCGCGTAGTCGCGCAGGCTGGCCGCCAGCGCGAGGGGCACCCTGGCCTTGATCCGGGTGCCGTCGGCGGTGTGCTCGGTCGCGTCGACCCGGCCGTCGGCGTGCACGCGGTTGACCAGATCACCGCGGTCGTACGGGATCGTCACGTCCACCGCGGTGTCGGTGGGTGTGATCAACTCGGCCATCCGCTGCTGCAACCGCTCCAGGCCGTCACCGGTGCGCGCGGAGACGAACACCGCGTCGGGCAACGCCCCGCGCAGGTGCGCCAGCGTCAGGCCGCCGGCAGCGTCGATCTTGTTGACCACCAGCAACTCCGGGGCACGGCTGCCCGCACGGTCGGCGATCACGTCGTTGACCACTTCGCGAACGGCGTTGATCTGCGCCAGTGGGTTCGCATCGGACCCGTCGACGACGTGCACCAGCAGGTCGGCGTCGACGACCTCCTCCAACGTGGAACGGAACGCCTCCACCAACTGGGTGGGCAGGTGCCGCACGAACCCAACGGTGTCGGTCAGCACGAACGGCCGTCCATCGCTGAATTCGCCTCGCCGCGTTGTCGGTTCGAGGGTGGCGAACAATGCGTTCTCCACCAGGACCCCGGCTCCGGTCAAGGCGTTGAGCAGACTGGACTTACCCGCGTTGGTGTAGCCGACGATGGCGATCGACGGGATCTCGCTGCGCCGCCTGCCGCCGCGCTGCGTGTCGCGGATCTTCTTCATGTCCCTGATGTCCCGGCGCAGCTTGGCCATGCGCTCGCGGATGCGGCGGCGGTCGGTCTCGATCTTCGTCTCGCCGGGACCGCGGGTGCCCACTCCCCCGCCTGCACCACCGGCACGTCCACCGGCCTGCCGCGACATCGACTCGCCCCATCCGCGCAGCCGCGGGAGCATGTACTCCATCTGCGCGAGAGTGACTTGCGCCTTGCCCTCCCGACTTGTCGCATGCTGGGCGAAGATGTCGAGGATCAGCGCGGTGCGGTCGATGACCTTCACCTTCACCGCCTTCTCCAGCGCAGTCAGCTGGGCCGGGCTGAGCTCGCCGTCGCAGATCACGGTGTCGGCGCCGGTGGCGAGCACGATCTCGCGCAGTTCGGCGGCTTTGCCGGAGCCGATGTAGGTCGACGCGTCCGGCTTGTCGCGCCGCTGGATGAGCCCCTCGAACACCTCCGAGCCCGCGGTTTCGGCGAGGGCGGCGAGTTCGGCCAAGCTGGCTTCGGCGTCGGCCGCGCTGCCCTCGGTCCAAACACCCACCAGCACAACGCGTTCCAGGCGCAGCTGGCGGTACTCGACCTCGGAGACGTCGGCGAGTTCGGTCGACAGACCGGCCACGCGGCGCAGCGCCGTGCGGTCTTCGAGCGCCAGTTCACCCGCACTCGGGGTATCGCGGAGGGGATCGGGATACGTCATAGGCGAATAGACATTCGCACGCAGATCACTTTTCATGCACCCCAATTAACGTTGCGCAGCATTCCACCATTCCTCCGCGAGCTCTCCGTGTGCCACCAGCACTGACGGACCACGCAGGAAGCTGGTGGCTTCGGTGACGGAGACGTCGACCTCACCGCCCGGGACGCACACGGTGACGGTGCCGGTCGTGGCACCGGAAAAGGCCAGCGCCGCGACCGCCGCCGCCACGGTGCCCGTGCCGCACGACCGGGTCTCGCCGACGCCGCGCTCGTGCACGCGCATGAACACGCGGTCCTCGATCGGCGCCGTGAGCACCTCGACGTTCACGCCGTCGGGAAACTGCGCGCGGTCGAACGACACCGGTGCTCCGACGTCGAGCGCGGCGAGCTCTTTGTCGGTCATGTCCGGGTCGACGCAGGCCAGGTGCGGATTGCCGACGTCGATCGCCAGCCCCGAGAACGGGCGCCCACCAACGATCGCCTCACCGATGCCGACCCGGTTCGTCTTGCCCATCTCGACCGTCACGTGCGCGTTGGTGGCGTCCCAGTAGTGCAGCGTGACCGGCCGGGGTCCGGCCAGCGAGCCGACGACGAACTGGTCGCGGCTCTCCAACCCGCTGGCGCGCAGATAGTGCGCGAAGACCCGCAAGCCGTTGCCGCACATCTGGGCGATCGATCCGTCGGCGTTGCGGTAGTCCATGTACCAGTCGCCGGGCGACACGCCCTCCGGCAGCCGCCCGAACACCCCCAGCCGCTGCGCGCCCTCGGCGGTGATCACCCGCAGCACGCCGTCGGCGCCCAGCCCCCGGTGCCGGTCGCACAGCGCGGACACGGCGGCAGGCGACAGACTCAGCCGGGCGTCCGGGTCGGGCAGCAGCACGAAGTCGTTCTCCGTGCCGTGACCCTTGGCGAACCTCATTGGCTCAGGATACGTGCCGCCATACCCGCAGCGTCCCGGCGACGAGACCCGGTTCGGCGCCGTTCAGCCAACTGATCCGGTGGTCGCGGCGGAACCAGGATCGTTGCCTGCGCACGTAGCGCCGGGTCCCGACGAACGTCGGTTCACGGGCGGCCGATCCGTCCCCGCCCGCATCGAGGTCGGCGATCACCTGGGCGTAGCCCAGCGCGCGCGACGCGGTGACGCCCTCACGGAGTCCGCGGCCCAGCAACGTGCGTACCTCGCCGACCAGCCCGTCGGCGAACATCGTGTCAGTCCGCTCGGCCACCCGCGCGTCGAGAGTGGTTGTGTGCCAGTCCAGCCCGATGATCGCAGTGTCCCAGCGCGGGGTCCCGATCGCCGGCGACGACGCCGCGAACGGCCGGCCGGTCAGCTCGACCACCTCGAGCGCGCGCACGATGCGCCGGCCGTCGCCGGGCCGGATCGCCGCCGCGGCGGCGGCGTCGACGCGGGCCAGCTCGCCGTGCAGGCCGGCAGCGCCGACCTCGGCAAGGCGCTGCTCCCATCGGGCCCGCACCGCCGGGTCGGTGGCCGGGAACGTCCACTCGTCGAGTAGCGATTGGACGTACATCATCGAGCCGCCGACCACGATCGGCACCGCGCCGCGGGCCATGATCGCCTCCACGTCGGCGGCGGCATCCTGCTGGTAGCGCGCGACGCTGGCGGTCTCGTTCACGTCGAGCACGTCCAGCTGATGGTGCGGGATCCCGCGCCGCTCGTGGACCGGGAGCTTCGCCGTGCCGATGTCCATGCCGCGGTAGAGCTGCATCGCGTCGGCGTTGACGATCTCGACGCCGATCTCGCCGCTCAGCTCTTCGGCGACCGCAAGCGCCAGCGCCGACTTGCCGGTGCCGGTCGGGCCGATGATCGCGATCGGCCGCGTCATGTCCGCCAGACGCCGGCGAAGTAGCCGACGCCGTAGGGCGCGCCGCGGTACAGCTGTGTGGCCGCGCGCGGTGCCTCGGCCAGCCCGGCCAGGACCTGGTAGGCCACCCGGCCGACGACGTCGTCGAGCAGCCGGGTCAGCGCCGCGGCATCGCCGGTGGCGAGCGCATCGTCGAGCGCGTCCTGCCGGGGCGCCGCATCGGGGTTGTATCCGCCCGGCGCGGTATCACTCAACGTGTGCAGGCCGTCGGCGACGACGAGCGCGCCCACCTCGCCGCCCGCCCCGTCGATCTCGGCGCGCAGCGCTCGGCCGCGGGCCAGCGCGGTGTCGACGTCGTGCGCGTCGGCGTAGACCCGCATTTCCGCGTCGGCCCCGGGCGTCGCCTCGCCGCGTACCCATCCGGCGATCAGCGCGCACAGCGGCAGCGGCGCCGGTGGGTCGTCGGCACCGGGCGACAGCGCGACGCGCACGTCGACGCCGTAGCCGGCGAACGTACCGACGGCTCGCGGACCGATCACCGCATCGGAGACACCGGCGCCGATGCCGATCCAGCGCATCGGCAGTTCTCCGGCCGCCGAGATCACTGCCGTGCGCAGGTCAGCCAGCTCCGCGGCGGCGCCGGATGACAATTCAGGCACCATGACCGGCGCCGAGGGGATTATGGCGATGGCGCTCAGCACATCGACCACGCTAATGCGGTGCGACGGCCTCGTCGGCGGAGGCCGCCTGGCCGCGCGCCAGCGCCGCGGTGGCGACGACCATGACGGCCACGGCGGCGACCAGCGTCACCCAACCCGCCTCCCCCGGCCGCAGCGCCTCGCCGAGCAGGAAGACGCCAAGCACAGAAGCCACCACGGGTTCGGTCACGGTCATGGTCGGCAGCGAGGCGGTCAGCGCCCCGGACCGGAACGACGCCTGCTGCCACGCGGTGCCCCCGACGGCGACCAGCGCCCACACGTACAGTTCCGGCGTTCGCAGCAGCGCCCAGAGGCCGTCGTCGAGTCGGTCCACCACCCCCTTCGTCAGCACTGCGAAGACGCCCCAGAGCGCACCGGACACCAGGGCCAGCAACACTGCGCTCGCCGGCCCGCGCAGCATTTTGGCGCCCACCACGCACAGCACCAGTGCCGGTCCGAGCACCAGGATCACCACGGTCCACGTCTCCAGCGAGGCCCGCGCCTGGCCGGCCGTGGGGTTGCCGACGGTCACGATGACGGCGACCGACACGGCGAGCAGCACGGCCCATACCCATTCCCAGCGCGTCACCCGCCGCCGCGACACCCGCGCGTTGATGGGCAGCGCGAACAGCAGCGACGTCACCAGCAGCGCCTGCACCAGCAGAACCGAGCCGAGACCCAGTGCGGCGGCCTGGAACACGAACCCGACCGCAGCGACGAGGCTGCCGATCCACCACTGCCGGTCCCTGAGCAGACGGGTGAACAGGGCGATATGGCTGACCGGTTCGGCGGTCACCTCGTGGGCCTGACGTTGGTGGATGACGTCGCCGAACGCGATGAACAGCGCGGCGCCGAGCGCGAGCAGGGCCGCGAGATCTGCCCGGGCCATCGCGGTCCTCCCCTCGTCGTCCGGCAAGAGCCTAAGCAGGTCATCGCGAAAGGCGTGCGCACACACGGCGACGACCTGTTTCAATAGCGTTCGACAGCGATCAGGCGCCGCGTCGCGCGGCAGGTGCGCGGATCCGCGCGCGGAGGGCACGAGGTACGACAAATGACGACCAGCGAGCCGGGAGGGCAGTCTCCCCCGCCCAAACCCGCCCCGCGGCCAGGACCGCCGCGTCCCGTGCCCCGGCCCGGCCGGCCCGCTCCGGTCGTCGCCGCGTTACCGTCCAGCGATCCGCACCGGTTCGGGCGCGTCGACGCCGACGGCACCGTGTGGCTGATCACCGGTTCGGGTGAGCGGGTCATCGGCTCGTGGCAGGCCGGCGACACCGAGGCGGCGTTCGCCCACTTCGGCAGGCGCTTCGACGACCTGCACACCGAGGTGGTGCTGATGGAGAGCCGCCTGGAGTCCGGCACCGGCGACGCCCGCAAGATCAAGTCCGCGGCCCAGGCCCTTGCCGACACCTTGCCGGATGCGCACGTGCTCGGCGACGTCGACGCGCTGGCCGCGCGCCTGCAGGTGATCATCAACCACGCCGACGAGACCGCCCAGGCCGAGAAGGCCAGGCGCGAGGAACACCGGGCCGCGCAGACCGCGCGCAAGGAGGCGCTGGCCGCCGAGGCCGAGGACTTGGCGGCCAATTCCACGCAATGGAAGGCCGCAGGCGACCGGTTGCGCGAGATCCTCGACGAATGGCGCACCATCACCGGCCTGGACCGCAGGACCGACGACGCCCTGTGGAAGCGGTACTCGGCGGCGCGAGAGCAGTTCAACCGAAGGCGCGGTTCGCATTTCGCCGAGCTCGACCGGGAACGGGTGGGCGCCCGGCAGGCCAAGGAGGCGTTGTGTGAGCGCGCCGAGGCGCTGGCGGACTCGACGGATTGGGGACCGACGGCTGCGGCATTCCGCGAGTTGCTCAACGAATGGAAGGCCGCAGGCCGGGCGGCCAAGGACGTCGACGACGCGCTGTGGCAGCGCTTCAAGGGCGCCCAGGACAAGTTCTTCTCGGCCCGAAACGCCGTCACCGCCGAACGCGATGCCGAGTTCCGGGCCAACGCCGAGGCCAAAGAGAGGCTGCTGGCCGAGGCGGAGAAGATCGACACCTCCGACCTCGACGCGGCGCGCGTCGCCCTGCGGGCGATCGGCGAGAAGTGGGACGCCATCGGCAAAGTTCCCCGCGAGCGGGGCGCGGAGTTGGAGCGCCGACTGCGGGTGATCGAGAGGAAGATCCGCGAGGCTCCCACCCACGGTGTGGATCCCGAAGCCCAGGCCCGCGCCGACCAGTTCCGCGTGCGGGCGGAGCAGTACGAGCGCCAGGCCGAGAAGGCTGCGGCGGCCGGTCGGGACAAGGACGCCGCCGAGGCCAGGGCCAACGCCGCGCAATGGCGACAGTGGGCCGACGCGGCCGCCCAAGCACTGGGCAAGGGTCGCTAGCAGTTGTCGTTGACTCTGCGGCCACGGCGCGCAGCCCCGCGCTTCTGCGCCCTGAGCGCAGAGTCAGCGGATCAGCTTTCCGTCGAACCGTCGTCGTCGAGACCGTCGAGCAGGCCCTTCTTGTTCCGCTTCGCGACCGCGCGTTTGCGCTCCTCCTCGGCGGCCAACTGCAACGCCGTGCGCGCCCACACTGCGCGCGCCCAGTGGAAGGTCACCACGGCGATGGCGATCCAGGCGAGGATGAGGCCCAGGCCGGGTCCCGGGTACTGCTCGGCCGCGGTTTGACGGGACCACACGGCCAGCAAACCCAGCAGCGTCGCCACCGTCGACCCGGCCAGGGCGATCCACGCCAGCGCCCACCGCCGGGTCAGCAACGCCAACATGGAGAAGCCGACGCCGAAAACCAATACGAGCCACATGAATACGCGCGAGGGCAGGGTTATGCCGGCCGCGGAGGCGGCGTCACTGCCGATGAGCACGTCCAGGCCGCGCGCGGCGCCGCTGTGCGGCAGCACGAACGACACCAGCAGGACGAACACGCCGATGGCGATCACCAGGGCGCGTGCGCCCGGGTCGATCTCGCCGGCCACGCGGCGTTCGGCGGCCTCGATGTCACCCTTGAAGTCGTCGAATCCGTTGTCGGGAACGCTCATCGGCAGCACTCGCTCGATGTGGAGGTCTGGGCGGGCGCTCCGATGCCGGGCATCCCGAGGCCGACACCCGTGCGAGGCCGGCGGCCGGCGGCGTGTGCGTCGCCGGCGCGTGTGCGCCGATGCGACTGAACCCCGGAGTCGGCGATCAGGTGGTGCGGTGCGGCGGTCGTGACGGTGGCGGTGACG
Organism: Mycobacterium sp. IDR2000157661; assembly: GCF_022317005.1. NCBI lineage: Bacteria > Bacillati > Actinomycetota > Actinomycetes > Mycobacteriales > Mycobacteriaceae > Mycobacterium > Mycobacterium sp. IDR2000157661. The sequence goes on from NZ_CP081006.1 coordinate 4,548,441, forward strand.
ATGTCGCCGGGGCGGATGTCGAGCCTCGCCGGGTCGAAGTGCACCAGCCTGCCGTCGCGGGCACGGCCCGACATGCGTGCGGTGCTGGCATCCTTGCGGCCTTCCCCGGCGGCGACGAGCACCTCGACGACGCGGCCGATCTGTGCGCGGTTCTCCTCAAGAGAGATCCGTTCCTGCAACTCGATGAGGCGCTGATAACGCTCGGCGACAACGGCTTTGGGCACCTGGTCGGCCAGCTCGGCGGCCGGTGTGCCGGGCCGCTTCGAGTACTGGAAGGTGAAGGCACTCGCGAATCGCGCCCGTTCCACCACGTCGAGTGTGGCCTGGAAGTCGTCCTCGGTCTCACCCGGGAACCCGACGATGAGGTCGGTGGTGATCGCCGCGTGCGGAATGGCGGCGCGCACGCGGTCGATGATGCCCAGGTAGCGTTCGGCGCGGTAGGACCGGCGCATCGCGCGCAGGATGCGGTCGGACCCGGACTGCAGCGGCATGTGCAGTGTTGGGCACACATTCGGCGTCTCGGCCATCGCCTCGATGACGTCGTCGGTGAACTCGGCCGGATGCGGTGAGGTGAAGCGCACCCGCTCCAGGCCGTCGATGCGCCCGCAGTCACCGAGCAGCTTGGCGAAGGCGCCGCGGTCGCGGGGTTGGGACGGGTCGGCGAACGAGACCCCGTACGCGTTGACGTTCTGGCCGAGCAGCGTGACCTCCACCACACCCTGGTCCACCAGCGACCGCACCTCGGCCAGCACGTCGGCCGGACTGCGGTCGACCTCCTTGCCGCGCAGCGCGGGCACGATGCAGAACGTGCACGTGTTGTTGCAGCCGACGGAGACGGATACCCAAGCCGCGTAGGCTGATTCGCGCGCCGCCGGCAACGCCGACGGAAATTCCTGCAGCGCCTCGACGATCTCGACCTGCGCCGCCCGGTTGTGACGGGCGCGGTCCAGCAGCGCGGGCAACGCGCCGATGTTGTGGGTACCGAACACTACGTCGACCCACGGCGCACGGCGTAGCACCGCATCGCGGTCCTTCTGCGCCAGGCACCCGCCGACGGCGATCTGCATGTCGGGGTCAGTCTGCTTGCGCGGGGCGAGGTGGCTCAGATTGCCGTAGAGCTTGTTGTCGGCGTTCTCCCGTACCGCGCAGGTGTTGAACACCACGACGTCGGCGTCCTCGCCGTCACCGGCCTTGAGGTAGCCGGCGGCCTCCAGCAACCCTGCGAGCCGCTCGGAGTCGTGCACATTCATCTGGCAGCCATAGGTGCGGACCTGATAGGTGCGACGAGGCGGGCGAACGCGCGTCGATGAGCGCTCGCGCGAAGTGCAGAGATCGGCTTCTGCATCCGCGGTTCGGGCCACCATCGACGTCACGCGCACCATCGTACGGACGGTGTGGGCAGGCGATCCGGGCGGATTGGCGAGTTCCGGGCACTCCGGTCGTTGTCTGGGTAAGGTCTCACGCCATGGAGACCACCGGGTCGGAGACAGGACAGGTCCATCCGACTCAGTCGACGGCGCCCATGATCTCGATGCAGGCGGTCAACAAACACTTCGGCAGCCTCCATGTCCTCAAGGACATCGACCTCGAAGTCGATCGCGGTCAGGTGATCGTCGTGCTGGGCCCGTCGGGGTCGGGCAAGTCGACGTTGTGCCGCACGATCAATCGGCTCGAAACCATCGACTCGGGGACCATCGCGATCGACGGGGAGGTGCTGCCCGCCGAGGGTAAGAAGCTGGCACAGTTGCGCTCCGATGTCGGCATGGTGTTCCAGTCCTTCAACCTCTTCGCGCACAAGACGATCCTGGACAACGTGACGCTGGCGCCGATGAAGGTGCGCAAGTTGTCCAAGCAGCAGGCGCGCGAAGCCGCGATGGCGCTGCTGGACCGCGTCGGCGTGGCCAACCAGGCCGACAAATACCCGGCTCAGCTGTCCGGTGGCCAGCAACAGCGGGTCGCCATCGCCAGGTCGCTGGCGATGAACCCGAAAGTGATGCTGTTCGACGAGCCGACCAGCGCGCTGGATCCCGAGATGATCAACGAGGTGCTCAACGTGATGACCTCGTTGGCCAAGGAGGGGATGACCATGTTGGTCGTGACACACGAGATGGGATTCGCCCGCGGCGCCGCCGACCGGGTGGTGTTCATGGCCGACGGGGCGATCGTCGAATCGGCCGAACCGACCGAGTTCTTCACCAATCCGAAGTCCGAGCGGGCCAAGGACTTTCTCGGCAAGATCCTGCACCACTGAGAGTCGAAAGGAACGACACATGTCAGCTCTTTGCAGGCGCGTCATCGGAGCGATCGCGCTCGCCGTCGCGCTGCCGTTGGCGGTGACCGCATGCGGTGGTGACAGCGGTGGCGGCGACTCCATCGTCGTCGGTACCAAGTTCGATCAGCCCGGACTGGGTCTGCGAAACCCCGACGGCACGATGAGCGGGTTCGACGTCGACGTCGCGAAATACGTGGCCAAGGAACTGGGCTACAGCGAGGACCAGATCGAGTGGAAGGAGGCGCCGTCCGCGCAACGCGAGACCCTGATTCAGAACGACCAGGTCGAGTTCGTCGCCGCCACATACTCCATCACCGATTCCCGCAAGGAGAAGGTGTCGTTCGCGGGCCCGTACCTGATCACCGGTCAGAGCCTGCTGGTGCGCGAGGACAACACCGACATCACCGGTGAGGCGTCACTGCAGAACAACAAGAAGCTCTGCTCGGTGACGGGATCGACGCCGGCGCAGCGCATCAAGGACAAGTACCCGGGTGTGCAGCTGCAGCAGTACGACACCTATTCGGCGTGCATCGAGGCGTTGCGGAACGGCGCCATCGACGCGGTCACCACCGACGAGGTCATCCTGGCCGGCTATGCCGCCCAGACACCTGGTGAGTTCAAGCTCGTCGGCGGCACGTTCTCCGAGGAGCGCTACGGCATCGGCCTGAAGAAGGGCGACACCGAGCTGCAGACCAAGATCAACGACGCGCTCGTGAAGATGGAGCAGGAGGGCGCGTGGAAGGAGGCTTGGGACAAGAACCTCGGCCCGGCCGGCCTTCCGGCTCCCCGGCCACCGAAGATCGACCAGACCTAGGCCGTCGCCGCGGACGTGGAACTGTTCGATGACAATCCCGGCCTCGTCGGCCAGCTACTCGAGGCGTTCTGGACGACGATCCAGCTGACGGTCTTCTCCGCCATCGGAGCGCTGATTCTCGGCACGGTGCTTGCCGCTATGCGACTGTCGCCGGTGCCGGTGCTCAGCTGGCTCGGGACCGCCTACGTCAACGTCATCCGGAACACCCCGCTGACGCTGATCATCTTGTTCTGTTCGTTCGGCATCTCGCAAACGCTTGGGATCACGCTCGTCGACCCGGATTCGCTGACCTCGATCGAGGACAGCAACTTCCGGCTCGCCGTGCTCGGACTGACGGTCTACACCGCTTCGTTCGTCTGTGAGACGGTGCGCTCGGGGGTCAACACGGTGCCCCTCGGCCAGGCCGAGGCGGCGCGATCACTCGGCCTGACGTTCGCCCAGAACCTGCGAATGATCCTGCTGCCGCAGGCGTTTCGGTCGGTGATCATCCCGCTGGGCTCGGTGTTGATCGCGCTGACCAAGAACACGACGATCGCCTCGGCCATCGGGGTGGCCGAGGCGGCGTTGTGGATGAAGGAGACCATCGAGAACACTGCGGCGCTGTTCACCATCAGCGTCGTCATCGCGGTCGGCTTCGTGATCCTCACGCTTCCGCTCGGGTTGTTCATGGGTTGGCTGGGCAAGCGGTTGGCGGTGGCCCGGTGACGAGCGCTTGCGCGAGGAACAGACAACAGGTGACGAGCGCTTGCGCGTGGGGGCACCTCCCGCCCGAAGGGCAGGGGGAGAACAGACAACAGGTGACGAGCGCTTGCGCGAGGAGTGCGGCGTCATGAGCGGTTCGGTTCTCTTCGACGCGCCCGGTCCCCGAGCGCGGGTGCGCAATGGGATGGCCACCGCGCTGACCGTCGTCGTGATCGCCGCGGTGGCATGGTGGGTCTATTCCGCCCTCGACGCCAGGGGCCAGTTCGACGCCGCGAAGTGGGAGCCGTTCCTGACGGCCAACCTGTGGCAGACCTATCTGCTGCCGGGCATCCGGGGCACGTTGACAGCGGCTGCGGTGTCGATCGTCCTGGCGTTGATGCTGGGTTTCGCGTTGGGTGTCGGCAGGCTCTCGGCACTCCCGCTGATCCGCTGGCCCTGCGCGGTGTTCGTCGAGTTCTTCCGCGCCGTGCCGGTGCTGGTCATGATGATCTTCGCCTACGGCCTGTATGCGCTCTACGACGTCTTCCCCGGCAAGTATCTGGCGCTGGCCGGCGTGATCACGGGACTGACCCTTTACAACGGCGCGGTCATCGCCGAAATCGTGCGGGCCGGCGTGCACGCGTTGCCCCGCGGCCAGTCCGAAGCCGCCATGGCGCTGGGAATGCGTTCGAATCAGACCATGCGGTCCATCCTGCTGCCACAGGCGATCACCTCGATGCTGCCGGTGCTGATCTCGCAACTGGTCGTTGTGCTCAAGGACACCGCGATCGGCTACCAGATCACGTTCCTCGAAACGGTGCGCCAGGGCACCAATGTCGGCGCGGCCTACAGCAATTACATCCCGGCGCTGATCGTGGTCGCGCTGCTGATGATCAGCGTCAACTTTGCGTTGTCGTGGCTTGCCACCAGGGTCGAGGCGCGAATGCGGCGGTCCCGCCGCGGCCCTGCGCCCCTCGAGGGCGAGGTCGAACAGGAAGGGGCACCGGGCGCCCGTGCGGTGTAGTCGCAGCGGGCGACCATGCGGCTATACCCGTCGGCGCTCGCGCTCGGCGGCCATCGCGACCTTGACGACGTCGAACGCCATGGACTCGGGGTATCCGCGCCGGGCCAGCATGCCGACCAGCCGACGGGTCACCTTCATGTCGTCACCGTCGTCGAGTTTGTGGCGGCGCAGACGCTCGGCGACCAGTTGTTCGGCCCGTGACCGCTCGGCGTCGGCGTCGACGTCCGCCAATGCCGCGGTGATCACGTCCTTGTCCACGCCCTTGGTTCGCAGCTCGGCGGCTAACGCACGCTTGCCTTTTCCGGCATTCGCCTGACGCGAGCGGACCCACTGCTCGGCGAAGTCGGCGTCGTCGACGAGACCCACCTTGGTGAGCCGGTCCAGCACCCGGGAGCTGACGTCGTCCGGGTAGCCGCGCCTGGCCAGCTGACCCTCCAACTCCGCACGCGTGCGGGCCCTCGCGGTGAGCAGGCGCAGACAGAGGTTATGCGCCTGCTCCTCGCGAGAGACCTCAGAAGTCGACGGGGGCGGGCAGGGGCTCGACACTGTCGGACTCGTCGGTCAGCACGGCACCGATGCCGAGCTTTTCCTTGATCTTCTTCTCGATCTCGTTGGCCACGTCGACGTTCTCGATCAGGAACTTACGGGCGTTCTCCTTGCCCTGGCCCAGTTGCTCACCCTCGTAGGTGAACCACGACCCGGACTTGCGCACGAAGCCCTGCTCGATGCCCATGTCGATCAGTGAGCCCTCCTTGGAGATGCCCTTGCCGTAGAGGATGTCGAATTCGGCCTGCTTGAACGGAGGCGAAACCTTGTTCTTGACGACCTTGACCCGGGTCCGGTTGCCGACCGCATCAGTGCCGTCTTTCAGCGTTTCAATTCTTCTGACGTCCATGCGGACTGAGGCGTAGAACTTCAAAGCCTTTCCGCCCGTTGTCGTCTCAGGGCTGCCAAAAAAGACGCCGATCTTCTCGCGGAGCTGGTTGATGAAGATGGCGGTGGTGCCCGAGTTACTCAGCGCGCCGGTGATCTTGCGCAGTGCCTGACTCATCAGCCGGGCCTGCAGGCCGACGTGACTGTCACCCATCTCGCCTTCGATCTCGGCACGCGGTACCAGCGCCGCCACCGAGTCGATGACCAGGATGTCCAGCGCACCGGACCGGATCAGCATGTCGGCGATCTCCAACGCCTGCTCACCGGTGTCGGGCTGGCTCACCAGCAGCGCATCGGTGTCCACGCCCAGCTTCTTGGCGTACTCCGGATCGAGCGCGTGCTCGGCGTCGATGAACGCCGCGATGCCACCGGCGGCCTGGGCGTTGGCCACCGCGTGCAGGGCGACCGTGGTCTTCCCCGAGGATTCCGGGCCGTAGATCTCGATGATGCGTCCACGCGGCAGCCCGCCGAGGCCCAGCGCCACATCCAGGGCGATGGACCCGGTCGGGATGACCGAGATCGGCTGGCGAACCTCTTCGCCGAGCCGCATCACCGACCCTTTGCCGTGACTCTTCTCAATCTGCGCGAGAGCCAGCTCGAGGGCCTTCTCGCGGTCGGGTGCCTGCGCCATGGTGATCTCCGTCCTGGATGGTCTAGCTGTTCGGTGATCGGTGTCGATCAATTGGCCGTGACGCTAGAGGCAGCCACCGACAAGTCGCCTTGACCAGCATCTAGCCGTCGAACATCACCCACAGTAGCGAACGTGTGTTCGATGGCAAGGAGGCGCGCCGCAGGCGTGTCACTCCGCTGCCGGCCGCCAGAGCTCATCGGTCGTGGCCGCGCCGCCGGGCAGCTCGACCAGCTCGATCGGGGTGTCGTCGGGGTCGTAGACGAACATCATCCGCACGCCGCCGATCTCCACCGGCGGCAGGCACCGCACGCCGTCGAACGCCTGCAACTGCCGGTGCGCCGCGTCGACGTCGGCCACCCGCAGGGAGATGTTGGTGTACCCGATGTGCGGGCCCTCGGCATACCGCGGGACATCGCCGAGCGCCAGCAGCTCGACCATCATGCCGCCGATCAGGCCCCCGACCATGCGTCCGCTCTCCCCCGCACGCCCGGTCACTGCCGACAGGCTTGCCCCGTCGAGCGCCACGTCGAAGACGACGTCCATACCGAGCACTTCCCGGTAGAACCGCAGCGACCTGTCGATCTCAGACACCCCGACGCAGACATGGGAGAAGTTCTCGATACGGATCGGCCCTGGCTCGGTCATCAGACCTCCTCCCCAGCGAGTGTGCCGCAGCAGGCCCGGCCCGACGGCGAGATCGTCCGTCTCATGACGCACGTCGTTTCCGCGTCTATGGTGAAGACATCCCCAGAGGACGGGCTTCGCGTGCACGAAATGGCGATAACACAGAGTGTTGTCGACGCGGTGTGTGAGCACGCCGCGGGACGCCGGGTGCACAGCGTCAAGCTCGAAGTCGGGGCGCTGTGCGCGGTAGTGCCCGACTCCATGCTGTTCTGCTTCGAGCTGGCCACCGCGGGCACCGTCGCCGACGGCGCGCAGCTGCAACTCAATGTCGAACCGGGCGCGGCCCGATGCCGCACCTGCGGTGAGAACTTCGTGTTGCCCGACTTGATCTTGTTGTGCCCGTGCGGAAGTGCCGATGTGGAGGTCGTCGCCGGGCGCGACCTACGGATTCTTTCGATGGAAGTGAGCTGACCATGTGTGCCACCTGCGGCTGCGACGGCGACGGCGACGCGACGACTATCACCGCGCCCGGACCTGGACATGAGCACACACCCGACCACGTCCACGGCCATGTCCACGACCACGTCCACACCCACGACGACGACCACACCCACGACCACGACCACGACCACGACCACGAAGGGCACGTTCACACCGAGACGGTCACGCTCGAGCAGAAAGTACTCGCGAAGAACGACGAACTCGCTGAGCAGAATCGTCGCTGGTTCGCCGAACGCGGCATTCTTGCACTGAACCTCACCAGCTCGCCGGGCGCCGGCAAGACGACGCTGCTCGAGCGCACCATCCGTGACCTCAGCCACGATCGCCCGGTGGCGGTGATCGAGGGGGACCAGGAGACCCTGCTCGACGCCGAACGCATCAGGGCGGCGGGGGCCCGCGCCATTCAGGTCAACACGGGCGCGGGCTGTCATCTGGATGCGACCATGGTGCGCCGGGCGCTCGATGCCCTCAATCCTGAGTCCGACTCGACGCTGTTCATCGAGAATGTCGGCAATCTCGTATGTCCGGCCTTGTTCGATCTCGGCGAGCGCAGCAAAGTCGTCGTCATTTCCGTCACCGAGGGTGACGACAAACCGCTGAAGTATCCGCACATGTTCGCCGCGGCCGGGCTGGTGATCGTCAACAAGATCGATCTGCTGCCGTACGTAAGCTTCGATCTCGACAAATGTCGAGACGACCTGCGGTCGCTGAACCCCGACGCAGATGTTTTGCCGATGTCGGCGTTGTCGGGTGAGGGTAGCTCGCGTTGGTACGAATGGGTTGCGAATCGCGCAAACGCATGAATGTTCGAACCACCGTTGACAAGGCATAGCGCCCGGAGTAGACCGGGAAATAGCGCCGAGTGATCTGCGCCACAATGAGAATTGACGTTGGGAGCAATAGCCCGGCTCCCGGTCGTGAGGGCCCCAGCCCGGCCCCCAGAAAGCTGTGACCCATGCCAACTGAGGCAGCAGTCAAAGCAGAAGAGGCCTTGATACACGTTCTGTGGATCAACGCCGGATTGAGTTGTGATGGCGATTCCGTGGCGTTGACTGCCGCCACCCAACCCAGCATCGAGGAGATCGCCCTTGGCGCACTTCCCGGTCTACCCAAGATCGCCGTCCATTGGCCCCTGATCGATTTCGAGTGCGGACCGAACGGGGGCGCCGACGATTTCCTCGAATGGTTTTTCAAAGCCGACCGAGGTGAGCTGGAACCGTTCGTTCTGGTCGTCGAGGGGTCGATCCCGAACGAGAAGATCAAGGACGAAGGGTACTGGTGCGGGTTCGGCAACGACCCCGCCACCGGACAACCCATGACGACCAGCGAATGGCTGGACCGGTTGGCGCCCAAGGCCACTGCGATCGTTGCCGTCGGAACCTGTGCCACCTACGGGGGCATTCACGCGATGGCAGGCAACCCGACCGGAGCCATGGGGGTGCCCGACTATCTCGGCTGGGAGTGGAAGAGCAAAGCAGGCATTCCGATCGTCTGCGTGCCCGGCTGCCCGATTCATCCGGACAACCTCTCCGAGACATTGACCTACCTGCTCTACATGGCGACCGACCAGGCCCCGATGATTCCGCTCGACGACGCATTGCGTCCCCAGTGGCTGTTCGGCGCAACCGTGCACGAGGGTTGCGACCGAGCCGGTTACTACGAGCAGGGCGATTTCGCCACCGAGTACGGTTCGCCGAAATGCATTGTGAAGCTGGGCTGCTGGGGCCCGGTAGTCAAGTGCAACGTGCCCAAGCGCGGCTGGATCAACGGCATCGGCGGATGTCCCAACGTCGGCGGGATCTGCATTGGTTGCACGATGCCCGGTTTCCCGGACAAGTTCATGCCGTTCATGGACGAACCTCCCGGCGGCAAGGTCTCCACGACCGCATCGGGTTTGTACGGGTCGGTCATCAAGAGCCTGCGCAAGGTCACGGGTCGGACCGTCGACAAAGAACCCAAGTGGCGCCATCCCGGCACGCAACTGACGACTGGAGCGACTCGCACCTGGTAGGTGCGTTCGTCCCGGCGCACCTGCAGGTCGCTCAACATCCTGTGACGCTTCTCAATCGACGAAAGAAACTTCGATGACAACAACCATCCCCGAGCCGTCACACGTGAAGCGGGAGCCCGGCCAACTGGTGGAAATGGCTTGGGATCCCATCACCCGCATCGTCGGCAGCCTCGGCATCTACACCAAGATCGACTTCGACAACCGCGAAGTCGTCGAGTGCCACAGCACCTCGTCGATCTTCCGCGGTTACTCGATCTTCATGAAGGGAAAGGATCCGCGCGACGCCCACTTCATCACCAGCCGCATCTGCGGCATCTGCGGTGACAACCACGCGACGTGTTCGTGCTACTGCCAGAACATGGCCTACGGAGTGAAGCCGCCACACCTCGGCGAGTGGTTGATCAACCTCGGCGAGGCGGCCGAGTACATGTTCGACCACAACATCTTCCAGGAGAACCTGGTCGGCGTGGATTACTGCGAGAAGATGGTGGCCGAAACGAACCCGAGCGTGCTGGCCAAGGCCGAGAACACGCAGGCCCCGCACGCCGACATGCACGGGCACCGCACGATCGCCGATATCATGCGATCGCTGAACCCGTTCACCGGCGAGTTCTACCGGGAGGCGCTGCAGGTCAGCCGCTGGACGCGAGAGATGTTCTGCCTGATGGAGGGCCGCCACGTCCACCCGTCGACGCTGTATCCCGGCGGCATCGGTACGACTGCGACCGTTCAGCTGATGACCGACTACATGACGCGGCTGATGCGTTACGTGGAGTTCATGAAGAAGGTCGTCCCGATGCACGACGACCTTTTCGACTTCTTCTACGAAGCGCTTCCCGGTTACGACCAGGTGGGCCTGCGACGCACGCTGCTGGGCTGCTGGGGCTCGTTCCAGGATCCCGAGATGTGCAACTTCGAGTACAAGGACATGGAGAAGTGGGGCAACGCCATGTTCGTCACGCCCGGCGTGGTGATCGACGGCAAACTGCACACCCACTCGCTGGTGGACATCAATCTGGGCATCCGAATCCTGTTGGGCCACTCGTACTATGACGATTGGACCGATCAAGAGATGTTCGTGAAGACCGATCCGCTGGGCAATCCGGTGGACCGGCGACACCCGTGGAACCAGCACACGAATCCCAAGCCGCAGAAGCGCGATTTCGACAACAACTACAGCTGGGTGATGTCTCCACGCTGGTTCGACGGCAAGGACCATCTGGCGCTGGACACCGGAGGCGGTCCGCTGGCGCGGCTCTGGTCCACGGCGCTTGCGGGGCTGGTCGACATCGGCTACGTCAAGGCCACCGGCCGCAGCGTGCAGATCAACCTGCCCAAGACCGCGCTCAAGGGGCCGGTCGAACTCGAGTGGAAGATCCCCGATTACGGGAGCAACACCCTCGAGCGGAACCGCGCGCGCACGTACTTCCAGGCCTATGCGGCCGCCTGTGCCCTGCACTTCGCCGAGAAGGCGCTTGTGGAGATCCGCGCAGGCCGGACCAAGACTTGGGAGAAGTTCGAGGTACCCGACGAGGGCATCGGCTGCGGCTTCACCGAGGCGGTCCGTGGCGTCTTGAGCCATCACATGGTGATTCGCGACGGCAAGATCGCCAACTACCATCCGTATCCGCCGACACCCTGGAACGCGAACCCGCGCGACAGCTACGGCACGCCGGGACCATATGAGGATGCGGTCCAAGGTCAGCCGATCTTCGAGGAGAACGACAGAGAGCATTTCAAGGGGATCGACGTGATGCGCACCGTACGCAGCTTCGATCCGTGTCTGCCCTGCGGCGTACACATGTACCTGGGTGAAGGGAAGAAGCTGGAGCTTCTGCACTCCCCCACCCAGTCCATCACCGGGGAATAGGGTATGTCCCCGTCGACACTGCCGGGCCCGGAAGAGATCCAGGACGACGCGCAGTGGCGCACGGCGGGCGACCGGATACAAACCCTGCTCGACGCGTCGGCCGCGGGCGGCTTGGCCGCGCAGGAGCGCGCAGTGCAGCTCGTCGGAGAGGTGACCGACCTCTACGGTGCCGCGCTGGCGCGGATGATGCGCATCGCTACTCGCGCCGACCCGCAGCTGGCGGACGCGTTCGCCGGCGACGACCTCGTCGCAAGCCTGCTGCTGGTCCACGGACTGCACCCGCATGCCGTCGAGCGCCGAGTCGAGGAAGCGCTGGACGGCGTCCGGCCATATCTCGGGTCTCATGGCGGCGATGTGAGCCTGCTCGAAGTCGTCGACGATGTCGTGCGCCTGCAGTTCACAGGCAGCTGCAAGAGTTGTCCGTCCTCGGCGACGACCCTGGAGCTCACCGTCGAGGACGCGGTGCGGGCGGCGGCTCCAGAGATCGTCAGCATCGAGGTGGTCGCCGCCGAGAGCGCACCCGGTGTCAATGTGATTCCCGCGGATTCGCTGCTGCGCCGCGTTCACCAGGACGCTCGGCCGCCTGCGGACTGGCATCCGCTGCCCGATCTCGCCGATCTGGCACCGGAAGAAGTCGGCGGCTTCAGCGTGGCCGCAACGACGGTGCTGGCGTGCCGTGTCGGCGACGAGCTGTTCGTCTACCACGACCGGTGCGGCAACTGTGAACAATCCCTGGCCGGCGCCGTCCTGCACCGGCCGATGGGGTCGCCGGTCGGCGCGGCGATACTTCGGTGTCCGAAGTGTCGGGCGCATTTCGACGTCGTGCACGCCGGCACGTGCGTCGATCGAGATGCTGATCCGACTGCGCATCTGGAACCGATTCCCTTGTTGGTCCGTGACGGGAACCTGTCCATCGCGGTGGCAGGTGTGCGGACGGGAGCGGGCATGGCATGACAGGCGCGTACGACGTACTGGCGCGGATCCGAGCCAATCGCAGCGCTCCCCAGCCGGTGGGTGAGCGCTGTGAGATGTGCTCCGAGCAGATCGCCGACGAGCACCAGCATGTCGTCAATGTCGAGGGCCGACAGTTGATGTGCGTATGCCGAGGGTGCTATCTGCTCTTCACCGACACCAACGCCGAGCTACGCTTCCGTGCGGTACCCGATCGCTACCTGTCCTTTCCGAACTTCGCGCTCGGGCGACGGGAATGGCAGCTGCTGCAGATCCCGGTCGGGCTGGCGTTCTTCCTCCGCAACTCGGCGATGGACCGCACGGTGGCGTTCTATCCCGGGCCGGCGGGCGCGACGGAATCCGAGTTGGATCTCTCAACCTGGGACGGCATCCGGGTCGCGGACCCACGGGTGGAACTGCTCACCGCCGACACGGAGGCGTTGATCATCCGGGTCCCCGACGACGAATCCCAGCCGCCCGAATGCCATCTGGTGCCGATCGACGCCTGCTATGAGTTCGTCGGCCGGTTGCGGATCCTTTGGCACGGCTTCGACGGCGGCCAGGGAGCGCGTGAGTTCATCGACGAGTTCTTCGAGATCGTCGCTGCGCGCGGCAGGGTGGTGACGTCGTGACCGAGGTGACCTTCGCGGTGCTCGACGTGTCACCCGAACCGTATGCCGTGACACCGGTCCTGACCGCACGCGTCGGCATCGTCGCCGACGCCCCGGTTCATGCCATCGCGCTGCGGTGCCAGGTGCGAATAGAGCCGCTGCGCCGCGGCTACACCGACGAGGAGGCGGCCGGACTGCTCGATCTGTTCGGCCCACGCGAGCGCTGGAGCACCACTCAACGCAACTTCCTCTGGCAACACAGCAGCACGATGGTCCAGGGGTTCAGCGGAGCCACCCAGGCCGATCTCCCGCTCGAGTGCACCTACGACTTCGAGGTGACCTCGGCCAAGTACTTCCACGCCCTGCGTGACGGCACGATTCCGCTGCAGTTCTTGTTCAGCGGAACGGTTTTCGCAAAGGGTGAACGAAGCTTCTCGGTGCAACAGGTGCCGTGGGACCGCGAAGACCACTACAACCTGCCGGTATCGGCGTGGCACGAGCTCATGCGGCTGCACTATCCGGGCACCGGCTGGCTGCGACTGAACCGCGACACCATCGACAGGCTGGCGGAGTTCAAATCGGCCCGGGGACTACTGAGTCTCGACGATGCCGTCAGCTCGCTGCTGGCGACTCGTGCCGCGGAGGAGGTTCGATGAGCGCTGACTGGGATCGGGCGCGCGCCGTCGCCGACGCGGTGCTCTACGAGGGTTATCTCCTGTACCCCTACCGCGCCAGTTCGAGTAAGAACCAGTCCCGCTGGCAGTTCGGCGTCGTGGGCCCGCCCGGCGCGGCGGAAGCCGGCATCGGCGAGGACTCCTCGCTGTCGGCTGAGGTGCTGATCGCTTCGCACGGCGCTCCGATGGTGATGGGAGTGGTGCGATTCCTCCAGCTGCAGCACCGCAGTGCAGAACGCGATCTCGGCGGCGGCCGGTTCGAGCGGGTCACCGAACTGGTGACCGGGGCGGATGCCTGGGTCACCTGGGACGAGGCCGTGGAGTGTGAGATCCGGATCGACCCGTGTCCCGTCAGCAGTTTGCCTCGCTGCGTTGATATTTCGATCGCCGGGGGCAGCGAGGTCGAGACGGTCGATGGCGGCAGGCTGGTTCGCAGCCGACGCCAACTGCACGGTCGGCTCGACATCTCCGCTCAACCGGACGGTGAGCTAGTGCGGCTCGCCTTCGAGGTGCAAAACTCGGCTGCGCCCGCCGAGGACAAGGACGAGGCCATCGCGGTCTCGATGATCGGCACTCACCTGCTGCTGGAGGTCGCCAACGGGGAGTTCGTGTCACTACTGGAGCCCCCGGACACCGCGGCCGATGCGGTCGCGCGATGCACGCAGCACCGCTGCTTCCCGGTGCTCGCCGGCCCCGCGGGCGAGACCGACCTGGTGCTGGCGTCGCCGATCATCCTCTACGACCACCCGGAGATAGCCGAACAGAGCAAGGGCGCGCTCTATGACTCCACCGAGATCGACGAAATCCTCACCCTGCGGGTGATGACGATGACAGACGAGGAGAAGGCGCAGGCCCGGGCCACCGACCCGCGCGCCGCGACGATCATCGACCGGTGCGACTCGATGTCCCCCGAAGCGATGCTCGACCTCCACGGTGTGTTGCGCAATCCGCATGTGCCGACGAAAGAGCCGGGGCCGATCCCGGAGGTCCCCGCCGATGTGGACTGGTGGGATCCTGCGGCCGACAGTGCGGTGCGTCCGGATCTGGACGCCGTTCTCGTCAACGGCACCGCCGTCGCCCGCGGCAGCCGAGTTCGACTGCGACCGTCCCGGCGCGCGGACGCTCAGGACCTGTTCTACGCGGACAAGATCGCACGTGTCACCTCCGTGCACGAAGACGTCGACGGCGAACAGCACATCGGCGTGGTCATCGAGGACGATCCCGCCGCCGACATGCACGACTGGTACGGCCGATACCTGTACTTCGCGCCAGATGAAGTTGAACCACTCACCGAAGGGAGTTCGAGATGGACGTAGTGGGATGGGTTGCCGTCGGAGTCGTCGCGGCGGTCGTCGTCGGCGGCGTGGTCGTCGGCCTGGTCAATCTTCCGGACGCACGCCGCTACATGAAGATGCGCCGGATGTGAGGACGGAGTGAGATCACGTCTCGAATTCTGGTAGCCGGAATCGGCAACATCTTCCTCGGCGACGACGGCTTCGGTTCCGAGGTGCTTCGCCATGTACCCGAGTTGCCGAACGTCGAGTCCGTCGACTACGGCATCAGGGGCATGCACCTGGCCTACGACCTGCTCGACGGTTGTGATGCGCTGGTGCTCGTCGACGCGATACCCAGCAAAGGGTCGCCGGGCACCCTTCATGTGTTCGAAGCCGACCACGAAACGCTCAGCGCCGCTGCAGGTATCGACGCACACGCGATGGACCCCGGCGCGGTGTTCGCCAGCCTGACCGCACTCGGCGGTACTCCGCCCCACACGGTGGTGATCGGCTGCGAGGTCGACAACGTCGAGGAGCACATCGGCCTCTCGCCACCCGTCGCCGCGGCCGTTCCCGCGGCGGTGCACGCGGTCGCCGACGTCGTGGCCGACCTGCTGGCGCGACCGAAGGTGCAGGGCTGAGCGATGTGTCTTGGCATTCCCGGGCAGGTGGTTTCGATGCTGGAGGGCTACGGCGGTCAGCTCGCACTCGTCGACGTCGCAGGCGAGCACCGCAAGGTCAACGTCGGCATGCTGCCGGAGGAGAGCTTCGCGCCCGGCGACTGGGTGATCATCCACATGGGTTTCGTCGTCGACAAGACGGACAAGGCCGGTGCCGACGCGGCGATGGCGGGCCTGGAGCTGATGGGCAGAGGTCAAAACAACGAGGACCCGCCATGACGGGCCGGAGCCGCTTGCGTGTCTGCGTCCGCGGCGTGGTGCAGGGCGTCGGCTTCCGGCCCTTCGTCTACGCCGCCGCTTCTGCCCTGGGCCTGGCCGGCTGCGTGCGTAATGACAGCACAGGGGCTGTCGTCGAGGTCGAGGGCGACATGGCGGATCTCGACGAGTTCCTGCGCAGACTGCGCGATCAGCCGCCGCCCTTGGCGGTGATCGACTCCCTCGACATCCGCCGTCTGCCCGCCGCGGGCGGGACGGGGTTCGTCATCGGGGACACCACGCGTACTGACGGCGGACGCACCCTGACCTCGCCCGACGTCGCGATGTGTGCCCAATGCGCCGCCGAACAACGCGATCCCGCCGACCGGCGTTACCGGCACCCGTTCGTCAATTGCACCAACTGTGGTCCCCGGTTCACGATCATCGGCTCACTGCCCTATGACCGCGAAGCCACGACGATGGCGGGTTTCGCCATGTGCGCCGACTGTGCTCGCGAGTACCGCGATCCCAGCGACCGGCGATTCCATGCCCAGCCGGTGTGCTGCCCGAACTGCGGGCCGACGCTGACCTACCGTGACCGAACCGCCCGCCTCTCGGAGGGCGAGTCAGCATTGCGAATGGCACGCAAGCTGTTGCGCGACGGCGGCGTGCTCGCTGTCAAGGGCATCGGCGGCTACCACCTGGCCTGCGACGCCACCGACGAGCGCGTCGTCGCCGAACTGCGTGCGCGAAAGCGGCGCGGGGACAAGCCGTTCGCGGTGATGGCGCCGGACCTGTCGATCGCGCGTCGCATCGTCGAGGTCGGTGACGCGTCCGCGCGGATACTGTCCGGGCCCCAACGACCGATCGTGCTGCTGCCACGTCTTCGCGACGCCCCGGTCGCCGAGTCGGTGGCACCGCACAACGCCGACCTCGGTGTGCTACTTGCCTACTCGCCACTGCACACACTGCTGTTCGGACTGCCCGGCGACGAGCCGGGACCGGTGCTGCTGGTGATGACCTCGGGCAATCTGGCGGGTGAGCCGATCTGCTTCACCGACGAGGCTGCGTGCGAACGGCTTTCCGGCCTGGCCGATGGCTGGCTGATGCACGACCGCGCAATCCTGGTGCCGTGCGACGACTCGGTCGTGCGGGTGCTCTTCGTCGGCGAGGCCGACAATCGGGGCGAGGCCGTCGAAGTGCCGATCCGGCGCTCGCGTGGCTACGCACCTCTGCCCATCGCATTGCCGACGCCGGTGCCGCCGACGCTCGCGGTCGGCGCCGATCTGAAGAACACCATGGCCATCGCCGACGGCAGATACGCATGGTTGAGTCAACACATCGGCGACATGGACGACCTGGCCACGCTGTCGGCGTTCGACAAGGCTCAGGCGCACCTGCAGGAGCTGACGTCGGTCACAGCTGAAGTGCTGGTGGCCGACGCGCATCCGATGTACCGGTCCACCGGGTGGGCGAGGCGCAACGCGATGGGCCGACCGGTCAGGACGGTGCAGCACCATCACGCGCACCTCGCGGCGGTGATGGCCGAGCACGGATGTGACGGATCCACACCGGTGCTGGGATTCGCCTTCGACGGAACAGGATACGGCTCGGACGGGGCGGTGTGGGGCGGGGAGGTGTTGCTCGCCAACTACAAGGGTTTTCAACGGCTCGCACACCTGAAGTACGTGCCGCTGGCGGGTGGTGACGTCAGCGTCATGCGTCCGTATCGGATGGCGCTGGCACATCTATGGGCGGCGGGAATCGACTGGGCCCATGACCTCCCACCGGTATCGGCATGCCCGCCCGCCGAGCGAACGGCACTCGCGCACGCACTCGAAACCGGCTTCGGCTGTGCCCCGACTTCGAGCATGGGCCGACTGTTCGACGCGGTCTCGGCGCTCAGCGGTGTGCGCCAGGTGGTGGACTACGAGGCGCAGGCCGCCATCGAACTGGAGGCTCTCTCGCGCGACGTCGACTGCGGCGCAGACGCGTACGCGTTCGAGGTTGCACTCGGGGACCCGACGACGATCGACCCGGCCCCCGTGCTGCTGGCAGTGATCCGCGATCGTCGCGCGGGCGTTCCCGCAGGCGTGATCGGCGCGAGGTTCCACCGCGCGGTGGCCGATCTCATCGTCGATCTTGCCGTCGCACAGCGCGAGGCGGGCCGAACGGTCGCCCTTTCCGGCGGTGTGTTCCAGAACGCCATGCTGCTGCAACTGACGTTGACCGGATTGCGGGAACAAGGGATCGAGGCGATCTCGCACCGGGTGGTACCGCCCAACGACGGCGGTATCGCATTGGGCCAGTTGCTGGTGGGGAACTCCTCGTGAACGTCTCGAAGAGCGGGCAGACGCTTTTCGGCCGGTATGCCTACCCCCCTAACGAGCTCGGGTACTGCGGTCCCACCGAGCGCGGCGGGGCGGCCGGGCTGGCCTCACATGCACAGGAGTTCGACGGCGCATGGCCGTACCTGACGGCTATCGCCGACGCATGCGGCGCCGGGGATGCCCTCGACGAGGAAGTCGTCAACAGTTATTGGGTCGGCGGCCCGGCCCTGTACAAGGTCGATCCGGGACAACTGCTCGGCCGGCTTCGCGCGGCGTTCACCGGCCAGCTCACCGGTCTTCTCGATACCGTGCCCGCCAACGCGGATGTGCTGGCGCACCACAGCTTCCACGTCTTCGTCGTATACCCCTGGATCAGGTTCGTACGGCGGGACCCGCGAACCGCCTTGGGGGTCATGCAGGACTGCCGCATCCGGTGGGGAACCGTCGACTCGGTTTCCGGCGAGCACGCGCTGGTCTCGTCACGGCCGTTGCAACTCGACGACGGCATGCTGGTCCTCGGACCGCCGCGCTCCGAGGAGGTCCGGTGGCGCCAGGGTGACCTGTCGCTCACACCCGCCCCGTCGCCAGGGGCGACCGTCTCCGCCCATTGGGGCTGGCTGTGCGCAACCCTGACCGAGACCGACTGCGAGGCATTGGCAGCCGCCACACAGACCACGCTCGACCTCGTCAATTCATGTCTCGAACAGGGAGTCCGGTCATGACAGCTACCGCAGTACCGGGTGGGTCGTACGTCGATGCCGAGTTGTCGGCCGACGTCGCGGCCGCCGCCCTTGACCTCGCCCGCCGCTTCCATGACGGCGCTACGCTGTGGGTCGTCTCACCGCAGTGGGAACCACACGCCCATCACGTCGCCGTCGAGTTCGTCCACCCCGTGGTCATGGGGAAACGGGCCCTCCCGTCGGTGGCACTCGTCGGACCGGATCCGGTCGCGCAGGCGAGGGTCGCGAGTCAACCGGGCGACATACTGATCGCCGTCGCATCCGCCGACGAGCCCGCGGTGCTCGACGGCATGCGCCGCGCGCCGGCCTGGGGTGTGATGACCGTGTGGATCGGTTCGGGCCCGCGCCCTGAGGCGGGCGCGGCCCACCACATTCTGTGGATCGACTCGGGCGACCCGATGGTTCCAGCCACCGGAAGTTTCGTGCTGATCTACCACTTGCTGTGGGAACTCACCCACGTCTGCTTCGAGCATCCCGGCCTGCTGAAACCGGCGACGAAGCAGTGCGCCGACGACGTCTGCGTCACGTGCAGTGACGAAGGCCGGATCGGTGAGGTGCTGCTCGAACCCGCCGACGCAGGCGAGCCCGCACTGATTCGTACCGCAGGCGGCGAGGAATGGGTAGACGTCACGATGCTCGGTGGAGTCCGCATCAACGATCTCGTGCTCGTGCACGCCGGCGCGGCGATCACCCGGCTGGATGGTGAGGAGTACTGATGACCGAGCCCGAAAGCACCGCGTTCCTTTATCCGTTCATCGAGTCCGAGGAAACCGACGCGACGAGTCTGCTCGACGACCTGGCGGCCTCGGCACGCGGCAAGGCGGCCGAAAGCGCTCACCTACAACGTCAGTCCCTCGACGAGTACGGCGACGCATTGACGGCGGCGGGAACCCTGATGGCCGAGCGGTTCCGGCGCGGGGGCCGGCTGTACACCTTCGGCAACGGCGGCAGTTCCACGGACGCCGCGACGCTGGCGTCGCTGTTCAGCCGCCCGGCGCGGGGCCGTCCCGTCGCGGCGTGGTCGCTGGCCGCCGACAACGCCGTCGTCACCGCGCTGGGCAACGATGTCGGGTTCGAATTGATCTTCAAGCGCCAGATCATCGCCCACGCCCGTGACCGCGACATCGCCATCGCGCTGTCCACGTCCGGTAACTCCGACGATCTGATGACGGCGATCACCGAAGCCAAGAAGCGGGGCCTGCTGACCATCGGCTTCTCCGGGCACGACGGTGGGCGAATGGCGGTCGCCGAGGATCTCGACTTCTGCTTCACTGTGCACTCCCAGAGCATCCACCGCATCCAGGAAAGCCACGCCATGCTCGGCTACCGACTCTGGTCGGTGGCGCAGGAACACATGGCACGCAAGGTGAATGGAGCACACGCGACATGACACGAGCAATGAGCGCAGCAGAACGCGAGGACCGCGTGCTGGAGCGCATCGACAAGTTCCGGCAACGAAGGCCGCGACTGCTCGACGACGTGGTGACGCTCGCGCACGGAGCAGGCGGCAAGTCGTCGGCGGCACTGGTCGACGCGGTGTTCCTCGAGGCCTTCCGCAACGACGAACTCGAGCAACTCGGTGACGCTGCAGCACTGCGGACTCCGTCGGGCGAACGGCTGGCATTCTCCACCGACTCATACGTCGTTTCCCCGCGCCGCTTCCCCGGCGGCTCCATCGGCCACGTCGCCGTCCACGGCACGATCAACGACCTCGCCGTGTCGGGTGCGCGCCCGCAATGGTTGTCCGCCGCCTTCGTGATCGAAGAGGGATTCCCGATCGCCGAACTGCGCGAGATCGTCGCCGACATGAGCGAGGCAGCGCTGGGCGCGGGCGTGCAGATCGTCACCGGCGACACCAAAGTCGTCGGCAAAGGCGCTGCCGACGGTGTCTACATCTGCACCGCCGGGGTGGGTGTGATCCCCCACGGCAGGCAACTGTCGCGCGAACTCGTCGAGCCCGGCGACAAGGTCATCCTGTCCGGAACGATCGGAGAGCACGGCATGGCGGTCATGCTGGCGCGGGGCGACCTCGCCATCGACGCCGACATCGCCTCCGACACCGCACCGGTGCACGAATTGGTGGATGTCCTTCTCGGTGCCGCACCGTCGACGCGGTGGATGCGCGACGCGACGCGCGGCGGTGTCGGCACGGTCGCCAACGAACTCGTCAAGGACCGCCCCTTCGCCCTGATCCTCGACGAGGCGGAACTGCCGATACAGCCGCAGGTGCTCGGCGCTTGTGACATGCTCGGCATCGACCCGTTGTACGTGGCGAACGAGGGCAAGTTCGTCGCCATCGTGCCAGCGGACGAGGCCGAGGCGGGGATCGCCGCGCTGCGCGCACACCCGCAGGGCGCTCACGCCGCGGTCGTCGGCGAGATTGCCCCGGAGCCCCACGGAATCGTAGCCCTACGAACGTCTTTCGGCGGTAGCCGGATCGTCGACATGCTTGTTGGCGACCCGCTACCGCGGATCTGCTGAAAGGAGATTGACGATGTGTCTGGGCATTCCCGGCCAGGTGGTCGACATCGTCGACGCCCAACAATGGCTGACCAAGGTAGACGTCAACGGCGTCCGCCGCATCATCAGCGTGCGACTGCTGGCCGACGACAACCTGCAGGTCGGCGACTGGGTGCTGGTCCACGTCGGCTTCGCGATGGCCAAGGTCGACGAACACGAAGCGAAGCTGACGCTCGATCAGGTGCAGAAGATGGGCGCCGACTATGTCAACGAGATCGAAGCCTTCAACTCCTCCGAAATAGCTTGAGAGGTCTGCCATGAAGTTCGTCGACGAATTCCGCGACCCGGCGGCCGCACGCGCGTTGGTCAGATCGATCACCGAACTCGCGGCCGGTGATGAGTTCAAGTTCATGGAGGTCTGCGGCGGCCACACCCACACGATCTACCGCCACGGCATCGAGCACCTTCTGCCGAAGGCGGTGGAGTTGGTGCACGGCCCCGGCTGTCCGGTCTGCGTGATCCCGATGGGCCGCGTCGACGACGCCATGTGGCTGGCCGAACAACCCGACATCATTTTCACGACGTTCGGTGACATGATGCGAGTACCCGGTTCAAGGGGAAATCTCATCGAGGCCAAGGCCCGCGGAGCCGACGTGCGGTTCGTGTACTCGCCGCTGGATGCGCTCAAGGTGGCCGTAGACAACCCCGACCGTCATGTGGTCTTCTTCGCGGTCGGGTTCGAGACGACTGCGCCCTCGACCGCGGTGACGCTCGTGCGTGCCCGCGCCCTCGGCGTGACGAACTTCAGCGTGTACTGCAACCACGTCACGATCGTTCCGCCGATCAAGGCAATCCTGGAATCGCCCGACCTTCGGCTGTCCGGATTCCTTGGGCCCGGCCATGTCTCGACGGTAGTGGGGTTGCGACCGTACCGGTTCGTTCCCGACGTCTACGGCAAACCGATGGTGGTGGCGGGATTCGAGCCACTGGACATCCTGGCCTCGGTACATATGCTGCTGCGACAGATCCGCGACGGTCGCTGCGAGGTCGAGAACCAGTACACCCGCGTCGTGCGCGCCGAAGGCAACACCCAGGCGCTGAAGCTGATGGCCGAGACATTCGAATTGAGGCCGCACTTCGAATGGCGCGGGCTGGGGTTCATCTCGCAGAGCGCGCTCAAGGTGCACCGCGATTACGCCGACTTCGACGCGGAATTGAGGTTCGAGATGCCCGGGGTCCGGGTGGCCGATCCGAAGGCGTGCCAGTGCGGTGAGGTCCTCAAAGGCGTCATAAAGCCTTGGGAATGCAAGGTTTTCGGCACTGCCTGCACGCCGGAGACGCCGATCGGGACGTGCATGGTCTCCCCGGAAGGGGCATGCGCGGCTTACTACAACTTCGGTCGATTGCATCGTGAAACGGCGTTGGTGCTGGGCCGGCGCACCTAGCGCCCACAGTTGGAAGCGTCGCCGCAGCCCATGCGGCGGGTGAGGAGTAGTCATGACGAAACCGGAGAAACGGGGATCGCGCGACACCGGATCTGACGAGCCGTCTGGCGGGCCGGTGAACCGGCCGTCAGACTCGTACGAAGGCGACGAGTCCGTCCCCCAGCACGACGACGGCGGAAAGCCCGACTTCGAGACGGGCTTCACCACCGAAGCCCCCAAGGATGCCGAACCCGCAGTGCCGCCCTACGAAGGGCGTCAGACATCGGCCAAACCGCCCGACGGCGGGGACGAAGGCGGCGCCCGGACCGGTGGGGCGGTCAAGCCCGTCGACGACGGGGGGTGAAGGATCCCGCTCCAGGCAGCCCAGCGGCCCCTTGTTGAGCACACCAGAGACAATCCAGGTGCGGAACGCCTCGACCGTGCGCGGATGTTCATCAGCGATCTCGACGACGACGTCGCCGGGCCGCAGGTCCGCGTCTGCCGATGACACGTCAACCGGTCCGGAAGGCACGGATCGCTTCGCCGTTTGAGGGTAACCCGCTCGCAGCGGTCCCCGATGACGGCAGGCGGGCACGATGGCAGGACACCGAGTCAGGTGGGCGGTACCGACGCGCCGACTCGACGCCCGTCCGGCGATCGGGCCTGCGAGACGTCCGAGCCCGAGTGAGCCCACATGACGGAGCCCGAGAACGTCGGCAGACTCAGCCGGGCCTACGCCGTGTGGATCGTGCGGCTGCGGTGGTTGGTGGTCGTGGCGATGGCCGCCGCGGCGACCTTGGCCACCATGCATCTGCCCGGGCTGCAGAGTGACGCCGGACTCGAAGTCACACAACAGAATTCACCTGCAGTGCAGAGCGAGCAGCGGGTTCTCGAGGCATTCGGTCTCCCGCTGCTGAGCCTGGCCGCCCTGGTCCAGCACGACAGCGATGGGCTGAACACGACCGCGCTGGAAAGGTCTGCGCGCAGAGCCGTCGAGGTCAACGTCAAGACCTTCAACGAGGGCCTTCCGGCCACTGGCATCGCAGGCGCCCTGCCGATACCGAACGCGGTCCCGGTGCCACTGCGGCCCACGACCGTCGTGACGTACCTGTGGGGCGGCTCCACACTCAACAGCGGCGAACTCGTCGCGGCGGCACGACAGTACGGCGAGGAACTCGGCCCGCAGGCAGACGTCGTCGGGGTCACCGGCGTGGTTCCCGTCCAGGTCGAACAGGGTCTGGTGGTGAAGTCGCGACTGGGAGTGGTCGAGATCGCGACGCTGCTCGCCGTCGCGCTCATCCTCGCCATCTCCTGTCGCTCGTTGGTGGCACCGCTGATCACCCTGTCCGCCGCGGTCGTCGCTTACCTCATCACGATCCGCCTCATCGGCGCGGCCGCCGCGCAGCTCGAGATCTCCGCACCCAGTCAGCTCGAGCCACTGGTGGTGGCCCTGACCCTGGGCCTGACAACCGACTACGCGATCCTGTTCGTGACCGGTATGCGCTACCGTTCCTCACTCGGCTGGGACCATCGCGATGCCCTGCGGTCGGCGATCACCCACAATCTCCCGATCGTCTTGGTCGCCGGACTCATCGTCACGGCGGGGGTGGGGAGCATATCGGTCGCCGAACTGCCCCTCTTCCGCGCATTCGGACCCGGCCTCGCCATCGTGGTCGCTGTCGCGCTGCTGGTCTCGATCACCCTCGTCCCGGCCCTGCTCGCGATCTTCGGCCGGTTGGCCCTCTGGCCGGGAACACCGCGGCGCAGCGACGCCGAACGACGAAGCGCCCTCAAGAGCGAACGTTTCGCGCGGATGCTGACCAAGCGGCCCGTCGCCGCCGTCGCCGTGGCGGTGTCGCTTGCCGCACTGATCGCCGCCGGTTACCCGCTGACGGCGTTCCGCCCGGCGGTCTCGTCGCCGGATACGTTGCCGGTGGGCAACGAAGTGCGGGTGGCGGCCGACGCGGCCGCCGAGGGCTTCCCGGCCGGCGTGCTGGCACCCACCGAGATCCTGCTGGAGGAGCCGGGAATCACCGCTGAACAAGGCGAACTCGTCGCGCTGCAAGACAAGCTCGCCGCCCAACCGGGCGTCGCGGCGGTCGTCGGTCCGCAACAGCAGCCGATCGATGTCTCGTTGAACGGCGCCGGTCTGTTCCTGGCGCCGGGCGGAGACGCCGCCCGCTACCTGGTGATCTTCGACCAACCTGGACTCTCGGCGTCCGGCCTGCAGTCACTGATCGACCTGCAGAGCGCGATGCCCGTACTCCAGGAGGAAGCGGGTCTGGCCGGTGCCCGCGTCGAGTACATCGGTGCCGGGGCGTTGGGCGCCGAGTTCGTCAGCACCGCCCGCTCCGACTTCGTCCGCGTGGGAATCGCGGTCGGAGTGGTCAATCTCGTTCTGCTGATGGTGTTCCTGCGGGCGTTCGTCGCGCCGGTCTACCTGCTGGCGTGCAGCTATCTGTCTGTCGGCGCCGCGCTGGGCCTGACCACCCTGGTCTTCCAGCAGGGCGCCGGATACGACGGTCTGATCTTCTACGCGCCGTTCGCGGCGGCGGTGCTGCTGATCTCGTTGGGCTCCGATTACAACGTCTTCACGGTCGGTCAGATCTGGGACGAGGCGAGGTCCCGCTCGCTGCGTGACGCGGTTGCTGTCGGCCTACCGAGGTCGGCTCGGCCGGTCACCATCGCCGGGCTGGCTCTCGCGACGAGCTTCGCCTTCGTGGGATTGGTGCCGGTTGCGCCGTTTCAGCAACTGGCGTTCGCGGTGGCCGTGGGGGTGCTGATCGACACCTTCCTGGTCCGGTCGCTGCTCGTGCCGGGCCTGATCGTGTTGATCGGCCGGGTCAGCGGCTGGCCCGGCAGACGGCTGGTGACCCGCTGATCGGCGTATCAGGAAAGGCCGATTGGGTAATCGATCTGCTCATCGATATTGGAACAGAAAGAAGGAATCATGCGTGCGCATAGCCTACGGCTGACTGCCGGTTGCGGGGTCGCAGCGGCCGCGCTCGCTCTCAGCGGTTGCGGGGCGCAGGCCCCGGCTGCCGACCTGGTAGCGCAGACCGAAGCCACCGTCCAGGACAACGGGGCACAGGTGGAGGTCGGCAACACCATCTACTACGGATCGTTCGGCACCACTGCCGAAGTCGACTGCGGCGACGGCAAGACACTTAACGTCGGCGGTTCGAACAACACCCTCGACGTGAACGGCACCTGTTCGTCGGTGATCGTCGGCGGAGCCGACAACAAGATCACGCTGGCCACGGTGCAGGACGAGATCGACGTTGTCGGGGTCAACAACACCGTCACCTACGCCGACGGCGATCCGCGAATCGACGACGTCGGCAGCGGAAACACCGTCGAGAAGGCACCGGTCAGCGAGTAACCCCCGCGCGTCGCCCGCTTTGCCGTCGGCCGACGGCTCACCACTGATCGCGTGGGACGTCGAAGTCGGCGCACAGGGCCCGCCACACCTCACGCGGATCCACGCCGTCCTCGATCGCCTGCTCGGCGGTGCGCCCACCGAGGCCGGTGAGAACGTGGTCGACGAGTAGCGACGCACCGCGCACCGGGCCGAACCGGCCGTCGACGAGCTCACGGAATTCGGTCAACCGCACGAGTCCCAACCTACGCGGTGCGGATGAGCGCTTCCTGGCACACCCGTACCGGATCGGCGACTTCGGCTACCGACGCCCCGGCCCGTCTGGCCGCTTCTCGGTAGCCGGGCCCGGCCAGCACCTCGCGGACCGCCTCGGTCAGCGTTTCGGCGCGCAACGGCCGCACCAACTGCGCACTGCCTTGGCGCACAACTCGATTCGCGAGCTCCCATTGGTCGCCGCCGCCGGGCACGACCACCATCGGCACCCCGGCCAGCAGCGCCTTGGACACCAAGCCATGACCTCCGCCGCAGATCACCAGGTCGGCCTGCGCCAACAGTTCGTCCTGCCTGCCCAGCCCGACGACCGCCCACGACGGCACCAGTACCTGCGACCCGCCGAGCCGCGATACCGCGACCCTCGACCCGGCCGGCAGGGTCTCGTTCGGAATCAGGCTCCGCAGGGCGATTTCGGCCACGCCCTCCGCACCCGTGGTTGCGGTGGACGGCGCGACGACGACCAGCGGACCGGTGCCGGCCGGGATGTCGAGCGTCGCGGTCGTCGGTTCGAAGTGCAGCGGGCCCACCACCACCGCCTCGGCCGGCCAGTCCGGGCGCGGCACCTCCAGCGCGGGCAGCGTGGCGATCAGCCGCCGACGCGGCCCCGGGTCATCGGCCGGCAGACCGATGCCGACCCGGGCGGCCGCGCGCTGTTGGACACCCTGTCGCCACGAGCGGGCCGACAACGTTCGCAGCACCGCATCGCGGGCGCGGCCCCGCACGCCGACGCCGGGCGCCAGGCCACTGCCGATCGGCGGCAGCCCCTTCGACGGCCGGTACAGCGGGTGCGGGTTGAGTTCGACCCAGGGATACCCGAGCAATTCGGCACACAGCCCGCCCGCGCTGGTGATGACGTCCGAAACCACGAGATCCGGCGCGAGTCGCCGCAGCACAGGCGCGTTGAGCACCGCCATCCGGGCACCCCGTTGATGGATCTTGGCGCCCGCGTCGGTGTCGTCGTCGGCGCCGGTGGGATCCAGGCCCAGTAGTTCGACGGCGGGGACACCAACCGCGGCCGCCGTGTCGAGCCACTGGACACCGGTGAGCAGCGTCGGCGAGTCGCCGTTGGCTTGAAAGCGCAGGCACAGCGCGATGGCCGGAAAGGCGTGGCCTGGATCGGGGCCGGCGATCACGGCGACGCGCATTGGGCTACCCTGTCACAGCCGCTGGCCACTACGCTGAGGACCATGACCGACCAGGTTTCCGGTGTGCGCACCGATGTCGACAACGTCCGTGCGGTGGAGAACTTCCTCTACGCGCTGGCCGACGAGGACTTCGAGACCGCCGAGGCTCTGCTCGCCGACAATGTCGCCTGGCAGAACGTCGGACTACCGACCATCCACGGTCGCGAACGCATCGTCAAGATCATGCGTCGCGGTGAAGGCCGGATGCGTTTCGAGGTGAAGATCCACCGCATCGCCGGTGAGGGCAACACCGTGCTGACCGAGCGCACCGATGCACTGGTCTTCGGACCGGTGCGCATGCAGTTCTGGGTGTGCGGGGTCTTCGAGGTGCACGCCGGCCGAATCACGTTGTGGCGCGACTACTTCGACTTCGCCGACTTCACCAAGGCACTGCTGCGCGGGCTCGTGGCGACGCTGTTCCCGTCGCTGCGTTCCTCGATGTAGGGCGGTTACGCGCCGCGGGCGCGGCCGAGTTCGTCGAACGCCTGCGCCCAACCGGTGAGACGGTCGGTGGCGTTGGACAGTTCGTCGCGATAGCGCTGCTGCCACATCGGTGAGCTCGACATCGGCCCGGCGCCATTCGACTGGTTGGCCGCCGACACCAGTTGCGCTGCGGCGTTGACCATCTCGTTGTACTGGCGGGCACCCTGGTCGAGCTGGGCGGTGAACGCTTGGACGGTCGCGGTCAGATGCCCGCGCGACTGCGGCGCCGAACGCATCGCCCGCTCCATCGACATCACCTCGTTGGCGGTGGCGGCCATCGTCGCCGAGGTGTGCTGGGCCGCCGCGCTCAGCTCGCGCAGCTCGTCGGCGGGCAGCATCCGGCCGCGCTCCATGACGCCCAACAGCGAGTGCATCCCGCGTTCGGAAGCCGCCAGCGCCGCCATCGGCTGCCGGGCGGCCGATCCCCACGGCGGCAGCCGGCGGGCGAACCGCGACTGCTGTGGCGGCAGCGGTTCTCGCTTGAGCCAGCGGTAGCGCAGGAACGCCAAGGTCGCCAGGAACGCCGCCCCGACGGCGATCGGAGTCGGAATGAACAGTGCCCACCACGGCGTGCTCCACGCCGCCAGCAGCGCCGTCACGCCGATCCAGAACACGCTGGACACGCCGAAGAACAACGTCAGCCGCAATGCCCAGCGCCGCTTGCGCAGCAGCTTGGCGCGCGGGTCCGCCGCCGAGTTGAGCCTGGCGGCCAGCAAGTCGGACCATTCAGCGGCGGTGTCCACACCCCGCTGCAGCAACGAGCGCCAGGCCTCTGGCCGACTCGGTTGCGAATTCACGCCCTCTCTCCTGCCGATCAATCAGTCGGTTACTGCGACAACGGGTTTTCCGGAGTCGACTGCGGATTGGCCGCCGGAGTCGCGGGCTCGGTGGCCGGCGTGGCCGCTCCCCCTGCCGGCAACTGCTCGCCGCGCATCGAGGCGCGGATCTGCTCGAGCCGGGAATGTCCGGCCATCTGCACGCTGGAATGCTGGACCTCCATCATGCGGCCCTGCACCGAGTTCTGCGCGAGTTCGGCTGAGCCCAGCGCGTTGGCGTAGCGGCGCTCGATCTTCTCGCGCACCTCGTCGAGGCTCGGGGTCGTACCCGGCGCGGACAGCTCACTCATCGACCGCAACGACGCCGAAACCTGCTCCTGCATCTTGGCCTGCTCAAGCTGGGACAGCAGCTTGGTGCGTTCGGCAATCTTCTGCTGCAGCACCATGGCGTTCTGCTCGACCGCCTTCTTGGCCTGTCCGGCCGCGTTGAGCGCCTGATCGTGCAGACCCTTGAGATCCTCGACGCTCTGCTCGGCCGTCACCAGCTGAGCGGCGAACGCTTCGGCGGCGTTGGTGTACTCGGTGGCCTTGGCGGCGTCACCGGCCGCGGTCGCCTGGTCGGCCAACGTCAGCGCCTGCCGAACGTTGACCTGCAGCTTCTCGATGTCGGCCAGCCGCCGGTTGAGCCGCATCTCGAGCTGACGCTGGTTGCCGATCACCTGGGCGGCCTGCTGGGTCAGCGCCTGATGCTGCCGCTGCGCCTCCTCGATGGCCTGCTGGATCTGCACCTTCGGGTCGGCGTACTCATCGACCTTCGAGCTGAACAGCGCCATCAGATAGCGCCAGGCCTTGACGAACGGATTGGCCATGAATCACTCCGCCTTCGTGTCTTGAGGTTGTGTCGGCCTCGCCGGCAACCGGCTCACCGTGCTGCCCAATCTATCGGTTCGGCCCGCATCGCCACACCCACAACGGGCTCAGGCCACCGCCATCGAGACGACCTGCGGAATTACCACCTTCGTGGCCATGTCGATGTTCGCGGCGCCGGCGAAGGCCGCACGTTCCTCGCGCTCCATGTCCTGACCGGCGGCGGAGAGCACCCGCGACAGCGGGATGTCGAGCGCACCGCAGATGGCGTTGAGCAGTTCGCTGGAGGCTTCCTTGCGTCCGCGCTCCACCTCCGACAGGTACCCGAGGCTGACCCGGGCGGTGTCGGACACCTCGCGCAGGGTGCGGCCCTGGTCGGTGCGGGCACGGCGCAGCACGTCGCCGATCACCTCGCGCAGCAATGCCGTCATCGTGCTCTCCCTCCAGGGGGTCAGTGGGCGTCCAAGGCGTGTACTAGGGCAACGCCGCACGCCGCCGGGTTGGTTCCCGGGGACGCAAACTGCGTGGAAGGTCACCGACCAGCCGGGCGTGCACGAGAATCCCTGACCGCCGAGATCACGTAGTCGATGCCGGTGAGCACCGTCAGGACGATCGCCGCC
Source organism: Mycobacterium sp. IDR2000157661 (assembly GCF_022317005.1). Taxonomy (NCBI): domain Bacteria; kingdom Bacillati; phylum Actinomycetota; class Actinomycetes; order Mycobacteriales; family Mycobacteriaceae; genus Mycobacterium; species Mycobacterium sp. IDR2000157661. Next base: position 4,578,723 of record NZ_CP081006.1, read on the forward strand.
CACATCACGACCCAGGCCCCCGACAGCCACGGACCCGACAGCGGCAGCACGAACAGCCCGATGGCCACCGCCTGGACCAGCGTCTTGAGCTTGCCGCCGCGGCTGGCGGGAATCACCCCGTGCCGGAGCACCACGAATCGCAGCACCGTGATGGCGAGCTCCCGCGTCAGGATGACGACGGTGGCCCACCACGGCAGGTCACCCAGGACGGACAACCCGATCAGCGCGGCTCCGATGAGGGCCTTGTCGGCTATCGGATCGGCCAACGTGCCGAACTCGGTCACCATGCCGTAGCTGCGCGCCAGGGCGCCGTCGAGCCGGTCGGTGATCACCGCAACCGCGAAGACGACGAATGCCGCCACCCGCCAGACCGTTTCGTGGCCACCGTCGGCGAAGAGCACCAGCAGGAACACCGGAACCAACACCATCCGCACGCCGGTGAGCACATTCGCGATGTTCGCTACCCGGGCGCGCGGTACCAGCGGATCGGTATGGGGTTGGCCCGACACCGCAACAGAATATCCGTTGCCCGAGCGGCTACCCTCCAGGTGTGAGTGCGGAGTCCCCGCAGCTCGTCGTCCGACGGGCGCGAACCTCGGATGTGACCGCGGTCAAGGGCCTGGTCGATATCTACGCCGGCAAGATTTTGCTGGAGAAGAACCTGGTCAACCTCTACGAGGCCGTTCAGGAGTTCTGGGTCGCCGAGATCGACGGCGAGGTCCTCGGTTGCGGCGCGCTGCACGTGCTGTGGTCGGACCTGGGCGAGGTGCGCACCGTCGCCGTGCATCCGAAGGTACGGGGACAGGGCGTCGGTCACGCGATCGTCGAACGACTTCTCGACGTGGCACGCGATCTGCACCTGGAGCGGATCTTCGTGCTCACCTTCGAGGTCGAGTTCTTCACCAGGCACGGCTTCGCCGAGATCGACGGCACGCCGGTCACCGCGGAGGTCTACGAGGAGATGTGCCGCTCCTACGACGTCGGCGTCGCCGAGTTCCTCGACCTGTCCTACGTCAAGCCCAACATCCTCGGCAACACCCGAATGTTGTTGACGCTCTAGCGACTCGTGCCCACCTTTCTGCGCCCAAACCGACATTTGGGTGCAGAATCGGGCGATATACGCACCCATGCGTCGGTTTGGGCGTCGAGGGGGGCTAGAAGTCGGAGGTGTCGTCCTCACCGTTCGCGTCACCGCCACCACGGATGAGCGCCAGTGTGCCGGCCAACTCGTCCGGTTTGACCAGCACCTCACGCGCCTTGGAACCCTCGGACGGCCCGACGATGTTGCGGGTCTCCATCAGGTCCATCAGCCTGCCGGCCTTGGCGAATCCGACCCGCAGCTTGCGCTGCAGCATCGACGTCGAACCGAACTGGCTCGACACCACCAACTCGACCGCCTGCAGGAAGACGTCCATGTCGTCGCCGATGTCGGGGTCGACGTCGGTGCGCTCACCTGTGGTCTTGGCGGTGGTGACACCCTCGGTGTACTCCGGCTCGGCCTGAGCCTTGGTCGCCTCGACGACGGCGTGGATCTCCTCGTCGGTGATGAAGGCGCCCTGCAGACGGATCGGCTTGTTGGCGCCCATGGGCAGGAACAGCCCGTCCCCCATGCCGATCAGCTTCTCGGCGCCCTGCTGGTCGAGGATGACGCGGCTGTCGGTCAGCGACGACGTCGCAAACGCCAGCCGCGAGGGCACGTTGGTCTTGATCAGGCCGGTGACGACGTCCACCGACGGCCGCTGGGTGGCCAGCACCAGGTGGATTCCCGCCGCGCGGGCTTTCTGCGTGATGCGCACGATGGCGTCCTCGACGTCGCGCGGTGCGGTCATCATCAGATCGGCCAACTCGTCGACGATCGCGACGATGTACGGGTAGGGCTTGTACTCGCGCTGGCTGCCCAGCGGCGCGGTGATCTCGCCCGAGCGCACCTTCTTGTTGAAGTCGTCGATGTGGCGCACCCGCGAGGCCTGCATGTCCTGGTAGCGCTGCTCCATCTCCTCGACGAGCCACGCCAGCGCCGCGGCGGCCTTCTTGGGCTGGGTGATGATCGGAGTGATCAGATGCGGGATGCCCTCATACGGCGTGAGTTCCACCATCTTCGGGTCGATCAGGATCATCCTGACCTCCTCGGGCGTCGCACGCACCAGCAGCGACACCAGCATCGAGTTGACGAAGCTCGACTTGCCCGAGCCGGTCGAGCCGGCCACCAGCAGATGCGGCATCTTGGCCAGATTGGCCGAGATGTATTCGCCCTCAATGTCTTTGCCGAGGCCGATCACCAGCGGATGATGATCGCCACGGGTAGCCGGATCGGTCAGCACGTCGGCCAGCCGCACCATCTCGCGGTCGACGTTGGGCACCTCGATGCCCACCGCGGACTTACCGGGGATCGGCGCCAGCATCCGGACGCTCTCGGTGGCGACCGCGTAGGCGATATTGCGTTGCAGGGCGGTGATCTTCTCGACCTTCACGCCGGGGCCCAGCTCGACTTCGTAGCGGGTGACGGTCGGCCCCCTGGTGCAGCCGGTAACGGCGGCGTCCACCTTGAACTGCTGCAGGACCTCGGTGATGGCCTCGATCATCCGGTCGTTCCCGGCGCTGCGCCGCTTGGGCGGATCCCCGGCGACCAGCAGCTCGAGCGACGGCAACGCGTACGGGCCGTCGACCACGCGGTCCAGCGAGAGCGCCTGCCTGGCCGTCTTCTTCCTGCGCGGCTTGGCGGTCGGCTCCGGGACGGTCGGCGACTCCTCCTCGATCGGGTAGTTCTCCATCGGCGTGGCGCCGTTGAACGTCGCGGTGCCCGACGGCCAGGCCTTCGATTCGTCGTCCGGCGGGAGGTGGTCGTAGTAGCCGTCGGAGAAGTCATCGTGGTCGAGCACGACGGTGTCCTCGTCGTCGTAGTCCTCGACGTCGTACTCGTCGTGCCACGCCCGCCCGGTGAACAACGTCCGCATAGTCGACGGGACCTCGCGGATCGTGGTGCCGGTCACCAGCAACACGCCGAACAGGACTCCGATGAACAGCAGCGGCGCGGCGATCCAGGGCGTCAACCCGTCGGACAGCGGACCGCCGATCGCGAAACCGAGGAAGCCGGCGGCGTGCTGGCGCGCGGTCGGATCGTGCGGCGAGCCGGCCCACAGATGCCACAGACCGAGCGCGGGCAGGGCGATCATCGCCGACCCGAGGAACAACCGGGGCCGGGAATCCGGGTCGGGTTCGGTCCGCATCAGCGTGACCGCGATGGCCGCTGACGCAATCGGCAATAACACCACCGCAGAACCGATGAGAACCCGCACGACGGTGTCGATCCACGCCCCGACCGGTCGGGCCGCGTCGAACCAGGAACTGGCCGCGATCACCACCGCGAGCCCGAGAAGCCCGAGCGCGATGCCGTCGCGGCGGTGGCCGGGTTCGATTTCGCGGGCGCGCCCGACCGACCGCGCGGTCGTCCCCGCCCCCTTGGCCACCATGAGCCAGCCCGCCCGCACGCCACGGCCGACGGAGGCCCCCGCCGCCGACACCGGGGAGGCGTTGCGGCGCGGCGCCGGCTTGCGCCGGGGTGCCGACTTCACGCCCGCCCGCGAACCAGCCTTTGACCTGCTCGAACGGGTGCCGGAACGGGCGGCGGTCTTATTGGGCATGCATGCAAGACTAGTCGCTTTGGCCCCAGAACCACCATGTGCCACACGGGTCACAAGTCGATATCGATCCCGCGGCCCGATCTTGGTGACGGCCCCGCAGTAGGCTGTGCACCCGTCCAGCAGCACTCACCGAGGAGTCGTCATATGCCCGTCGTCGTCGTCGCCACCATGACCGCCAAGCCCGAGTCGGTCGACACCGTCCGCGACGCCTGCAAGAAGGCCATCGAGGCGGTGCACGAGGAACCGGGCTGCGAGCTGTACGCGCTGCACGAGGCCAACGGCACCTTCGTGTTCGTCGAGCAGTGGGCCGATGAGCAGGCGTTGCAGGCCCACAGCACCGCGCCCGCCGTCGCGACGTTGTTCGGCACTGTCGGCGAACACCTCGACGGCGCACCGGACATCAAGATGCTGCAGCCAGTGGTCGCGGGTGACCGCAGCAAGGGCACGCTGCGGTCCTGATGGCAGGCCTCGCAGGCAGGGTCGCGTTCATCACGGGCGCCGCCAGGGGGCAGGGTCGGGCGGAGGCCGTCCGGTTGGCCGCCGACGGTGCGGACATCATCGCCGTCGACATCTGCGACCAGATCGCATCGGTGCCCTACCCCCTGGCCACCGCCGACGACCTCGCGGCCACCGTCAAGCTCGTCGAGGACACCGGCGCGCGGATCGTCGCGCAGCAGGCCGACGTACGGGATCAACAGAGCCTCGCCACCGCTCTGCAGACAGGGCTCGACGAGTTCGGCCGTCTCGACATCGTGGTCGCCAACGCGGGCATCGCGCCGATGCAGTCGGGCGCCGACGGTTGGCGCGACGTCATCGACGTCAACCTCACCGGCGTGCACCACACCGTCGAGGTGTCGACTCCGGCGATGATCGCGCAGGGCGACGGCGGGTCGATCGTGCTGACCAGTTCGGTCGTGGGCCTGGTCGGGATGGGCAGCGCCGATCCCGGTGCGATCGGGTACGTCGCGGCCAAACACGGCATCGTCGGGCTGATGCGGCTCTACGCGAACCTGCTGGCGCCGCACAGCATCCGGGTCAACTCCGTGCATCCGGCCGGCGTCGACACCCCGATGATCAACAACGACGCCACCCGGGCATGGCTGGGCAGCATCGAGGAGAAGTCGCCGCAGGACATGGGCAACGCGCTGCCGGTGCAGGTGCTGCAGCCCGAGGACATCGCCAACGCCGTCGCGTGGCTGGTGTCCGACGAGGCGCGTTACATCACCGGGGTGGCGTTGCCCGTCGATGCGGGGTCGGTCAACAAGCGGTGACCATCACGGCTCGCCGGGACCGCCTTGGGTCCGGCTAGACCTCGATGACCGTCGGCACGATCATCGGTTGGCGGCGGTAGGTCTCACCGACCCACTTGCCGACGACGCGGCGCACCGCTTGGGCGATCCGGGTGACTTCGGTGATGTTGTCCGCCGCAAGCACTTCCAGCTCTTCTTCGACCTTGCGCGCCACCGGCTCCAAGGCCTTCGGATCCTCGGAGAAGCCCCGCGAGTACAGCTGAGCGGGCGCGGCGGGCTTGCCGGTGCCGCGGCGCACGACGACGGTCACCGCGACGAAGCCGTTCGACAGGACCAACCTCTCCCCGAGCGTGACGTCGCCGACGTCACCGGTGATCAACCCGTCGACGAACATCTTGCCGGTACTGACCGCACCGGCGATCGACGCGCGCCCGCCGACCAGATCGACGCTCACGCCGTTCTCCGCCAGCATCACCGCGTCGGGATCGACACCGGTGCGGGCCGCCAAAGCCGCATTGGCCCGCAGCATCCGCCAGGTCCCGTGCACCGGCATCACGTTGCGCGGCCGTACGGCGTTGTACAGGAACAGCAACTCACCCGCATACGCGTGACCCGAAACGTGAATGCGCGCCTGCGCATTCGTCACCACCCGCGCACCGATCTTGGCCAGCGCGTCCAGCACTCCGAAGATGGCCTCCTCGTTGCCCGGGATCTGCGACGAGGACATGATGATCAAGTCGCCGGCGGTCAGCGTGATGCTGCGATGCTCGCCGCGCGACATCCGGGACAGCGCGGCCATCGGCTCGCCCTGGGTTCCGGTCGTGACCAATGTGACCCGCTCGGGGGCCATCATCTCGGCCGCCCCGATGTCGACCACGTCGTCGTCCCCGACGGTGAGGTAGCCGAGTTCCTTGGCGATCCCCATGTTGCGCACCATCGACCGGCCCACGAACGCGACCTTGCGGCCGAGTGCCACCGACGCGTCGACGATCTGTTGCACACGGGCGACATTCGAGGCGAAGCAAGCGACGATCACGCGGCCTTCGGCACTGCGGATCAGCCGATGCATGTTCGGTCCGATCTCACTCTCGGACGGACCCACCCCGGGAATCTCGGAATTGGTCGAGTCGCAGAGGAACAGGTCGACGCCGTTGTCGCCGAGCCGTGACATGCCGGGCAGGTCGGTCGGCTGGTCGTCGGGCGGGAGCTGGTCGAGCTTGATGTCGCCGGTGTGCAAGGCGGTCCCCGCGCCGGTGTGGATGGCTATCGCCAGGCACCCAGGAACCGAGTGGTTGACGTGGAAGTACTGACATTCGAAGACGCCGTGTGTGCTGCGTTGTCCGGCTGCGACTTCCACGAATCTTGGCTTGAGCCGGTGCTCGCGGCACTTCTCCGCGACCAGGGCCAGGGTGAACTTGGAGCCGACTACCGGGATGTCGGGGCGCAGCTTGAGCAGGAACGGGATGGCGCCGATATGGTCCTCGTGCGCGTGCGTCAGCACCAGCGCCTCCACCTCGTCGAGGCGGTCCTCGATGAGGCGCAGGTCCGGCAGGACCAGGTCGACGCCGGGCTCGTCGTGCGACGGGAACAAGACGCCGCAGTCGACGATGAGGAGCCGGCCGAGATGCTCGAAAACAGTCATGTTGCGACCGATTTCGTTGATGCCGCCGAGCGCGGTGACCCGCAGTCCGCCCGGAGCCAACGGCCCCGGTGGATTGAGTTCTTCGTTCACTACCGCAGCACCGCTGCGGCTCGCATATCTGCGGCGAGCGCCTCGAGTTGCTCGGGTGTGGCCGGCATTTGGGGTAACCGTGGATCACCGACCTCGAAACCCTTGAGCCGCAAACCCGCCTTGGACAAGGTGACGCCGCCCAGCCGGGTCTGGGCGTGGTTCAGCGGCGCGAGGGTGACGCTGATCTTGCGCGCCGTCGCCAGGTCTCCCGACGTGAAGGACGACAACATGTCTCGAAGTTGGCTCGCCGCGAGGTGACCCCACACGCTGACGAAGCCGACCGCACCCATGGCCAGCCAGGGCAGGTTGAGCGCGTCGTCACCCGAGTAGTAAGCCAGCCCGGTCTCGGCGATGATCTGTGCGCCACCGTGCAGGTCGCCCTTGGCGTCCTTGACCGCCACGATGTTCGGATGTTCGGCCAGTGTGCGCAGCGTGTCCCAGTGGATCGGGATGACCGAGCGCGGTGGGATGTCATAGAGGATGACCGGAAGGTCCGCGGCGTCCGCGATGGCGGTGAAGTGCGCCACCAGCCCGGACTGCGGCGGCCGAGAGTAGTACGGCGTCACCGCGAGAAGACCGTGCGCACCGGCGGCCGCGGCCCGCTTGGCGCCGTGGACGCTGTGGGCGGTGTCGTACGTGCCGACACCCGCCACGATGCGCGCCCGGTCGCCGACCGCCTCCACGACAGCGGTCAGCAGCGCGACCTTCTCGTCGTCGGTGGTGGTCGGCGACTCACCGGTGGTCCCCGAGAGCACGAGGCCGTCACAGCCCGAGTCGACCAGATGGGTCGCCAGCCGCGCGGCGGTGTCGGCGTCCAACGAGCCGTCGGGCTTGAACGGAGTCACCATCGCGGTCAGCACGGTGCCCAACTGGGCGGTGACGTCGATTCCGCTGGTGCTCACGCGCACAGATTACTCGCTCGGCCTCATACTTCGGTCGCCAGCGGGCTGGTCGCGACCTCCGTGCCGTCGGCGAGCGTATGGATCTCGAAATCAGAGAACGCCTGCGGAGCGACCTCGACGAGTCGGCGCAGGCAGGCGATGGCCAGCCGGCGGATCTCGACGTCGGCGTGCTCGCTGGCCCGCATCGCGATGAAGTGGCGCCACGCGCGGTAGTTACCGGTGACCACGATGCGCGTCTCGGTGGCGTTGAGCAGCACCGCCCGCGCGGCCTGCCGGGCCTGTTTGCGCCTGAGCGCTGATCCTCTCCCGGGCTGGTCGCCTGTGAGCTTGGCCTCGAGGCGGTCGAGTAGTTCGGTGTAGGTCGCGCGGCTGGCGTCGACGGCCGCGGCGAAGATCTCCGTCAGCTCGGGGTCCTCCTCGATGCCCGGCGGCACCACCACCTGGGCGTCACGTTCGGGGACGTAACGTTGCGACAGCTGCGAATAGGAGAAGTGGCGGTGCCGGACCAGCTCGTGCGTGCACGAGCGGGAGATACCGGTGATGTAGAAGGACACCGACGCGTGCTCCAGCACGGAGAAGTGCCCGACGTCGATGATGTGTCGGATGTAGGCGGCGTTGGTGGCGGTGCGCGGATTGGGCTTGGACCAGCTCTGGTAACAGGCGCGCCCGGCGAACTCCACGAGCGCGGGACCGCCGTCGGCGTCGGTGCTCCACGGCACGTCCGGCGGCGCCAGGAACTCGGTCTTGGCGATCAGCTGGACGCGCAGAGGCGTGGTCTCGGCCACGGCTCACCCTAACGTGGCAGGCGCTTCGGCCAGCGCCGGAGGCCGACGCGTCGAGCCATGTTTGAGCGTGGCTTTCTGGGGAACAAACGGGTTCCTGGTCGGCGTTACCCAATCGCTGATCTTCAAGGAGTGTGATCAATGGCCACCGATTACGACGCCCCTCGCGTCAAGGACACCGACGAGACCGCCGAAGAGTCGCTGGACGCCATCGCCGCCCGGCGACGCGAGGTCGACGTGGCGGTGCTCGACGTCGACGACGGTGATGCGGTCGATTCGATCGACCTGCCCGACATCGACCTCTCGGGCGAGGAGCTCACCGTCCGGGTGATCCCGAAGCAGGCCGATGAATTCACCTGCTCGAGCTGCTTCCTGGTGCATCACCACAGCCGGCTGGCACTGCAGTCCGGCGACCGAATGGTGTGCACCGACTGCGCCTGAGCCTCATCGACCGACGTCCCCCCGTCCGGTGTCGGGTTGCTTCACGCGTAGTCGCTGGAGACGTCGATCAACCCTTCACTCGGCGCAGGGCTGGCGCCAGGTCGCCCTTCTCTCCCACCGCCACCGTGCCCAAGCCCAGCCACGACGCCATCGACCACAGCTCACCCGCCAGAGCCCGGGCCACCCGCGCCCGCTGCTGGCCCGGCTCACTGAACGCGCCGACGACGTGTAGCACCCCGGCCGCGCGGTCGGCCTTCAGATCCACCCGGCCGACCAGTGCGCCGTCGAGCAGGAACGGCCACACGTAATAGCCGTAGCGGCGTTTGGGCGCCGGGGTGTAGATCTCGATGCGGTAGTGGAAGCCGAACAGCCGCTCCACCCGGGGCCTGAAGAAGATCAGCGGATCGAACGGACACAACAGCGCTGTCCCGCGGTCGCGACGCGGCACGATCTGCCCCGACCGAAGGTAGGCCGGCGCCGACCACCCGTCGACCTCGACGGGTTCCAGTTCGCCGTCGGCGACGAGTTTGGCGATCGCCGGTTTGGCCTGCTTCGGCGACAGCCGGAAGTAGTCACGGATGTCCGGTTCGGTGGCCACCCCCAATGCGCCCGCCGCACGCAGGGTGAGTTCGCGCACGGCCTCCTCGTCATCGACCTCGCGCGCCAACACCCGCGGCGGCAGCACCCGTTCGGAGAGGTCATAGTGCCGCGCGAAACCGACCCGCGTCGCGGTCGTCAGAACCCCCGATGCGAACAGCGCCTCGGTCACCCACTTGGTCTCGCTGCGGTCCCACCACGGGCCCTTGCGAGCGCGTTGCTCGGCGCCGAGGTGCGCCTCGATCTGGCCGGCCGTCGCCGGGCCCAGCTCCGCCACCGCGGCGACCACCTGCTCGGCCAGTTCGGCGTTCTTCCTCACGATCTCCTTGCCCCACCGCCCGTGCGTGTACTCGCGCATCCGCCAGCGCAGCAGCGGCCAGTCCTCGACGGCCATCAGCGCCGCCTCATGCGCCCAGTACTCGACGAGCAGGCGAGGGGATCGCGCCGAATGGCTCCACGCCGCGCGGTCGAGCACGTCGCGGTCGTAGGGTCCGAGCCGGCTGAACACCGGCGCGTAGTGCGCCCGCACCGCCACCGAGACCGAGTCCAGCTGCAGTACCTGGATCCGCGATATCAACCGCCGCAAGTGTGCGCGGGTGACCGCGCCGCTCGGCTTCGCTTCGGCGAAGCCCTGTGCCGCGACGGCGACCCGTCGCGCCTGGGCGGACGTCAGTCTCGTCGGCACCCTGCCATCGTGCAGGACAGCACCGACAATCAGCCGCGCCGGTAGCTGTGGAACCGGTAGCGCAGGCCGGAGGCGCTGGTGAGCCAGTCCCCCGACGTACCGGCCCACGATTCGTCGAGTACGGGCGCCATCACATCGCCGTCGTCGCGGTGCAGATCGATCTCGACCTCGGTGATCTCACACCGCGTCGCCAGCGGCAGCGCCTCCAGGTAGACCTGCGCACCGCCGATCACCCAGATCGGACCGTCGGCCAGGGCGTCGTCCAGCGTGGCGACCACCTCGGCGCCGTCGGCCTGGTAGTCGGGGCGGCGCGTCAGCACGATATTGCGACGTCCCGGCAGCGGCCGCACCTTCGCAGGCAGCGACTCCCACGTCAGCCTGCCCATCACCACCGCGTGGCCCGTGGTCAACTCTTTGAAACGCGCCTGGTCCTCGGGCAGCCGCCACGGGATGCCGCCGCCGCGACCGATCACCCCCGAGGTCGACTGGGCCCAGATCAGCCCTACAGTCCGCGTCATGGTTCGGACCTGCGAGCAGTCCTCACACCGCCACCGGCGCTTTGATCGCCGGGTGCGGGTCGTAGTTGAGGATCGCGACGTCGTCGTAGGTGTAGTCGAAGATCGAATCGCGCGGCGCGAGAACGAGTTCCGGATACGGGCGGGGTTCGCGGCTGAGCTGCTCGGTGACCTGCTCGACGTGGTTGTCGTAGATGTGGCAGTCACCGCCGGTCCAGATGAACTCCCCGACCCGCAGGCCGGCCTGGGCCGCCATCATGTGCGTCAGCAGCGCATAGCTGGCGATGTTGAACGGCACGCCCAGGAACAGGTCCGCACTGCGCTGATACAGCTGGCAACTCAACCTGCCGTCGGCGACGTGAAACTGGAAGAACGCGTGGCAGGGCGGCAGCGCCATCTGAGGGATCTCGCCGACGTTCCAGGCCGAGACGATGTTGCGTCGCGAGTCGGGGTCGGTCCTGAGCAACTCGAGCGCGGCGCTGATCTGGTCGATGTGCCGACCGGAGGGGGTGGGCCACGACCGCCATTGCACACCGTAGATCGGACCGAGATCCCCTGTCTCGCTTGCCCATTCATCCCAGATCGTGACACCGTGATCCTGGAGCCAACGCACGTTCGAGTCACCGCGCAGGAACCACAGCAACTCGTAGACCACCGACTTGGTGTGTACCTTCTTGGTCGTGATCAGGGGAAATCCGGCCGCCAGGTCGTAGCGCATCTGGTGCCCGAACAGGCTGCGGGTTCCCGTCCCCGTGCGGTCGGCCTTGGGCGTCCCCCGCTCCAACACCAACCGCAGCAGATCCTCGTACGGCGCGCTAACAGGTCCAGCGATGGGCACGCCGGTCAGCTTACTTGTCGAGGCGGCGAGTAGAACGGAAGCCATGCCGAGCATCTCCGCGACCGTCAGCACCCCCGACGGCACCTGCCCCGTCACCCTGCACACTCCCAACGGCACGGGTCCGTGGACCGGCGTGGTGATGTACGTCGACGCCGGCGGCGTGCGCGACACCTTTCAGGAAATGGCGGCGCGACTCGCCGGCTTCGGACACGCCGTGCTGCTGCCCGACGTCTACTACCGCCACGGTGACTGGCAGCCCTTCGACATGAGTACCGCCTTCACCGACGAACAGGAACGCAAACGCCTGTTCGGGATGATCTCCTCGATCACGCCCGACATGATGGCAGGCGACGCGACGGCGTTCTTCGACTTCCTGGCCGGACGGCCCGAGGTCAAGGGCGACACGTTCGGCGTCTGCGGATACTGCATGGGCGGCCGCACCTCGGTGATCGTGGCCGGCCGGGTACCCGACAGGGTCGCGGCGGCGGGGTCCTTCCACGCCAGCGGGCTGGTGGTCGATGACGCCGACAGCCCGCACCTGCTCGCCGACCGGATGAAGGCGACGGTGTACGTCGCAGGCGCCGCGAACGACCACGGCTTCACCCCGGAACACGCCGAGGCCCTCGACAAGGCGCTGACTGCGTCGGGTGTGGCCCACACCGTCGAGTTCTACCCCGCCGGACACGGCTTCGCGGTCTCCGACAACCCGCCCTACGACCAGGAAGCGGCCGAGCGGCACTGGATCGCGCTGCAGGAGCTGTTCGAGTCCGCGCTGCCGAATTGACGGCGGGCCCGCATGCCGATACGCAACGATGAACAGATGCCCGACACAGAACCCGGCAACCAGTCCGTCGACGGCGACGTCGGATTCCGCATCGACCCCGTCCTCGCCCGCAGCTGGCTGCTGGTCAACGGCGCGCAGTACGAGCGGTTCGCGCCTGCGGGGCGGTCCCGCGCCGACGTCGTGGTACTCGACATCGAGGACGCGGTAGCCCCCAAGGACAAGCTCGCCGCCCGCGACAACGTGGTCCGCTGGCTGAGCGACGGCCACACCGACTGGGTGCGTGTCAACGGGTTCGGCACCGCCTGGTGGGCCGACGACCTCGACGCGCTCGCCCCGACGTCGGTCGGCGGGGTGATGCTGGCGATGGTCGAATCAGTCGACCATGTGACCGAGACCGCCAAACGGTTGCCGAACGTGCCGATCGTCGCCCTCGTCGAAACGGCGCGCGGCCTGGAGCGCATCACCGAGATCGCAGCAGCCAAAGGGACATTCCGGCTGGCGTTCGGGATCGGCGACTTCCGCCGCGACACCGGGTTCGGCGAGAGCCCGACCACCCTCGCCTATGCGCGGTCGCGGTTCACCATCGCGGCCAAGGCCGCACACCTGCCCAGCGCCATCGACGGTCCGACGGTCGGCTCGAGCGCGCTCAAGCTCAGCGAGGCGACCGCGGTGTCGGCCGAATTCGGCATGACCGGCAAGATCTGCCTGATGCCCGAGCAGTGCCCGATCGTCAATGACGGGCTCTCCCCGTCGCTCGAGGAGATCGGTTGGGCGAAGGAGTTTTTCACCGAGTTCGAACGCGACGGCGGCGAGATCCGCAACGGGTCGGACCTACCCCGGATCGCCCGGGCCAGCAAGATCCTGGACCTGGCCCGCGCCTACGGCATCGAGGTCTCGGAGTTCGACGACGTCGACGACCCGGCGCACATCCCGGCGCCGTCGGACACCTACCACTACTGACTCTCGGCGCGCCGTCGCCGGCGGAGAGCACGCAGACTGCGGATCAGCCCGCGACTCGCATAGACGCCTGCGATGACCGTCAGGATGATCAGCACGATGAACATGACCAGCCAGTTCGACCGGCTGTGGCTGACGTGCCACCACACGATCGTGAAGAGGATCGCGCAGACGAACACCACGATGTCGCGCCAATTGCCTTCGTAGGAGGCGGCGGCCATGCGCAGTTGGCGGGTCTTCTCGGCGGTCGCGATCAGGTCGTCGATGCGCTGATCGATGGCCCGCTGCAGCCGTTCCCGGCGCTCGGTCTGCTCGGGTGGAATCCGTGCGAGCAGATCGAGGTCCTTGACGATGGCACCGCGGACGTCCGGCCCCTTGATGCTGCCCGCAGCAATGCCCAACAACGCCCCACCGGCGATCGGCGCTGCGCCCATGGCGATTTCAGCGATTCCCGGCATTCAGTCCTCCATCAACGTCGCGGCCAGCGTGCCGCCGAGTTCGTAGGCCCGCTCACGCACACCGGCGTCGACGCGGCCGACCACCTCGAGCACGTCGGCGGCCTTGGCCAGGGCCAGCCCGGTCGCAAGCTTTTCTACCGCGTCGACCGCACCCACGGTGTCGTTATTGCCATGCACCCATACTCCGTAAGGGCGGCCGGCGACGTGGTCGAGGCTCGGGTAGTACACCGTGTCGAAGAAGTGCTTGAGTGCGCCGCTCATGTAGCCGAAGTTCGCGGTGGTGCCGAACAGGTAGCCGTCCGCGTCGAGCATGTCGGGCAACGTGGCGGCCAGCGCCGGGCGGACCACCACGTCGACGCCCTCGATGTCGGGGTCGTTGGCGCCGTCGAGAACCGCCTCGAGCAGTTCCCGCGTCCCCGGCGACGGGGTGTGATGCACGACCAGCAGCGTCTTGCTCACCTGCGCTCCTCCATCTCGACCGCCTTGCGCATCGTCTCCCTGGCGCGGCTGCGGTCACCGGCGTAGTCGTAGGCCCGCGCCAGCCGGTACCAGCGCACCCAGTTGTCCGGGTCGTTCTCCAACTCGTCGCGAACCTTCACGAACAGCGCGTCGGCCGCCTCCCGGTCGATGCGTCCGGAAGCCCTGCGCGGCAACGCGCTGACGTCGAGCTCCATGCCGTGCTCGCGGGCGAGCCGGGCGAGCCGCTGATGGGCCAGCCCCGCGCGCAGCGTGCTGACCATAGCCCAGGCGCCGATCAGCGGCAGGATCATCAGCGCCAGCCCCAACCCGATCGCCGCCGGCTCCCCCGTGCCGACGAACGCCATCGCGATCCGGCCGAGCAGCACGAAGTAGACGACCAGCGCGACGCACATGAAGACGATGAGCACTTGGATGCGCACCGCGTTGCGTCCGTCGTCGGCCATCAACGCGCTCGGTTCTTCGCGCGAGCGCTCATCGGTGCCCTCGGTTCTTCGCGCGAGCGCTCATCACAGGTCGAGCAGGGGTTCGATTCCGACGGTCAGTCCCGGCCGCTCGGTGACTCGTCGCACGGCGAGCAGGACGCCGGGCACGAACGAGGTGCGATCGATGCTGTCGTGGCGGATCGTCAACGTCTCCCCCGCAGTGCCGAACAACACCTCCTGATGGGCGACCAGACCGGCCAGCCGAACCGAATGCACAGGGACACCGTCGACGTCCGCACCCCGGGCGCCGTCCAGGCCGGTGCTGGTGGCATCGGGGTTGGGCGGCATGTCTTTTCGCGCCTCGGCGATGAGCCGGGCGGTCCGTGCCGCGGTGCCCGACGGCGCGTCGGCCTTGTGTGGATGGTGCAGCTCGATCACTTCGACCGATTCGAAGTACCGGGCGGCCTGCTTGGCGAAGTGCATGCACAGCACCGCGCCGATCGCGAAGTTCGGAGCGATGAGGACCGAGACACCCGGCGCCTCGGTCAGCCAGCGCTCGACCTGGCTGAGCCGATCGTCGGTGAAGCCGGTGGTGCCGACGACGGCGTGTATCCCGTGCTCGACGAGGAACCGGAGGTTGTCCATGACGACATCCGGATGGGTGAAGTCGATGACGACGTGGGTGTCGGTGTCCACCAGTCGGTCGAGCGGCTCGTCGGCGTCGATCCCGACGGTGAAGGTCATATCGTCGGCGGCCTCGACGGCCTCGACCATCGTCGTGCCGACCTTGCCTTTGGCGCCCAGAACTCCGACTCGCATGCCGTCACCCTAGGCGATCAGGCATTACGCAGACTTGTCGGAGGTTCGAACTAGTGTTCGAGTTATGGCGATTGCGCGTGATTCGGTCGATGCGGTGGTCGCTCGGCTGCGTGCGGTGCGTGAGCAGATCTCCGGTCTGAACGTCGACGCATTGACCCCGGTCGAGCGCCTCGAGCTGCTCGGCGAGCTGGAAGTCGATCGGCGCAGTCAACCCGCTGCCGAGCACCGGTTGCTGCAAGCTCTGGTCAACCAGAGCACCGCCGGGGAGATGGGCGGTGCGAACTGGCCGCACGTCCTTACCGAGCGGCTGCGGATCAGCCGAGCCGAGGCGCGTCGGCGCCTGGCCGAGGCCGCCGACCTCGGCCCGCGCACCGCATTGACCGGTGAGGCGTTGGAGCCGATGCTGCCCGAGGTCGCCAAGCGTCAGGCCGCGGGCGAGTTGGGTGCCGAGCACGTGCGCATCATCCGGACCTTCTTCGCGGAGCTGCCCGTTGGCGTCGATCTGCCGACCCGGGAGTCCTGCGAACACACGCTGGCTGCACTGGCGGCCGAACACACCCCCGAGGTCCTGGCCAAAGCCGCCGCGCGGCTGGCCGCCTATGTCAACCCCGACGGCGAGTTCAGCGACCGCGACCGCGCCGCCAAACGCGGGCTCAGCATCGGGCCACAGGGCGCCGACGGTATGAGTGCGATCCGCGGGCGCCTCGACCCCGAGGCCCGCGCCACCCTGGACGCCGTGCTGGCCAAGCTGGCCGCCCCGGGCATGTGCAACCCCGACGACGAAAAACCCTGCGTCGACGGCGAACCCGACGAGGAGACCGTGCGCCGCGACTACCGCAGCCCAGCCCAGCGCAATCACGACGCGCTGACCGCGATGGGCCGAGCCCTGCTGGCCTCCGGCCGGCTCGGTGAGCACAACGGGCTGCCGGTGAGCCTGATCGTCACCACCACCTTGCAGGACCTCGAAGCCGGTATCGGCCACGGGATCACCGCCGGCGGCACCATGCTGCCAATGCGCGAGGTCATCAAGCTGGCCAGCCACAGTTACCACTACCTGGCCGTCTTCGACAAGCACACCGGCCAAACGCTCTACCTGGGCCGCACCAAGCGCCTGGCCAACCGGGCCCAGCGCATCGTCCTCTATGCACGCCATCGCGGCTGCACCAAGCCCGGCTGCCCGGTCCCGGCCTACTGGACACAGGCGCACCACGCCGCTGCGGACTGGATCGACGGCGGCGAAACCAATGTCGACGACCTCACGTTGGCGTGCGGGCCCGACAACCGGCTGGTCGAAACCGGCGGCTGGACCACCCGCATACGGGATGACGGACGCACCGAGTGGATTCCGCCACCGCACCTCGACCGCGGGCAATCCCGCGTCAACAGCTACCACCACCCCGAAGAACTCCTCGACTGCGACGGCCGAACCGGTGATGACCCGTGACGACGCGACCTACCATCAGCGCCATGCGTGGCTTCAAGATCTTGATCACCGGGGTGACCGGTCAGGTCGCCCTGCCCGCTGCGCGCGCGCTGGCCGCCGAGAACGAGGTCTGGGGCATCGCGCGGTTCACCGATGCCGGGGCCCGCGAGCGGCTCGAGAAAGCCGGTGTGCGCTGCGAGACCGTCAACATGGCCGCGGGCGACTTCGCATCCCTGCCCACCGATTTCGACTATGTACTCAATCTCGCGGTAGCCAAGAGCGGCCGGTGGGACAAGGACCTGGCGGCGAACGCCGAGTCGGTCGGTCTGTTGATGGCGCACTGCCGTGGCGCGAAGGCATTTCTGCACTGCTCCTCGGCCGCGGTCTACGACCCGCCGGACGACGAGCTCCGCACCGAACGGACGGCACTGGGCGACAACCACAGACCTCTGCTGCCGACGTACTCCATCTCGAAGATCGCCGGGGAGACGGTTGCCCGAACGATGGCCCGGGTGCTCGGTATGCCGACGACCATCGCGCGGCTCAACGTGCCCTATGGCGACAACGGCGGGTGGCCGTTCTTCCACCTGGAGATGATCCTGGGCGGCATGCCGATCCCGGTGCCCCCCGGCGGTCCCGCCCGCTACAACCCGATCCACGAGGACGACATCATCGCGATGATCCCGAACCTTCTTGCCGCCGCCTCCGTTCCGGCCACCACCGTGAACTGGGCCGGTGACCAGGTCATCAGCCTGCAGCAGTGGTGTGAGTATCTCGGCTCGCTGGTCGGCAGCGAACCGGTCTTCGAGGTGAGCCCAGAGGCGTTGCGCGGCAACCCCGTCGACGTGAGCGCCATGCGCGAACTGGCCGGTGGCACCACGGTGGACTGGCGCGACGGGATGCGGCGCATGGCGGCCACGTTTCACCCCGAGCTGATCGGGTCATAGCGTCACAGCGGCGATGCGCCCCGCAGGTGCTCGAAGATCAACGACGTCTGCGTACCGGCCACATCCGCGTCGGCGTTGAGGTTGTCCACCACGAAGGAGCGCAGATCGTCGGTGTCGCGCGCGGCGACGTGCAGGATGAAATCGTCGGCCCCTGCGAGGAAGTACACGTCCATCACCTGGGGCATGCGCCGGATCTGCTCGATGAAGCTGCTGATCTTGCCGCGGGCGCTGGACTGCAGGCTCACCGAGATCATCGCCTGCAGGTGCAGCCCGATCGCCGCCGGATCGATGTCGGTGTAGAACCCGCGGATCACGCCCAGATCCTGCAGCCTGCGCACCCGCCCGTGGCAGGTCGACGGCGCGATGCCCACCTGGTCGGCCAGCGTGTTGTTGGAGACCCGCGCGTCGCGATGCAGAACGGTCAGGATCCGGCGATCGACATCGTCGAGCGCGACCGGCCGAACATCCTTCAACGAGCCGGCCTGCCGACCCCTCGATGTTGACGATCTTTCGCTCATAACCCCAGAATATTGAACTTTACGCGGCCTCATTGCGCTATGTCCGAATTTTCTTCACAGTGGTTCAAGCCCGCGATTCGAGGAGCGGATCATGCGAGTCGGCGTCCCGACCGAGATCAAGAACAACGAGTACCGCGTTGCCATCACCCCGACGGGGGTCGCCGAACTGGTGCACCGAGGCCACGAGGTTCTCATCCAGTCGGGCGCGGGCGAGGGGCTCGTCGCTCTCCGACGCCGACTTCAAGCGCGCCGGCGCTCAGCTGATCACCAGCGCCGATCAGGTGTGGGCCGAAGCCGAGCTGCTGCTCAAGGTCAAGGAGCCCGTCGAGGCCGAGTACCACCGGATGCGCCGCGGTCAGACGCTGTTCACGTACCTGCATCTGGCCGCGTCCAAGGGCTGCACCGACGCGCTGATGGCTGCGGGCACAACCTCGATCGCCTACGAGACCGTTCAGACCACCGGCCCAGACGGATCACGTGCCTTGCCGCTGCTGGCGCCGATGAGCGAGGTCGCCGGGCGGCTGTCGGCGCAGGTCGGCGCCTATCACCTGATGCGCAGCCACGCCGGCCGCGGCGTGCTGATGGGCGGCGTCCCCGGCGTCGCACCCGCCGAAGTCGTGGTGATCGGCGGCGGTGTCGCCGGCTACAACGCCGCCCGGATCGCCAAGGGCATGGGCGCACACGTCAACGTGTTCGACGTCAACGTCAACACGCTCCGCAAGATCGACAACGAGTTCAACGGCAGCATCGAGACCCGCTATTCGTCGTTGCTCGACCTCGAAGACGCCGTCAAGGGCGCCGACCTGGTCATCGGCGCGGTGTTGGTGCCCGGCGCCAAGGCCCCCAAGCTGGTGACCAACTCGACCGTCGCACGGATGAAACCCGGCGCGGTGCTCGTCGACATCGCCATCGACCAGGGCGGATGCTTCGAGGACTCCCGACCGACCACCCATGACGACCCGACCTTCGCGGTGCACGACACCGTCTTCTACTGCGTCGCCAACATGCCGGGCGCGGTGCCGCGCACGTCGACGTTCGCGTTGACCAACGCGACCATGCCCTACGTGCTCAAGCTCGCCGATTTGGGCTGGCAGGACGCCTGCCGGGCCGATGCGGCGCTGGCCGAGGGCCTGTCCACCCACGACGGTGCGTTGTTGTCCGAGCAGGTGGCACGCGATCTGGATCTGCCCTGCACCGACCCGGTGTCCGCGCTTGCCTGACACCTCGCGCAGGCGACATTGACCGCTCCATGGGTCGCCGTCGGCAAACCATAGGGATTCGCCTGATTCCTTCCGACTCGGCCATCCCATACCGTTTAGTCCAGCGGCTGGCGCTGGGGGGCGCGTGGGGGGACAGCCGCTCACCAGTCGCCCCCGGCCACGGGGGGTGGTCGGGGCGACCTGGGGAAATGTCTGAGGTCAGCCCGCGATACTCCGAAGCGGTTGCGGCAACGCCCTTTTCGATGTTTGCGGACCGAGGACTGCACCGCCGAAGGGTCGGGTCAGCAGCCGGTGCGCGACGGCGTTCACCTCTTCGAGGGTGACCGCGTCGATCCTCGCCAGCGTCTGCTCGATGGTGCGGTGTTCGCCGTAGTGCAGTTCGCTGCGACCGATGCGGTGCATCCGCGAGCCGGAATCCTCCAGGCCGAGGACCAGACCGCCACGCAGGGAACCCTTGGCGATGCGGCACTCCGATTCGGTGAGCCCGTCGCGGGCCACGGTCTCCAGCACATCGGTGGTGACCCGGACGACCTCGTCGAACCGCTCCGGCAGGCATCCGGCGTACACCGACAGCGCACCGCCGTCGGAGAAGGTGTCGACCGTTGAGTACACGGAGTAGGCCAGCCCGCGCGTCTCCCGGATCTCCTGGAATAGACGCGAACTCAGCCCGCCGCCGAGCGCGGTGTTGAGCACCGACAGTGCCCAGCGATGCTCCCAGTGGCGGCCCGGCGTGCGGACGCCCAACGTCAGATGCGTCTGCTCGCAGTCCCGGTTGACCAGTTGCAGGCCCGGCTGCCCGCTCACCCGGCCCGTGCCTTTGCGCGGCGGCAACGGGGCACGATCACGCATCAGTCGCGGACCGAAGTACTCGCGCGCCAGCGACACCACCTCGTCGTGGTCGATGTTGCCTGCGACCGCGAGCACCATCCGCTCGGGCCGGTAGCGCCGGGTATGGAAGGACCGCAGTTGATGCCGCGTCATCGCCGAAATCGACTGAACACTGCCGATCACCGGCCTGCCGACCGGGTGACCGCCGAACATCGCCGACAGGAAAACGTCGCCCAGCGTGTCCTCGGGATCGTCGTCGCGCATGGCGATCTCCTCGAGCACGACGTCACGTTCCACCTCGACGTCGTCGGCTGCGCACCGGCCACGCAGCACCACGTCGGCGACCAGGTCGACTGCCAACTCCAGGTCGGAATCGATGACATGCGCGTAGTAGCACGTGTGCTCGCGTGCGGTGAACGCGTTGAGCTCACCGCCGACCGCGTCGACCGCCTGCGCGATGGCCACCGCGGTGCGCGTCGGGGTCGACTTGAACAGCAGGTGCTCCAGGAAGTGCGCCGCGCCCGCCACGCTGCGCCCCTCGTCGCGGGACCCGACGTTGACCCAGACGCCCACCGATGCCGAACGCACCGATGGGACGTACTCGGTGACCACACGCAGCCCACCGGGCAGCACGGTGCGGCGCACCATCGCTGACGAACCGTCGCCGCTGCCGGCGCGGCGCAATGCCCTAGCTGTTGGCCGCGGCGGCATCTGCCGGTGCAGTCTCAGGACTGGACGCCGACGCTCCGTCTTCCTGTTCGTCGACGAGGATCAGCGAGATCTTGCCGCGGTTGTCGATGTCGGCGATCTCCACGCGCAGCTTGTCGCCGACCTTGACGACGTCCTCCACCTTCGCGATGCGCTTGCCGCGGCCGAGCTTGGAGATGTGCACCAGCCCGTCACGGCCCGGCAGCAGCGACACGAACGCACCGAAGTCGGTGGTCTTGACCACGGTTCCGAGGAACCGCTCGCCGACCTTCGGCAGCTGCGGGTTGGCGATCGCGTTGATCTTGTCGATCGCGGCCTGCGCCGACGGGCCGTCGGTCGCGCCGACGAACACGGTGCCGTCGTCCTCGATCGAGATCGACGCGCCGGTCTCCTCGGTGATCGAGTTGATCATCTTGCCCTTGGGCCCGATCACCTCGCCGATCTTGTCGACCGGGACCTTGATCGTGGTGATCCGCGGCGCGTACGGGCTCATCTCGTCGGGGGCGTCGATGGCCTCGGCCATCACCTCGAGGATGGTCAGCCGCGCATCCTTGGCCTGCGCCAGCGCACCCGCCAACACCTGCGACGGAATGCCGTCGAGCTTGGTGTCCAACTGCAGGGCGGTGACGAATTCCTTGGTGCCCGCGACCTTGAAGTCCATGTCGCCGAACGCGTCCTCCGCGCCGAGGATGTCGGTCAGCGCGACGAACCGGCGCTCGGTCTTGCCGTCGGCGCCCTCTACCTCCACGTCGTCCGAGACCAGGCCCATCGCGATACCCGCGACCGGAGCCTTCAGCGGCACACCGGCGTTGAGCAACGACAGCGTCGACGCGCACACCGAACCCATCGAGGTGGACCCGTTGGAGCCCAACGCCTCGGAGACCTGACGGATGGCGTACGGGAACTCCTCGACACTGGGCAGCACCGGCATCAGCGCCCGCTCCGCCAACGCGCCGTGGCCGATCTCGCGGCGCTTCGGCGACCCGACGCGACCGGTCTCACCGGTCGAGTACGGCGGGAAGTTGTAGTGGTGCATGTAGCGCTTGCTGGTCTCGGGGCCCAGCGAGTCGATCTGCTGGGCCAGCTTCATCATGTCCAGTGTGGTGACGCCCAGGATCTGGGTCTCGCCGCGCTCGAACAGCGCGCTACCGTGTGCCCGCGGGATGACGGCGACCTCGGCGCTCAGCGCGCGGATGTCGGTGATGCCGCGACCGTCGATGCGGAAGTGGTCGGTCAGGATACGTTGCCGCACCAGCTTCTTGGTGAGCGAGCGGAACGCGGCACCGACCTCTTTCTCACGACCGGCGTACTGATCGGCGAGCCGTTCGAGCACCTCGACCTTGATCTCGTCGGTGCGGTCGTTGCGCTCCTGTTTGCTCGCGATGGTCAGCGCCTCAGAAAGCGCTTCGGTGGCCACCGAGGCCACCGCGTAGTAGACGTCGTCGCCGTAGTCGGGGAACACCGGGTAGTCGCCCACCGGCTTGGCGGCGCGGTCGGCCAGTTCCTGCTGCGCCTCGCAGAGCGTCTTGATGAACGGCTTGGCGGCCTCCAGACCCTCGGCCACAACGGCTTCCGTCGGTGCCTGGGCGCCACCGGCGATCAGCTCGACGACCTTGTCGGTGGCCTCGGCCTCGACCATCATGATGGCTACGTCGTCCTCATCGAGCACCCGGCCCGCGACGACCATGTCGAACACGGCACGCTCGAGCTGCTCGACTGTCGGGAACGCCACCCAGGTCCCGTCGATCAGCGCGACCCGCACCGCGCCGATGGGCCCGGAGAACGGCAGACCCGCCAGCTGGGTCGACGCCGATGCGGCGTTGATGGCCACCACGTCGTACAAATCGTTGGGATCCAGGCTCATCACGGTGACGACCACCTGGATCTCGTTGCGCAGGCCGCTGACGAACGACGGACGCAGCGGCCGGTCGGTCAGTCGGCAGGTCAAGATCGCGTCGGTCGACGGGCGACCCTCGCGGCGGAAGAACGAGCCGGGGATGCGCCCGGCGGCATACATGCGCTCCTCGACGTCGATGGTCAGCGGGAAGAAGTCGAAATGGTCCTTGGGGTTCTTGCTGGCCGTCGTCGCGGACAGGAGCATGGTCTCGTCGTCGAGGTAGGCGACGGCCGAGCCGGCGGCCTGCTGAGCGAGCCGGCCGGTTTCGAAGCGGATGGTGCGGGAGCCGAAGCTTCCGTTGTCGATCACGGCGGTCGATTCGTAGACGCCGTCTTCAATTTCAACTACAGACATGGGTGTCCGGTTGGCCTCTCTGGTTCACTGTTCAGCTGTTTCGCGTCGTCACAGCGGTCGAACCATCGGCCTCGATGCGGCTACGGCCGTCGATCGAAGCTGCCGGCAGTCAGATCCGGCAGCCACTACCGAAGACCGCGCGATCGAGCGGGGTCCGATATGACGCTCGCGGGAGCGGTACTCGCGGAACTGCGAAACCGCACCCGAGTCGTTCGCGCCGAGGCGGCTGACGAACCAGACCATCGTACTCTGCCGCAGGTACCGGGCCGAAATCCCGACGGGCCGGGGCAGGCCGCCCGGAATGGGTGCCTCGTCGTCAGCGACGCAGGCCGAGGCGCTCGATCAGCGAGCGGTAGCGCGCCACGTCGACCTGTGCGACGTACTTGAGCAGCCGGCGCCGACGGCCGACCAGCAGCAGCAGACCGCGCCGCGAGTGGTGGTCGTGCTTGTGCACCTTCAGGTGCTCGGTCAGGTCGGCGATGCGCCTGGTCAGCAGGGCGACCTGAGCCTCCGGGGAGCCGGTGTCGGTGTCATGCAGGCCGTACTCGCCCAGGATGGTCTTCTTCTGTTCGGCGGTGAGCGCCACGAAATCAACTCCGTCTGTTTCAGTCCGCGGGATCATCTGACGGCGTGGCCGCCGCGGACTGCAGCGCACACCAGGTCGGCCAGGAGTCTAACAGCGCGCCGGTGACGCGGTGAAATCGCAGCTCAGCGGGACAGGATAGTGCGGGCGTTCTCGGTATCGGCGCCCATCTGCGCGACGAGGTGCTCGACCTCGGCGAACTTCTCCTGCCCACGCAGGCGGGCCACGAAGTCGACCGCGACGTGCTGGCCGTACAGGTCGGCGGTGGTGTCCAGGACGAACGCCTCGACCGTGCGGGTGCGACCGGAGAACGTCGGGTTGGTGCCCACCGACACCGCGGCCTGGTAACGCTCCCCGGGGACGACGGTGCCGGTGATCGGGCCGTGGCCGAGCACGGTGAACCACGCCGCGTACACACCGTCGGCGGGAATCGCCGAGTACATCGGCGGCGCGACGTTGGCGGTCGGGTAGCCAAGCACCTTGCCGCGTCCATCGCCGCGCACCACCACGCCCTCGACGCGGTGCGGCCGGCCCAGCGCTTCGGCGGCGGCGACCACGTCACCGGCGTCCACGCAGGACCGGATGTAGGTCGAGGAGAAGGTGACGGACTCGTCCTGGTTCGTGTCGGCGACCTCCGAAACCAGCGTCATGCCCTCGACCGCGAAGCCGAACCGCTCACCGGCCTTGCGCAGCAGCGCGACGTTGCCCGCTGCCTTCTTGCCGAACGTGAAGTTCTCCCCCACCACGACCTCGACGACGTGCAGGCGCTCGACCAGCAGCTCGTGGATGTAGCGCTCGGGGGTCAGCTTCATGAAGTCCGAGGTGAACGGCACGACCAGGAACACGTCGATGCCCATCTCCTCGACCAACTCGGCGCGCCGCGTCAGCGTGGTGAGCTGGGCGGGATGGCTGCCGGGAAAGACCACCTCCATCGGGTGGGGGTCGAACGTCATCAGCACGGTCGGCACCCCGCGCGAGCGGCCGGCCTTCACAGCATGGTTGATCAGCTCCTGATGACCGCGGTGCACACCGTCGAACACGCCGATGGTGAGGACGCATCGGCCCCAATCGGTCGGGATCTCGTCCTGTCCCCGCCAGCGCTGCACGGGGCTAGCCTACGGCGCGAACACGGCCCGCCGCTTCGCTGGATGCCCAGATGAGGTGACCGTTGCCTAAACTTTGTCCTGTGAGTCCTGCCGGCGATGCGCGCGACCTGACGACGGTCGCCCAGGACTACCTGAAGGTCATCTGGACCGTGCAGGAGTGGTCGATGGAGAAGGTCAGCACCAAGCTGCTGGCCGAGAAGCTCGGCGTGTCGGCCAGTACGGCCTCCGAATCCATCCGCAAGCTGGCCGACCAGGGCCTGGTCAACCACGAGAAGTACGGCGCGGTGACGTTGACCGACGCCGGCCGGGCCGCCGCGCTGGCGATGGTGCGCAGACACCGGTTGATGGAGACCTTCCTGGTGCGCGAACTCGGCTACAGCTGGGACGAGGTGCACGAGGAGGCCGAGGTGCTCGAGCACGCGGTCTCGGATCGGATGCTGGACCGCATCGACGCCAAGTTGGGCCATCCGACGCGCGATCCGCACGGCGACCCGATTCCGGCCACCGACGGCCAGGTGCCGACCCCCGACGCGCGGCAGCTGTCGGTGTGCCGCGACGGCGACACCGGGGTCATCGCCCGCATCTCCGATGCCGATCCCGAGATGCTGCGCTACTTCGACAGCGTCGGCATCAGTTTGGATTCCCGCCTGCACGTGCTGGCCCGCCGTGACTTCGCCGGCATGATCTCGGTCGCCATCAAGTCCGCCGATGCCGGCGAGGACGACCCCGGCACCACCGTCGACCTGGGCAGCCCTGCCGCGGAAGCGATCTGGGTGGTCAGCTGAGCAGCGCGCGTCAGAGCGTGGCGGGCCGGATCACGACGACCGATTTCGTTCGCGTGCCGCGATCTTCGAGCAAGGCCACCACCCGGCCGTCGGAATCGGTTGCGGCATAGACGCCTTCGATCCCGGCAGGCGTCAGAGGTCGCCCGTGGCTGGCGCCGTCGGCCTCCTCGGCGGTCAGCACGCGCCGCGGGAAGGCCAGCAGGCACGCCTCGTCGAGCGAGTAGCTCAACCGGGGTTCGTCGGCCAGCTCCTCAAGCGTGCGGGCCTCCTCGAGTCCATACCGTCCCACGCGGGTGCGCCGCAGCGCCGTCAGATGCCCGCCGACACCCAGGGCGTCGCCGACGTCGCGGGCGAGCGCGCGGATATAGGTGCCGCTGGAGCAGTCGACCTCCACGTCGACATCGATGAGTGCGGAATGCCTGCGCACGGCCACGACGTCGAACCGGCCGATGCGTACCCGGCGCGCGGCCAGTTCGACGGTCTGTCCGTCCCGGGCCAATTTGTAGGCACGCTGGCCGCCGACCTTGATCGCGCTCACCGCCGACGGGATCTGGTCGATCTCGCCGCGCAGCGCTGACACCGCCTGCTCGATCTGGGTATCGGTGATATGCCTGGCCGACATCGTCTGCAGCAGCTCACCTTCGGCGTCCTCGGTCGACGTCGTCTGGCCCAGCCGGATGGTGGCCGCATACGCCTTGTCGGCCGCGGTGAGCAGGCCGAGGATCTTGGTGGCGCGCTCGATCCCGACGACCAGCACGCCGGTGGCCATCGGGTCCAGGGTGCCCGCGTGCCCGACCTTGCGGGTGCCGAAGAAACGTCGGCACCGGCCGACGATGTCGTGGCTCGTCATCCCGGCGGGTTTGTCGACGACGACCAGGCCTGGCCCTAATCTGCTCCTCGCGTGCGCGGCATCCGTCACAGCACGATCGCCGTCAACGCGATCCCGTCGCGTACCGACCAGCGACCACGCAACGTCTCCAAGGGCGGGCCGTGCTCGGCGGTCGGGTCGATCAGGACTCGCGACACGAACCCGCCCGCGGTGCCGCTGTCGTCGACGTCGAACACGATGTGGGCGTCCTCGAAGCCCAGCCAGCGCCGAGTGAGCGGGAACCAGGCCTTGTACGTCGCCTCCTTGGCGCAGAACAGGATTCGATCCCAATGCAGGCCCGGGGGTAACGCGCGCAGCTCGGTCCGTTCGACCGGCAGGCTGATGGCGTCGAGCACACCGTTGGGCAGTACCCCGTGGGGTTCGGCGTCGATGCCGACCGAGCGCACGCCTGCCCGAAGGCCCACCACCGCCCCGCGGTAGCCCTCACAGTGCGTCAGGCTGCCCACCACCCCGTCCGGCCAGCACGGTTCGCCCTTCTCCCCCTTCAGGATCGGCACCGGGCCGACCCCGAGTGCGTCGAGTGCCTGCCGCGCGCAGTGCCGCACGGTGATGAACTCGTTGCGGCGCTTGGGCACCGACCTGGCGATCAGCGCTTCCTCCTCGGGCATCGGCGCCAGATCCGGTGGGTCGCTGTACACCTCGGCCGCGGCCAGTGCATGTGTTGGGCCGGGCAGCACACCGGCCAGCAGCGCTGCGGCCGTGGTCACCGGTTAAGCCGTTCGGACACTCGCTGCTGCACCTTCTGAGCATGTTCGCGCATCTCCTGGGTGATCTCGAAGTGGCCGCCGAACTCGTTGAGGTAGCCGGGCGCGTACTTCGGATCGGGCAGGATCTGGCGCAGCCATCGATAGGGCCTGCGGCGCCGCCATTCCCGCGGATAGCCGACCGACACCTCCTCGAAGCGCACGCCGTCGTACCACGTGGTGCGCGGGATGTGCAGGTGCCCGTACACCGAGCAGATCGCGTTGTAGCGCGTGTGCCAGTCGGCGGTCGCGGTGGTCCCGCACCACAGCGAGAACTCCGGATAGAACATCGCTTCGCACGGTTCCCGCACCATCGGGAAGTGGTTGACCAACACCGTCGGCGTCATCCAGTCGAGATCCTCGAGCCGCTTACGGGTATAGGCGACGCGGTCGCGGCACCACGCGTCGCGGGTGGCATACGGTTCGGCCGAGAGCAGGAACTCGTCAGTGCCGACGAT
Organism: Mycobacterium sp. IDR2000157661; assembly: GCF_022317005.1. Lineage (NCBI taxonomy): Bacteria > Bacillati > Actinomycetota > Actinomycetes > Mycobacteriales > Mycobacteriaceae > Mycobacterium > Mycobacterium sp. IDR2000157661. The sequence continues at coordinate 4,606,485 of NZ_CP081006.1, forward strand.
GTTGCGCTCCTTGGCGAGCGCGAGACCCTCGGCCTTGGTGGCCGTCCCCGCAGGCAGGAAGCTGTAGTCGTAGAGCAGGAACATCGGCACGATGGTGGCGGGGCCGCCTTCTTCGGTCCACACCGGGAACGGGTGCTCCGGGGTGATGATGCCCATCTCGTCGCACATGTTGACCAGGTAGTCGTAACGGGACTTGCCGAAGATCTGCATCGGATCGCGGTTGGTGGTCCACAGCTCATGGTTGCCCGGGATCCAGATCACCTTGGCGAATCGCTTGCGCAGCAGGTCGAGCGCCCACCGGATCTCGTCGGTGCGCTCAGCGACGTCGCCGGCGACGATCAGCCAGTCGTCGGGCGAGGCCGGATGCAGCGACTCGGTCACCGGCTTGTTGCCGGTGTGACCCGTGTGCAGGTCGCTGATCGCCCAGAGGATGGGCCGCCGGCCGTCGCGTGTCACAACCGACCAGCCTACTTAAGCGGCGGCGCGCGGCTCGCCCGGCAACTAGAACAGGTTCTCGTTTCCTCTCCAGCCCCCCGCCGGTGACCGCTACACTCCCCGCAGGGTCGGACCGACGAACAGGGGGCTTGATGCTCGCCAAGCTGCGCTTGGTCTCTGCGCTGTGCGCGTTGCTCGCGGCGGTGGTCGTGGGCTGGCACGCGACGCCGACCGGCGCCCCCCGGGTGGACGCCGACGACATCCCGATGACCAACGTCACCACCTCGATCAAGTGGCCCGTCATCGAGACCACCGATCCGTCGCCGTTCAACCCGTGCAAGCAGATCCCGCTCGACGCCGTCGCCGCCCTCGGGCTGGCGTTCACCCCACCGACCCCCGAGGATCAGCTGCGCTGCAAGTACGACGCAGGCAACTACCAGATGGCGGTCGAGGCGATCGTGTGGCGGACCTACGAGCAGACGCTGCCGCCGGACGCCGTCGAACTCGACATCGCCGGGCACCGCGCCGCGCAGTACTGGATCATGAAGCCGACGGACTGGAACAACCGCTGGTGGATCACCTGCATGATCGCGTTCGACACCGAGTACGGGGTGCTGCAGCAGTCGCTGTTCTACTCACCGATCTACTCCAATCCCGACCCCGACTGCATGCAGACCAACCTGCAGCGCGCTCACGAACTCGTGCCGTTGTACAAGTTCTAGCCTTCGATCCGGTCCATCGGGCTGGAGCGTTCGAGCATGCCGATCGCCTGTTCGCCGTCCCACCGGTAGCGGACCCCGGCCTGTTGCAGCGCGGGAAACGTCCAATTCGCCATCAGTGCCAGCTGATCGGCCGGGACCTCGCTGCGATCGGTGATGTCATGGGTCGACACCACCGTCTCGCCCTCGATCCGCACGGTGCCGCGGTCGGTGTCGAGCACCATGGACACGTCCTCGCCGCGGGGCCTCAGCCGGCGCAGCCACGGCGCCTCGACGACTCGGGCGGGCACCAGTTCGCCGTCACCGAAACACACATAGCCCTCGTTGTAGTTGGGCTCCCCGTCCGGGCGCGGCGGGTAGGCGATGTAACCGAACGCCCGGCCGCTGCCGAACAGCGCCGACTGCCAGCAATGGCCCCAGAACCCCTCGAGCTTGCGCACTCCCCGGCGCCGGATCCGCAACCCGCTGCCCGAGAACGACCGGTGCTCACCGGCGACCTCGACCGCTCCGGTGGCCCGGAACAGTTGCTCGTAGCGGGCGCCGCCCATCAGGTCGCCCACCACCGTCGTTCGCAACTGCTCGTCGGCGTCGGCGCGCATCGACCCCTGCACCCACGGCGGCACCGCCATCGTCGCCTCGACCTCGAACCGCACATCGACCAACGGACCGTCCTTGCGTCCCGCGGCCAGTGCCGCCGAGGAGGTCTGCACGGCCTGCCCATCGAAGGCCATGGTCCACACCGCGAAGGGCGCCACACACGCGAAGGCCAACGCGCCCGCGCCGAGCACCGTGGGTCTGCCGTCGGGTCCCTCGACCGGCTTGCTGGGGCCCTCTGTGCGCAGCCGGTACACCCGGCCGTCGGCGAAGGCGACGTTGACCTGAATGCCGTGCGTGTCCCAATTCGACGCGACGGCCTCGATGCCGATCCGCGGCAGGCCGAACTCACCGCGTTCGTCGAACACCCAGAAACTCACCGAGTCACGCATCTCTGGGTTGTCGGGCCTGCGCGCGAACATCAGCTCGCGGGCGGGGTCGATGCCGCCGGTCAGGTCGAGCTTCATGCGCTTCTGGCATACGTGTCGGTGTAGTCGGCGAACAACGGCCGAATCGCGTCGAAGTCCAGCCCGAAGGCCGCCGGTTCGGCTTTGGGGTGCGGCTCGCGGTGGTCGGCGTTGTCGGCCCACCAGGCCCGCATCCGTGCTTCGAACTCCTCGGTGACCGGTTCGCCCAGCCACGCGTACAGCCCCCTGACCTGCCCGATCGGATCGGCCTGCATGGCGCGGAAGTCGATGTCGTAGAAGCGGTCCTCGGCGCCGCCTGCGCGGAAGGCCATGGTGCGCCCGATACCGGTGGACCATTGAGCGACGTTCAGTTCCCCGAGATAGCGCCGGTCGAGGTGGTCGGTGAAGCCGCCGACGATGTCGGCGTAGACGTCGACCACCGACAACATCACGTCGGTGGGGTCGCGGTGTGTCATGACGAACCGGGCGTCCGGGAACGCGCGGTTCAGGTGCGGGAGCGACAGGACGTGCGCCGGGGACTTCAGCCGCCACGGTCGCGGCCGCTCGCCCCACTGCAGGAGCTTGAGCACGCGGCGCTCGTACAGATAGGTCGAGGTGAAATCGGCCTCCTCGCACAACCATTGGGAGTACGACGGGATCTGGGCGTAGGCCTGGAAGATCTGGGACTTGAAGTCCAGCGCCATCAGGTCCAGGCACTCCATCGGCCCGCGGATGTCGGTGGGCACATGGTGGCGACTGCCCACGACCAGCGGGCGCGCATCCGGCGGGACGCGGGGATCGTCGCCGGGCACGGTCGAAGGTGGCGGGCACGGCTGCGCCGACTCCCAGCTGCGCAGGTACCGCACGTCGGGGTCCTGTGCGAGCAGGAACGACAGCGCCGTCGACCCGGTGCGCGGCAGGCCCAGCCCGAACAGCGGCGCCGCGACGGTTTCGTCGCCGATCTCCGGATGCCTGCGGTACCAGTCCTCGACCTGCAGGCGCTGTGACAAGTGCAGTTCCAGGCGGCTGTAGACGAAACCCTCGCCGCGAGGGTTAAGCCGGGCCTCGTCGCGCAGCGCGCGGGTGAGGATCTCCAGACCTTCGCGGAACGCGTCGTCGCCGAAGTCGTCGAGACCGGTGCGTTCGACAGCGCGGGCCATCAGTTCAGTCGCTGACGCCACGCCGCACCTCCACCGCAATTGATGACAGTACACTGTCATCATTATGGGCGAGCCGTCAAGAGCGTCGAGGCGTCCCTACGACAACAGCGCCCGTCGGCGGAAGGCCGCCCAGACGCGCGACCGCATCGTGCGCGCAGGCAGCGAGTTGGTGCACGAGTTCGACAGCTGGGACTGGCGGGGACTGACGTTTCGCGCAGTGGCCGAACGCGCCGGCGTCGGCGAGCGAACCGTCTATCGGCACTTCCCCACCGAACGCCATCTGCACGCCGCGGTGATGCAGCGGCTCGAGACCGAGGCCGGAGTGTCCTACGAGGACGTGACACTCGACAATCTCGGCGCGGTCACGGCCCGGGTGTTCGCGTCGCTGCAGCGGTTCGCCGTCCGGGAGATGGTCCCGGCACCGAGCGACCCGGCGTTCGTCCGCTCCGACGAGCGCCGCCGCGAGGCACTGCTGCGCGCGGTGGCCCACGCGGCCCCGGCACTGCCGCAGGCACAGCGCCGCCGGGTGGCCGGCCTGCTCGACGTGCTGTGGAGCCCGGCCTCCTACGAACGGCTGGTCGGGGTGTGGGGAATCGAAGCCGACGCCGCCACTGCGACCATCGATTGGGCGATGACGGCGGTTGTCCAGGCGCTTGACCCCGACGGCGGATCGCCTGCGTAAATTCGACGGGGTGACCTCCGTCGACACTCAAGCCCGTCCACGATCCACGAAGTTCGCCGGACGCGCCCTGTCGCGCCTGCTGCGGCTGCCACCGCACAGGAACGACTTCGAGGTGCACAAGGTGTGCGTGCCCATGCGCGACGGGGTCGAGCTCAAGGCGGACCACTATGCCCCCCTGACGGACACGCCCGCGGGCACGCTGCTGGTCCGCTGCCCGTACGGTCGGCGCTTCCCGTTCGCGGCGCTGTACGCGAGTGTGTACGCCTCGCGCGGTTACCACGTCGTGTTCCAGAGCGTGCGTGGCACATTCGGCTCGGGTGGGGAGTTCCAGCCGATGGTCAACGAGATCGCCGACGGCGCCGACACCGTGGCATGGCTGCGCGAGCAGAACTGGTTCGCCGGGTCGTTCGCGACGATCGGGCTGTCGTATCTGGGCTTCACGCAGTGGGCCTTGCTGATGGACCCGCCGCCGGAGATGAAGGCGGCCGTGATCACCGTCGGCCCGCACGACGTCAGCGGCCCGCGATGGGGCACGGGCACCTTCGGCCTCAACGACTTCCTCGGCTGGAGCGATCTGGTGGCCCGCCAGGAGGAGCCCAGCCGGATTCGCGCACTGGTCGCACAGGTGCGGGCCCGCCGCGCCCTGGGCCGCGCGACCACCGGGCTGCCCGCGGGCGAGGCGGGCCGGAAGCTGCTCGGCACGGGTGCGCCGTGGTGGGAGTCCTGGCTCGAGCACCCGGAGGCCGACGATCCGTTCTGGACGTCGCTGAACATCTCCGAAGCGTTGGACCGCACCGAGATTCCGGTATTGCTCATCGGTGGTTGGCAGGATCTGTTTCTCGAGCAGACGCTCACCCAGTACCACCGGCTGGCCGCGCGCGGGGTGCCCGTCGGACTGACCATCGGCTCGTGGACGCACACCCACCTGATGACCAAGGCCGCGCCCACCGCGATCCGGGAGTCACTGGACTGGTTGGGCACCCATCTGAACGGGGACGTCGGGCGCCGGCGCCGTCCGGTGCGCGTCTTCGTCAACGGACACGGCTGGACGGAGCTGCCGCACTGGCCGCCGGAGATGCCCGAGCAGGTGCGCTATCTGCAGCCGGGCGGCCGGCTCGGGCAGGCGGTGCCGCCGGAGACGGCCCCGGCTGCAACCTTCACCTACAACCCGGCCAACCCGACGCCGACGGTGGGCGGCCGGCTGCTCTCGCCGGAGGGCGGCTACCGCAAGGACACCACGCTGGCCCAACGGGCCGACGTGCTGAGCTTCACCGCCGATCGACTGCCGAACGACCTCTACGTGGTCGGGTCGCCGGTGCTGGAGCTGTCACACTCCTGCGACAACCCGCACAACGACCTGTGGGTGCGCATCAGTGAGGTCGACGCCCGCGGCCGGTCCCGCAACGTCAGCGATGGTTACCTCGGCGGGGCGCCGGACTCCGGTCTGGTGCGGGTCGAGCTGGACGCCGTCGCGCACCGGTTCCGGGCCGGCTCACGGATCCGCGTGCTGGTGGCCGGCGGCTCGCATCCGCGGTTCGCCCGCAACCTGGGCACCGGCGAACCGCTCGGCACGGGCCGCAATGTGGCGTCGGCGACCCACAGCGTGCATCTCGGCGACGGTGTCTCGCGGCTGGTGCTGCCCGCGGGCCCGCGCCCGCCCTCAACCGACTGAGCGCCGCACCTCCTCGGCGACGTCACGCAGCTTGGCGTCATCGGTGACGGGCGGGCCCCATCGTGGGTCGACAGGCAGTTGCACCCAGCTGGTACAGCCCGCGTAGTCGGGAGTGCGTGCGATGCGCACCGGCTGTAGCAGCGGGCTGGTGCGCACGACCAGCGCGGTGAGCCGATGCCGGGCCGGAAGCCCAGCCGGTCGGTCTTCACCGACTCGTCGGTCCAGATGTGTTGGCGGGCAATGCCTTCGAGCCGGTCGGGCCGGGTGACTTCGATCGCCGCGACGACGTCGGCGCCGGCGCGGATCACCACGGCGTCCTCGGTGCTGTCACGCGCCGCAGCATCGAGCAGGTCGCGGTGTTCGGGGCGGACCCGCTCGGCATGGCTGTGCGCGACGGTGGGAAACAGCAGAAAACGCGACGCGCTGACGGCGAACCGCTTCTCACCGATGCCGCCCTTACGCAGCAACACGGTCTGCCTGCCGTCGAGCAGCGCGTGCACCGCCGCGCTCCACTCCTTGAGCGCGGGACGGGTCGGCGTCGCGGTTATGTCGCCGCCTTCGCCGCTATGCGGGCCCGCACCTCCGGCCTGCGCAGCGGCGGCACGGTCTTGGGCGGCTGACGCCGGGGCGGCAGCGTGGCCAACAGCCGCCGGGTGGCCGCAGTGACTTCGGCGACAGCGTCCTCGAAAGCGTCGGCGTTGGCCGCCGTCGGACGGGTGATGCCGCTGACCTTGCGGATGTACTGGCGGGCCGCGGCCTCGATTTCCTCGTCGGTGGCCGCCGGCTCCAGCCCGCGTAGCTCGGTGATGTTTCGGCACATGCGTCCACGATAGGTTCAACCGGTGACCGACACCTTGCTGATCGACACCCAGGACCGGGTACGGACGCTGACGCTGAACCGGCCGCAGTCGCGCAACGCGCTCTCGGCGGAGCTGCGCAGGCACTTCTACGCGGCACTGGGTGACGCGCAGGCCGACACCGAAGTCGACGTCGTGATCGTCACCGGAGCCGACCCGGTGTTCTGCGCGGGTCTGGATCTCAAAGAGCTCGGCGACACGACCGAGCTGCCGGACATCTCACCGAAGTGGCCGCCGATGACCAAGCCGGTGATCGGGGCGATCAACGGCGCGGCGGTCACCGGTGGCCTGGAGATCGCACTGTACTGCGACATCCTGATCGCCTCCGAGCGGGCGCGCTTCGCCGACACCCACGCCCGCGTCGGCCTGCTGCCGACCTGGGGACTCTCGGTGCGGCTGCCGCAGAAGGTCGGAGTCGGCATGGCCCGCCGTATGAGCCTGACCGGCGACTACCTGTCGGCCGAAGACGCGTTGCGCACCGGCCTGGTCACCGAGGTGGTGCCGCGCGACCAGCTGCTGGCGACCGCCCGGCGAGTCGCGTCCTCGATCGTCGGCAACAATCAGCGCGCGGTGCAGGCGCTGCTCGCGTCGTATCACCGCATCGACGAAGCGCAGACCAACGAGGGACTCTGGATCGAGGCCGCCTCGGCCCGCGAGTGGATGCGCAGCGCCAGCGGGGACGACATCGCCGCCAACCGCGAGGCCGTGCTCGAGCGGGGACGCTCCCAGGTGCGCTGAGTCACCGCGTCCGACCGCGAGCGCGCGCAAAGTGCTGAGTTTTCGCGGCGTGTCATGTGCAGACACGCACGCTCGCCGAAACTACGGGAGCTTGCGGCACGCATCAGGTGGTGCCGGGGATTAGCCAGCGTCCGGAGAAGGCGCGCCAGCCGACGAACGCCAGTCGCAGCACCATGAAGGTCGAAAGCCCGGCCCAGACGCCGAGCAACCCCCAGTCGAACAACAGCGACAACCAGATCAGCGGCAGGAAGCCGACCACGGCGCTGACCAGCGTCGCGTTGCGCATGAACGGCGCGTCCCCCGCGCCGAGCAGCACGCCGTCGAGCGCGAAAACGATTCCCGCGATCGGCAGTTGGGCCACCATGAACCACCACGGCACACCCATTGCGTCGAGTACCGCCCGATCGTCGGTGAAGATGGCCGGGAACACCGACGCGCCGAGCGCGAACACCACCGCCAGCACCGCCGCCGCCAGCGTCGAGAACACCGTGACCCGCCACGCCACCGTCTTGGCGTGGGCCACAAGCCCGGCACCGAGCGCCGCCCCGACCAGTGACTGCGCGGCGATGGCCAGCGAATCGAGCACCAGAGCAAGGAAGTTCCACAGCTGCAGCACCACCTGGTGCGCCGCGACGGCGGCTGCGCCGAAGCGGGCCGCGACGGCTCCGGCGGAGACGAAGCAAGCCTGGAAAGCCAGCGTGCGCAACACCAGGTCGCGGCCCATCACCACCTGCGCGCGCAGCACCGCCGGGACGACGCGCAGGGGCACCCGCTCGACCAACAACGCCCGGCAGAACAACAGCGCCGCCAACCACTGCCCCACGACGTTGGCGACCGCGGAGCCGGCCAGCTCCAGCCGTGGCATTCCCAACCAGCCGTACACCAGCAGCGGACAAAGCACCGCCGACACCGCGAAGCCGGAAACCACGTAACGCAACGGCCGCACCGTGTCCTGCACGCCGCGCATCCAGCCGTTGCCCGCCGCCGAGACCAGGATCGCCGGAACGCCGACGATGGCGATGCGTACCCACGGCAACGCCTCGTCGGCGATGTCACCGCCGTCGGAGGAACCCGCGAGGACCGACACCAACGGCACCGCGAAGGCTTGCACCGCAACGACGATCACGGCGCCCAGACCGAGCGCCAGCCAGGTCGCCTGCACCCCCTCGCCCACGGCTGCGGTTCGGTCGCCTGCGCCGAAGAAGCGGGCCGACCGCGCGGTGGTGCCATAGGACAGAAACGTCATCTGCGAGCTCAGCGTGGACAGGATCAACGCACCGATCGCCAACCCCGCCAATGCCAGAGCACCGAGGCGGCCCACGACCGCCAGGTCGAACAGCAGGTAAATCGGTTCGGCCGCGAGCACGCCCAGCGCAGGCAGTGCCAGGGCGGCGATCCGGCGCCCGGTGACCGGGATTTCCGGTGTCGGCCGCTCAACCAAGGGTGGTCAACAGCGCCTGCACCACGTCGTCGGCCGACCCGGTGGCCGAGTACCCGGCGGCCAGTCGGTGCCCGCCGCCGCCGAAGCCGCTGGCCACGGCGGAGATGTCGTAATTCTTGGCGCGCATCGACACCGACCAGTGCGACGGCTCGACCTCCTTGAGCACCGCGGCGACCTCGGCCTGCTGGGTCGTGCGGACGATGTCGACGATGCTCTCCACTTCCTCCGGCCGGGCGTTGGCCCACTCCTGGTGCGCCACAACGGCGTACACCAGACCGCGACCGCCGACCGCGTCGGGCAGCAGCTGCGCCGACCCCAGCACCCGCGAGAGCATCGGCAGCCAGGCGAACGGGTGCGTGTCGAGCAGTGCGCGGCTGATCTCGGCATTGTCGACGCCGAGTTCGACGAGGCGGGCGGCCAGCCGGTGCGCGCGGGGGGTAGCCCACCGGAACGAACCGGTGTCGGTGGTCAGACCGGCGTACAGGCAGTGCGCCACCCCGATGTCGATCGGCTTCTCCCACGCGTCGAGCAGGTCGGCCACCAGCATCGTGGTGGAATCGGCCGACGCGTCGACGTAGTTGGCGCTGCCGAACAGCTGATTGGAGGCGTGGTGGTCGATCACCAGGACCTCGCGGCCCGGCTCGGCGAGTTCGCGCAGCGCGCCCAGCCGGTTGATGCTCGGGATGTCGACGGTCACGACCAGGTCGGCGTCGCGTCGCACCTCGTCGGGGGCGACGAGCAGGTGACCACCCGGCAGCGACTGCAATGACTCCGGCAGTGTTGCCGGCGCGGCGAAGCTGACCTGCACCGTCGTGCCGGACTGATCGAGGATCAGCGCCAGCGCCAGACCGGCACCGATCGTGTCGGCGTCGGGATGCACGTGACACACCACGCTGACGACCTCGGCCGCTGCAAGCAGGTCCGCTGCTCCGCGCGCGTCGACGCGGAAGCCCGATTCGGGAACGTCAGTCGTCTTGTCGATCGCGGTCACGGCTGTCCTCGGAGTCGTCCGGCCCCACAGGAACCTCTTGGCCTTCTTCTCCCCCAGGGACACGGTACGGGTCGGCCTCGCCGGCGGGTTTGGCACCCTGCCGAACTCTCGCCAGGTCCTCGTCGGCGGCGCGCGCGCGAGCGAGTAGCTCCTCCATCCGGTGCGCGGAATCCGGCACGGTGTCGCGCTCGAACGACAACGTCGGGGTGAAACGCACGCCAAGGGCGGCGCCGACCTTCGACCGCAGCACGCCGTTGGCCGATTGCAGCGCGGCGGCCGCGCCGGCGTAGTCCGGCTCCTCGGCAAGCGAACTGCCGATCACCGTGTAGTACAGCGTGGCGTCGTGCAGATCGTTGGTGACCTTGGCGTCGGTGATCGTCACGCCTGCCAGTCGCGGATCCTTGATCTCGTACTCGATCGCCGAGGCGACGAGGGTGGAGATGCGTTTGGCCAGCCGGCGTGCCCGGGCCGGATCAGCCATGATGCTCCGCCCCTGCGCAGCGCGCGGGAGGTGCCCCCACCGACGAGCGGTCGCCGGCCATTAGGTCCGCTCTTTCTCGACCAGCTCGTAGGTCTCGATGACGTCGCCTTCCTTGATGTCGGAGTAGGTCAGCGTAAGACCGCACTCGTAGCCCTCGCGGACCTCGGTGACGTCGTCCTTCTCCCGGCGCAGCGACGACACGGTGACGTTCTCGGCGACCACCACGTTGTCGCGCAGCAGCCTGGCCTTCGCGTTGCGCCGCATGATCCCGGACTGGACCAGGCAGCCGGCGATGTTGCCGACCTTCGACGACCGGAAGATCGCGCGGATCTCGGCGCGGCCGAGTTCCTTCTCCTCGTAGACCGGCTTGAGCATGCCCTTGAGTGCGCTCTCGATCTCGTCGATGGCCTGGTAGATCACCGAGTAGTAGCGGATCTCCACACCCTCGCGGTTGGCCAGCTCGGTCGCCTTGCCCTCGGCGCGGACGTTGAAGCCGATGATGATCGCGTCCGACGCCGACGCCAGGTTGACGTTGGTCTCGGTGACTCCACCGACGCCGCGGTCGATGACGCGCAGCTCCACCTCGTCGTCGACCTGGATGCCCAGCAGGGCCTCCTCGAGCGCCTCGACCGTACCGGCGTTGTCGCCCTTGAGGATCAAGTTCAGCTGACTGGTTTCTTTGAGCACCGAATCCAGGTCCTCGAGGCTGATGCGCTTGCGGCTGCGCGCGGCCATCGCGTTGCGCTTGCGCGCGTTGCGCCGGTCGGCGATCTGCCGGGCGATCCGGTCCTCGTCGACCACCAGCAGGTTGTCGCCGGCACCCGGCACCGACGTGAAGCCGATGACCTGCACCGGCCGCGACGGCAGCGCCTCGTCGACGTCCTCGCCGTGCTCGTCGACCATCCGGCGCACGCGGCCGTACGCGTCACCGGCGACGATCGAGTCGCCGATCCGTAGCGTCCCGCGCTGCACCAGCACGGTGGCCACCGGACCGCGTCCGCGGTCGAGGTGCGCCTCGATCGCCACACCCTGGGCCTCCATGTCGGGATTGGCCCGCAGGTCCAGGGCGGCGTCGGCGGTGAGCAGCACCGACTCGAGCAACTGCTCGATGTTGACGTTGTTCTTGGCGGAGATGTCGACGAACATGGAGTCGCCGCCGTACTCCTCCGGGATCAGCCCGTACTCGGTCAGCTGGCCGCGGATCTTGGCCGGGTCGGCGCCCTCGACGTCGATCTTGTTGACCGCCACGACGATCGGCACCTCGGCGGCCTGCGCATGGTTGACCGCCTCCACCGTCTGCGGCATCACACCGTCATCGGCGGCGACGACCAGGATCGCGATGTCGGTGGCCTTGGCGCCGCGGGCACGCATGGCGGTGAACGCCTCGTGGCCCGGGGTGTCGATGAAGGTGATCGGGCGCTCGGCACCGTCGTGCTCGACCGAGACCTGGTAGGCGCCGATGTGCTGGGTGATGCCGCCCGCCTCGCCCTCGCGGACGTTGGCCTGGCGGATCGTGTCCAACAGGCGGGTCTTGCCGTGGTCGACGTGGCCCATCACCGTCACCACCGGCGGACGGAACTCCAGGTCGCCTTCGTCCCCGGCGTCTTCGCCGTAGGACAGGTCGAACGACTCGAGCAGTTCGCGGTCCTCGTCCTCGGGTGAGACGACCTGCACCTTGTAGTTCATCTCGTTGCCGAGCAACTCCAGGGTGTCGTCGCCCACCGACTGCGTCGCCGTGACCATCTCGCCCAGGTTGAACAGTGCCTGCACCAACGACGCGGGGTTCGCGTTGATCTTGTCGGCGAAGTCCGACAGCGATGCGCCGCGGGCCAGCCGGATGGTCTCGCCGTTGCCGTGCGGCAACCGCACACCGCCGACGACCGGAGCCTGCATGTTCTCGTACTCGGCGCGTTTCGCCCGCTTCGACTTGCGACCCCGCTTCGGCGCGCCGCCGGGACGGCCGAATGCACCGGCCGCGCCACCGCGCTGACCGGGACGGCCGCCGCCGCCGGGACGGCCACGGAAGCCACCGCCCGCGGGCGCGCCGCCGCCACCGCCGCCGCCGCCACGGTAGTTACCACCGCCGCCGCCACCGGGACGACCGCCCTGGCCTGCGCCGGGACGCGGACCGCCACCGGGACCGGGGCGCGCGCCGCCGCCGGGACGCGGCGGCCGTGGACCGCCGGGACGCGGCGGCATGTTGTTCGGTGACATGCCCGGTCGCGGCGCGCCGGGTCGCGGCGCGCCCGGGCGGGGAGCCTGCGGACGCGGCATCGGCCGGTCGACCGGTTGCTGCGAGGAGAACGGGTTGTTGCCGACGCGCGGGACGCGTGGGGCCGGCTTGGGCGCACCCGGACGCGGGCCGGGCGTAGGACCGGGGCGAGTGGGCGGCGCGGCGGGAGGGGCCGGGGCGCGGAGGCCGCCGGCGGAGGCGCGGCCGGTGCGACGGGCGGGGCCGGGGTCTCGACGACGGGCGCTGCCGGCTTGGGCGCCGGCGCCTTCGCCCCGGGCTTGGGGGCCGCTGCGGCGCTCTCGGTGGCCGCGCCGGCCGCCGAGCCGTTGCCTGCGGCCTTGGCCTTCTCGGGGGCGGCCTTCCCGCCGCCGAAGGATTCGCGCAGTCGGCGCGCGACCGGAGCCTCCACGGTGGAGGACGCCGATTTGACGAATTCGCCCTGTTCGCTCAGTCGGGCGAGCACTTCCTTACTGGTGACACCGAGTTCCTTGGCCAACTCGTGTACACGGGCCTTACCTGCCACTACTTCTCCATCTCTAGAGGCGTCAGCGGTGGTAGGCGCCGCGCCTCGGGTTAGCTATGACGCATGGTCATCGGGACTTCACGGTGTGCTCATGTTCTTCGCTACCTGTTCTCTTGCCGGGTGGATGGGCGCTTCGGCGCTGCTCACAGCGCTGACGTGCTCGACCACCGCGGTTACGTCCGGTGAACCGGTGATCCGCAACGCTCGAACGAACGCCCGCCGTCGGATTGCCGCGTCAAGGCACTGCGGATCGGGATGCAGCCACGCACCCCGCCCCGGCAGCCTTCTCGCTGAGTCAACGGTCACGACGCTGGGACCGTTCCCAGGGCCGTCAACAGCGTCGACAGCGACCACACGAAGCAGTTCGACGGCCAGCTCTCGCTTTCGACAGCCGACGCATGTCCGCACCGGTCCGACAGGCTCGTCGGGGCTGCGTCGATGCGCCGAGGCCGAAGTCTCGCGCTGGATCACAGCTGAGTCTACCGCCCCCGCCGCGCCGATCCGAACCGGCCGTGCAGGTCGCCGGCGCTACCGGTCGCGGACCGCCCCGTGCGCGGCGTCGGCGCCGGACTCGGCCCTCCCGGTGGGCACGGCGTCGCTGCGGATGTCGATGCGCCAGCCGGTCAACCGGGCGGCCAACCGCGCATTCTGGCCTTCCTTCCCGATGGCCAGCGAGAGCTGGAAATCGGGCACCACGACGCGGGCCGCGCGGGCCGCCTCGTCGATGACGGTCACCGAGACCACCTTGGCCGGCGACAGCGCGTTGGCCACGAACTTCGCGGGGTCGGGGTCGTAGTCGATGATGTCGATCTTCTCGCCCGACAACTCGCTCATCACGTTGCGCACCCGCTGGCCCATCGGCCCGATACAGGCGCCCTTGGCGTTGAGGCCGGACACCCTCGAAGTGACCGCGATCTTCGAGCGGTGGCCCGCTTCACGGGCGACCGCGACGATCTCGACCGACCCGTCGTTGATCTCGGGAACCTCCAGCGAGAACAGCTTGCGCACCAGGTTCGGATGCGTGCGCGACAGCGTGATCAGCGGCTCGCGGGCACCCCGCGTGACGCCGACGACGTAGCAGCGCAACCGGTCGCCGTGCTCGTAGCGCTCGCCGGGGACCTGCTCGGCGGCGGGGATGACACCTTCGGAGCCCTTCGACTCGCTGCCCATCCGCACAACGACCAGTCCCCGCGCGTTGGCCCGCGCGTCACGCTGGATAACGCCGCCGACGATGTCGCCTTCGCGCGCGGAGAACTCCCCGAAGGTCTTCTCGTTCTCGGCGTCGCGGAACCTCTGCAGCATGACCTGGCGCGCGGTCGTGGCGGCGACGCGACCGAACCCCTCGGGGGTGTCGTCCCATTCGCTGATCGGGTTGCCGTCCTCGTCGAGTTCGGTCGCGATCACCTTGACCTCGCCGGTCTTGCGGTCGATCTCGATGCGCGCGTCGGCCGCGTGTCCCGCGGTGTGCCGGTAGGCCGTCAGCAGGGCCGACTTGATGGTCTCGACCAGCTCGCCCACCGGAATGCCGCGGTCCACCTCGATGGCGTGCAGCGCTGCCATGTCGATGTTCACGCCTCAGGCCTCCTTCCCAGATCGGCCGACCAACTCCAGCTCTCGCGGATTGGGAGGTGAGAACTCGACTTGGACAACGGCTTTGGTGATCGCGTCCAGGGGCAGCTCGCGGACGCTGAAGCTGGGCTGGCGGCCCTCGCGCACCACCAGTCGGACGACACCGTCGTGGGTCTGGCCCAGTCGGCCTGACACCTGCGACCCGTCGGACAGCGTCAGTTCCACCTTGCGGCCACGGGCCCGGCGATAGTGCTTCTCGGTGGTCAGCGGCCGGTCGACGCCCGGCGAGGTGACCTCGAGGACGTAGGGCGCGGCGCCGGCGTCCACCTCGTCCAGCAGCGCGGAGGCCGACCGCGACAACTCGGCGATCGCGTCGAGGTCCAGACCGCCGTCGGCGTCGGCGACCACGGTGATCCGCGGTGGCTGCGCGGCGGCGTCGATGAGGACGTCCTCGATGTCGTAACCGGCACGCGCGAAGTGGCCGCCGAGTAGCTCGATCACCTGATCCTGCGACGGCAATCCCGCAGAATGCTCCGTCACGGCGAGCTCCTCGTCTTGAATTGTCCGGACCCGATTCCTCGCGGCACCACATGGAATCAATTCCCCACGATACGCCAGCGGTGCCGCCGCAATCGCCGAACGCGCACCGGGGCTGCGCTGCCGCAGTGGCAAGATGTTGCTCGTGCCGAGCCGACCGCCGACCCTCAGCAGGAGACGGGTACTGGCTTCGGCGGCGGCGCTGGCGCTGGTCAGCGTGACCGCGGCCGGCTGTGCATCCCCGCCCCCGCCGCCGGAGGTCGACGAACTCGCCGCGCAGCTCGAGCGGGCCCGCACCGACAGCCGGCTGGCCACCGACGCCGCCGCACGCGAGCGCGGTCCGATCGTCGCGGCCCTGACCGCGGTGGCCGCGGAGCGATCGGCACACGCGCAGGCGCTCTCCGACGAGCTCGTGCGGATGCGCGGTGCGGAGGCGCCGACCGGAACACCAACCAGCACCACGGCCGCACCGGCCAGGCCGCCCACCGCCAAGGACGCCGTCAACGCCCTGCGGGCGTCGGCGGAGAGCGCCGCGGAGCTGGCGGCCACCCTGTCCGGCTACCACGCGGGGCTGGTCGCCTCGATCGCGGCGGCGTGCACAGCGGCCTACTCGGTCGGCCTCGTGGTCCCCGGTAGGGCGCGATGACGTCGGCCGAACCGACCCCGACCCGTCCGGACAACGCCGCCGACGGCGCGCTGTTCGACGCGATCGCCACCGAGCACGCCGTCATCTACGGCTACGGCGTCGTGTCGGCCCGCTCGGCCCCCGAGGACAACTACCTGGTCGCCGAAGCAATCTCCGAGCACCGGGAACGTCGCGAGGCCGCACTGACGATGTTGGAGGAGCGGTCGATCGCCGTGCCCCTGCCCGCCGCGGGGTATCAGCTTCCGCTGACGATCAACTCCCCGGCCGACGCGGAAACGCTCGCGGTGCGGATGGAGGAGGACACCGCCGAGGCGTGGCGGGCGGTCGTGGAGCAGGCGAGCACCGAGCAGGACCGGGCGTTCGGTGTGACCGCGCTGTGCCAGAGCGCCGTGATGGCCGCCCGCTGGCGCCGGCTGCTCGGTGTCTCCCCCGTCACCGTCGCGTTCCCCGGGGGCAACGAGTAAACGCGCCTGGCGCGAACGGGACGCTGCCGTCCCCATCGCCGGAGGGGGTGACTGCGGCGTCACGTTCGCGGTCGCATCAGGTACGCAGGGCGGTCGAAATCTCGGCAGCCGCAGTTCCGATCGTGTCGCCGACCGCGATCTCGCGTGTCTCTCCGCTGAACCGGTTGCGCAGTTCGACCACACCGTCGGCCCAGCCGCGGCCGACCACGACGATCCACGGCACACCGAGCAGTTCGGCGTCCTTGAACTTGACGCCCGGCGAGGCGGCGCGGTCGTCGAGCAGCACATCGAGACCCAGCGCGTCGAGTCCGTTTGCCAACTGCTCGGCGCCGGCGCGCGCGGCGTCGTCCTTGTTGGCGATGACCAGGTGGACGTCGAACGGCGCCACCGACGACGGCCAGCGCAGCCCGATCTCGTCGTGATGCTGTTCGGCGATCACCGCGACCAGCCGCGACACCCCGATGCCGTAGGAGCCCATCGTCAGCCGCACCGGCTTGCCGTTCTCGCCGAGCACGTCGGCGTCGAACGCGTCGGTGTACTTGCGCCCCAGCTGGAAGATGTGGCCGATCTCGATACCCCGCGCCGACACCAGCGGCCCCGCCCCGTCGGGCGACAAGTCACCGTCGCGCACGTCGGCGGCCTCGATAATGCCGTCGGGCACGAAGTCGCGTCCGGCGACCAGCCCGACGACGTGCCTGCCCGGTTCGTCGGCGCCGGTGATCCAGGACGTGCCGTCCACCACGCGTGGATCGACGAGATAGCGAACACCGTTGGCCTGGAGGGCTTTCGGGCCGATGTAGCCCTTGGCCAGGAATGGGTATCCGGCGAAGTCGGCGTCATCGAGCAGTGCGTACTCGGCCGGTTCGAGCGCCGCCCCCAGGCGTTTGTCGTCGACGTCGCGGTCGCCGGGGACACCGACGGCCAACAGTTCCCACTCCCCGCCGGGCAGGCGGGTCTTGAGCATCACGTTCTTCAGCGTGTCCGCGGCGGTCACCTCGCGGTCGAGGGTGCGGTTGGCCCAGTCGACCAGCGTGGCGATCGTGGGAGTCCCGGGGGTGTCGTAGACCGTGGCCTCCGGGCGGCCCTCGATCGGCAGGGCGGCGGGCACGGCGGTCGTGACGGCTTCGACGTTGGCGGCGTAACCGGACTCCAGGCACCGCACGAAGGTGTCCTCGCCGATGTCGCTTTCGGCCAGGAATTCCTCTGACGCGCTGCCGCCCATCGCGCCCGACACCGCCGAGACGATGACGTAGCGGACGCCGAGCGTGTCGAAGATCCGCTGGTAGGCCTCGCGGTGACGCTGGTACGCGGCAGCGAGGCCGTCGTCGGACACGTCGAACGAATACGAGTCCTTCATGACGAATTCGCGGCCGCGCAGGATGCCCGCCCGCGGCCGCGCCTCGTCGCGGTACTTGGTCTGGATCTGGAACAGCAGCAGCGGGAAGTCCTTGTAGCTGCTGTATTCGCCCTTGACCGCCATGGTGAAGAACTCTTCGTGCGTCGGGCCCAGCATGTAGTCGTTACCGCGGCGGTCCTGCAGCCGGAAGACGCCGTCGCCGTACTCGGTCCAGCGGTTGGTGGTCTCGTAGGGGGCCCTCGGCAGCAGCGCCGGGAAGAGGATCTCCTGACCGCCGATCGCCGCCATCTCGGCGCGCACGACGTTCTCGATCTTGCGCAGCACCCGAAGCCCCAGGGGCAACCAGCTGTACAGGCCCGGGCCGATGGGTCGGATGTAACCGGCGCGGATCAGCAGCTTGTGGCTGGCCACCTCCGCGTCGGCCGGGTCGTCACGCAGGGTGCGCAGGAACAGCTCCGACATGCGGGTGATCACAGCCGATCACCTTACTGATCGGGCTAAAGCTCGCCTGCCTCCACCGCCTCGCGGGTGTGCTGCGCCCTGGCGATCTGCCGGGCCGAGAAGCCGATCCAGAACGCGACCACGCCCACGATCACCGCGACGCCCGCCACCCACAGCAGCGAATACGTGTAGCCGGCTCCCAGGGCGTCGAGCTGGGCGGGCGTCATGTTCTTCACCGGCCCGGTGGTGCCGCCCAGATACAGCGTGCGCGACGTCTGCACCGCCTGGATCACCACGAGCACCACGGGCCCGCCCAGGTTCTGCACCATCAGCGTGATCGACGCGACGGGGCCGATCTCGCGCGGGCCGACTTCGGCGACCGCGCACAGCGGCAGGATCACCGCGATCGCACCGATGCCGAACCCGCCGACGACGATCGGGGCGAACAGGTCGGGGAAGTACGGGATGTGGCGGTCCAGCGTCGAGCCGTAGAGCATCGCGCCGAGCACGAACAGCCCGGCACCGATGAGCAGCCAGCGGGGGGCGATGACCGGCGCCAGCCGCGCGGCGACCGCGGTGCCCACGCCGAACGCGAGCGCGAAGGGGATGAAGCCGACACCGGCCTGCAGCGCCGAGTAGCCCAGGACGTCCTGCACCAGCAGCCCGATCATCACGGTCAGCGTCAACAGCACGCCGCCGGCCAGGAAAAGCGCGATGAACGTCATGACGCGGTTGCGGTTGTCGAACACCGAGAACGGCACGATCGGGTGCACGGCGGTGCGCTCGACGATCAGGAACGCGATGAAGAACAGCGCCGACGCGACACCTCCGCCGATCACCCACGGATCGATCCAGCCCCGCGGCGGTCCCTGGGTGAACACGAACACCGCCGACGAACAGCCCAGGGTGGCCAGCAGCGCGCCGGTGACATCGAGTTTGAGGCGCTCGTGGTGGGTCTCTGCCAGCTGGGTGGCCGCGATGGCGACGATCACGATGCCGATCGGAATGTTGATGAGAAACGCCAGCCGCCAGGAGATCACGGTCAGCGCACCGCCGAGCACCAGGCCGAGTACCGAGCCGATGCCCTGCATGGCCGCCGAGATGGCCAGGGCGCGGTTGCGCGCCTGGCCCACCGCGTATGTCGTCGCGATCAGCGCGAGCCCCGTCGGCGCCGACACCGCGGCTCCCACACCCTGCACGGCACGGGCGGCGATCAACGTCGTCGGGTCAGTGGCGAGCCCGCACACCAGGGAGGCGATGGTGAAAACGCCGACGCCCGAAAGGAACGCCCGCTTGTGTCCGATCGCGTCGCCGACACGCCCGCCCAACAGCAGCAGCCCGCCGAACGCCAGCACGTACGCGGTGATGACCCAGCTCTTGCTCGCGTCGGTGAGGCCGAGGTCGGCCTGCATGCGCGGCAGCGCGACGATCACGATGGT
Organism: Mycobacterium sp. IDR2000157661; assembly: GCF_022317005.1. NCBI lineage: Bacteria > Bacillati > Actinomycetota > Actinomycetes > Mycobacteriales > Mycobacteriaceae > Mycobacterium > Mycobacterium sp. IDR2000157661. Next base: position 4,625,871 of record NZ_CP081006.1, read on the forward strand.
GCCGTCGAGCGTGGACATCAGCTGCATGCCGGTGATCGCGAAGATCGCCGGGCCGAGCACGGACTTCGCGAGCGGCGGGAACGCCGACCCGGCCGGCGCGGTGAAGCGGTCCGTCGAATCCGAGGAACCACCGACCGCAGACATGGACAGCCAGCCTACCGAGTGCGGTTCCGGTGCAGGCTCGAGCTACAGCTCTCCGGAGTCGATCGCGTCCTTGACTTCCTGCGCGTGCGCCACCTGCGATGCGGTGTAGCCGATGAACAGCGACACGCAGCCGACGATCACGGCCACCGCTGCGACCCAAAGCAGGCCGTAGGTGTAGCCCTGGTCGAGCGCGTGCAGCTGGGCGGCGTCCATGTCCTTGACCGGACCGTTGGTGCCGCCCAGATACAGGGTGCGCGAGGTGATCACGGCCTGGATGATCGCCAGGACCACCGGTCCGCCGAGGTTCTGCAGCATCAGCGCGATGGCCGAGACCGGACCGATCTGGTCGAAGCCCACCCCGGCGATCGCCGACAGCATCAGCGGCACGACGATCATGCCGATACCCATGCCGCCCACCGTGATCGGCAGCACCAGGTTCGGGAAGTACGGGATGTTGGCGTCCAGCGTCGAGCCGTAGATCATCGCGCCCAGGACCAGCACGCCGCCGGCGATCACCAGCACCCGCGGCGGGAACCGCTGCACCAGCTGCGATGACAGGCCGAGTCCGATGCCGAGCGCGATCACGAACGGGATGAACCCGACGCCGGCCCGAAGCGGGCTGTAGCCCATGACGTCCTGGACGTAGAGGCCGATCAGCACGGTCAGGGTGAACATCACGCCGCCGGCCAGGAACACCGCCGCGAACGTCGCGACCCGGTTGTGGTCCTTGAACAGGTCGAACGGCATCACCGGGTTCTCGGCGGTCCGCTCGACGTAGAGGAAGGCCAGCAGGAACGCCGAGGCGGCCAGGCCAGAACCCAGTGTGGCCGGCGAGATCCAACCCTGCTCGGGGCCCATCGAGAAGGCCAGCACCGCCGCCGTGCAACCCAGCGTGGCCAGAATCGCCCCGGTGGCGTCCAGCTTGAGCGGCTCGCGATGCGTCTCGCGCAGCGTCTTGCGGGCCAGGTAGATCATCAGCAACCCGATCGGGATGTTGATGAGGAACGCCAGCCGCCACGACACCTCGGTCAGTGCGCCGCCGACGATCAGGCCCATCACCGAGCCGACGCCGGTCATGGCCGCGAAGATTGCGGTGGCCGCGTTGCGGGCCGGGCCCTTCGGGAACGTCGTGGCGATCAGCGCGAGCGCGGTCGGCGAGGCGATCGCCGCGCCGACACCCTGCAGCAGCCGCGCGATCACCAGCGTGGCCTCGTTCCAGGCCAGCCCGCACAGAACCGAGGCGATGGTGAACAGCGCGACGCCGACGATGAAGGTGCGCTTGCGCCCGATCGTGTCGCCCAGGCGGCCGCCGAGCAGCATCAGCCCGCCGAACGTCAGCACATAGGCGGTGATGACCCAACTGCGGCCCGCGTCGGACAGGCCGAGTTCGTCCTGGATCTTAGGAAGCGCGACGATGGCGACCGTGCTGTCCATGGTCGCGAGCAGCTGCATGCCGCCGATCGCGATGACCGCGGCGATGAACCGCCGCGACGGCAGCCAGGCCGGGTACCTGCCGGTTCGCTCAGCCGCGGACTGTCGCATGTGCACCGGAGACGATTGGTTTGCCCCACCCTCGGCGTCACGGCGCATGGCAGCACGCTCTGCGTCATTGAGAGCCGTCATGCGGGTTACCTTACAGTAATCTTAAGAATCCTTTAACCGCCGAACGCGGCCACGGACCCGATCACGATGATCGCCGGGGGCCGGATTCCGTCTTCCCGGATGCGTTCTGCGGCGTCGGCGAGCGTTGCCCGCAAAGTCCGCTGCGCGGCGGTCGTTCCGTGCTGCACCACCAGCACCGGCGTATCTGCAGGTCGTCCCCCGTCCAGCAGGGCGCGCGCGAAAAGCTCGATGCGTTCGACGGCCATCAGCAACACGATGGTGCCGGAAAGCGCGGCCAGGGCATTCCAATTGACTAACGATTCGGGGTGGTCCGGCGCAACATGGCCGCTGACCACCACGAACTCGTGTGTGACGTGCCGGTGGGTGACAGGGACGCCGGCCAACGCGGGCACCCCTATGGCACTGGTCACACCGGGCACCACGGTGACCGGTATCCCCGCCTCGGCGCACGCGATCACCTCCTCGTAGCCGCGCGCGAACACGAACGGGTCGCCGCCCTTGAGCCGAACCACGAACTTGCCCGCCCTGGCGCGGTCGACGAGTACGTCGTTTATCGCGTCTTGGGCCATCGCCCGGCCATACGGGATCTTGGCCGCGTCGATGACCTCGACGTGCGGGGGCAGTTCGGCGAGCAGTTCCGGTGGCGCCAGCCGGTCGGCGACCACGACGTCGGCGTTGGCCAGCAGCCGGCGGCCCCGCACGGTGATCAACTCGGGGTCGCCGGGTCCGCCGCCGACCAGCGCGACACCGCCGGGAACCACGCCCGGGATCGTCGAAGCCTCCTGCCCGATGAGCCCCTGCTGCAGCGCTTCGTGAATGGCCGAACGGATCGCCGCCGATCGCCGGTGATCGCCCCCGGCCAGCACGCCGACCGACAGGCCTTCGTAGTCGAAGGAGGCGGGCGTCACCGCCGTGCCCTCGCGGGCGATGTCGGCGCGGACGCAGAAGATGTGGCGGCGTTCGGCCTCTGCGACGATGGCGGCGTTGACGGCCGGGTCGTCGGTGGCCGCGATCGCATACCAGGCGCCTTCCAGGTCGCCGTCGCGGAACTCCCTGAGCTGCAGTGTGATTCCGCTCATACCCTCGACGGCGGGAGTGGCTCGGCGGGTGATGACATGAACGTCCGCGCCGTTGGCCACCAGCAGCGGCAGTCGGCGTTGCGCGACGGTGCCACCCCCGACGACGACGACCTTCTTACCTGCCAGCCGAAGGCCGACCAGGTAGGCGTTCTCGGTCACTGCGCCCGATCCTCTTCGCGCAAGCGGCTCATCGGCGCCCGATCCTCTTCGCGCAAGCGGCTCATCGGCGCCCGATCCTCTTCGCGCAAGCGGCTCATCGGCGCGAGCTTAGAGGTCGCCGCCGCGGCGACGAAGCGCGAAATGGCGCGCGCGTGCGCGGCCGGGTGGATGTGCAGGTACCCGGCGTGCACGCCGCCGGACACCGCACCGTCGTACCGGCCGGCGGCGTCTCGACCGCGGAACACCCAGGCGGGCGGGTAGTCGCCGGTGAATGTGACTGTGGTGCGGTGGAATTCGTGGCCCATGGTGCGGTCGCCGATCGAGTGCATCGGCGAGTCGGCCACGACGATCGCCTCGCGGTAGCCCAGCGTGAGGCGATCGGTGAAACGCGCCGAGCCCCCCAGCACACCGCACATGGGGTGTCCGTCGAGCTCGTCGAGTAGGTAGGTCAGGCCCGCGCACTCGGCGTGCACCGGCGCACCGGTCGCGGCGAGCGCCTTGATCTGGCGCCGCACCGGCTCGTTGGCCGACAGCTCGGCGACGAACTCCTCGGGGAAACCGCCGGGAACGACGAGCGCCGAGGTGGCGGGCGGCAGCGGGTCGGTCAACGGATCGAACTCGACCACGTCGGCGCCCGCGGCGGAGAGCACCTCACGGTGTTCGGCGTAGCCGAAGCTGAACGCCTTGCCCGATGCCAGCGCCACCGCGGGTCGGTCGGCCACCGGGGCGGACACCGCCGGATCCCACGGCTCGGCGGCCACGCTGCTGCGGGCCAGCCCTGCGATGCCGACCAGGTCGACGTGGCGGCCGACCAGGGCGGTCATGGCCTCCACGGCCGCCCGAGCCCGGGCACCGTGTTCGACGGCGGTGATGAGGCCCAGATGCCGGGACGGGACCACTAATTCGTCGGTGCGCGGGATCGCCCCGTAGACCGCGACGCCGGCCTGCTCACAGGCTTGACGCAGCACCTGCTCGTGGCGCTGCGAGCCGACGCGGTTGAGGATCACCCCGGCGATGCGCACCTCCGGGTCGAACGTCGAGAAGCCGTGCAGCAGCGCGGCGATGCTGTGGCTCTGGCCGCGCGCGTCGACGACCAGGATGACGGGCGCGCCCAGCAGCGTGGCGACGTGGGCGGTGGACCCGAATGCGGTGCCCGAGCTCTGTTCGGCGATACGGCCGTCGAACAGGCCCATCACGCCCTCGATCACGGCGATGTCGGCGCTGGCGCTGCCATGCCGGTACAGCGGTGCGATGAGGTGTTCACCGGCCAGCACGGGGTCGAGGTTGCGGCCGGGTCGCCGCGTGGCCAGGGCGTGGTAGCCGGGATCGATGAAGTCGGGGCCGACCTTGAACGGCGCGACGGCCCGTCCCGCATGTCGCAGCGCGCCCATCAGGCCGGTTGCGACGGTGGTCTTGCCGCTGCCCGAAGCCGGCGCGGCGATCACGACGGCCGGCGCGCTCATCCCACTCCCACTCCCACTACCCGCGAGAGTGCGTGTCTGCACAGGAAACGCCGCGATACCCCGACACTGTGCGCACGCTCGCACCGCTGCGAGCGTGCGCCGGTGCAGACGAATGCTCGGCGTGTCGGCGGCAGACACGCACGCTCGCCGAAGGGGGCCCCTACCACTCGATGCCCTTCTGGCCTTTGCGGCCGACGTCCATCGGATGCTTGACCTTAGTCATCTCGGTCACCAGATCGGCGGCGTCGAGCAGCGCAGGCGGGGCGTCGCGACCGGTGATGACGACGTGCTGGGTGCCCGGCCGCGAGCGCATCACCTCGACGACGTCGTCGACGTCGACCCAGCCCCACTTCAGTGGATAGGTGAACTCGTCGAGCACATAGAAGTCGTGGCGTTCGTCGGCCAGCCGCTGCGCGATCTCCGCCCAGCCGTGGGCCGCCGCGGCGGCGTGATCCAGTTCGCTCCCGCCTCTGCGCGACCTGTCCGTTGCTTTATCCCTGGTCCACGACCAGCCCGAGCCCATCTTGTGCCATTCGACGGGGCCGCCGACGCCGTGCTCGTCGTGCAGCCTGCCCAGCTCGCGGAAGGCCGCCTCCTCACCCACCTTCCACTTCGCGCTCTTGACGAACTGGAACACCGCGATGTCGAAGCCTTGGTTCCAGGCCCGCAGCGCCATGCCGAACGCCGCCGTCGACTTGCCCTTGCCCGCACCGGTGTGCACGGCGAGCAGCGGCGCGTTGCGACGGGCACGGGTGGTCAGACCGTCGGCGGGGACGGTGCGCGGCTGGCCCTGCGGCATACGAATCTCCCCTTCTCTCCCGTGGGTCCGGTTCAGGCGGCGGTGCGCACGACCGCGGTCAGGTTGTCGGCCCGCAACTGCGCCAGCCGCACCGCAGGCGCACCGAGTTGACCGGCCAGCTGTTGCGCCAGCCCCAAGCGCACATAGGAAGTCTCGCAGTCCACGACGACCGCCGCCGCGCCCTCGGCGACCAGCATCGCGGCGGCCTCCCGCGCCCGCCCGAGCGGATCGGGACCACCGGTCGCGCGGCCGTCGGTGAGCACCACCACCAGGCTGCGCCGTGCGGGGTCGCGCGCCTTCTCGCGCACCACCACATCGCGGGCGGCCAGCAGGCCCTGCGCCAGCGGCGTCTTGCCGCCGGTGTCGAACCTGGCCAGCCGCCGCGAAGCGATGTGCACCGACGACGTCGGTGGCAACAGCAGGCGGGCCTCCTGCTGGCGGAACGTGACGACGGCGACCTTGTCCCGGCGTTGATAAGCGTCGCGAAGCAGCGAGAGCGTCGCCCCGCCCACCGCGGACATGCGGTCCCGTGCGGCCATCGACCCCGACGCGTCGACGACGAAGATCACCAGGTTGCCTTCGCGGCCCTCGCGGATGGCACCGCGCACATCGACGGGCTGCGGCCGCGGTCGACCGGGCCCGCGCTGACGCTCGGCGGCCGCCAACACCGTCCCGAACACGTGCACGCCGTGCCCGGTTTCGCGATCGGCGGTCGCCGCGATGGTCTTGCCCGTGCGGTTGCGGGCCCGCGACCGTCGACCGGGTGCACCATCCCCCACCCCCGGCACCACCAGCGAACGGGTCCGGAACACCGCCGACGGCGGCGCACTGGGGCGAGTCGCGCCACCCGAAGACCCTCGCGGCCGCTCATCGTTCGACTCGGTCTCGGACGACCCGCCACCACCGTCGGGCGGATCGGGTCGCGGGCCCTGCTCGTCGGCGGACTCTCCGGCCTGCGCCATCGCCTCGTCCAGCTGGCCGGAATCCAGGCCGGGGTCGTCGAACGGGTCCCGGCGCCTGCGGTGTGGCAGCGCGAGTTCCGCGGCGACCCGGATGTCGTCCTCGGTCACCGTGTCGGCCCCGCGCCAGGCGGCATGGGCGACAGCGGTTCTGGCGACCACCAGGTCGGCGCGCATCCCGTCGACATCGAAGGCCGCGCACAGCGCCGCGATGCGACGTAATTCGCTGTCGGGCAACAACACCGAGCTCACCGCCGATCGGGCGCCCGCGATCCGGCGCGCCAGCTCGGCATCGGCGTCGACGTAACGCTCGGCGAAACGGGCGGGGTCGGCCTCGTAGTCCATCCGCTGCCGGATCACGTCGACGCGCACGTCGACATCGCGGGAGGCGCGCACATCGACCGTCAGCCCGAACCGGTCCAGCAGCTGCGGCCTCAACTCGCCCTCCTCGGGGTTCATCGTGCCGATCAGCACGAAGCGAGCGTCGTGGCTGTGAGACACCCCGTCACGCTCGACGTGCACCCGGCCCATGGCCGCGGCGTCGAGCAGTACGTCGACGAGGTGGTCGTGCAGCAGGTTGACCTCGTCGACGTAGAGCACGCCGCCGTGTGCGCGCGCCAGCAGGCCCGGGGAGAACGCGTGCTCGCCGTCGCGCAGCACCTTCTGCAGGTCCAATGAGCCGACGACGCGGTCCTCGGTGGCGCCGATCGGCAGTTCGACCAGCGACGCCCCGTCGACGGCATGCAGCACCGCTGCCAAGCCGCGCACGGCCGTCGACTTCGCGGTGCCCTTCTCGCCGCGGATCAGGATGCCGCCGATGTCGGGGCGGATCGCACACAGCAACAGCGCCAGCCGCAGGCGGTCGTGCCCGACGATCGCGCTGAACGGATAGGTCACGGCTTCAGCATAGGGACGTGCGGAACGCCGTCCTCGAGGAACTCCTCGCCGTCCGCCACGAACCCGAGGCGGGCGTACATGCCCGACAGGTAGGTCTGGGCGTCGATCCGACAGGGATAGTCGCCCACCTCGGCCAGCGCGGCCTGTAGCAACCGGGTGCTGTGCCCGTGGCCGCGCGCCTCGCGTTTGGTGCACACCCGTCCGATCCGGAAACCCTTGTGCCCGCCGGGGTGTTCCTCCATCAGGCGCAGTGTCGAGATGACCTCGCCCCCAGGGGTTTCCAGCCAGAAGTGGCGCGTCTCGGCGAGCAGGTCGCGCCCGTCGAGTTCGGGATACGGACAGGCCTGCTCGACGACGAAGACCTCGACCCGCAGCTTGAGCAGTTCGTAGAGCATCGCGGCGTCGAGGTCTCGAGACCAGCTGCGGCGCAGCGCGATCGTCATCTACCGGCTATCGCCGCCGGCTCGTCGAGCCGCAGCACCCGGGTGCCGTGTGACCACACCTCGTCGAAGAGCGCCGGCTCGGACGACAGTTCACGCCCCAGCGAGGGCACCATCTCCTTGAGTTCGGGCAGCCACGCGTCGTAGCGCTGCGGGAAACAGCGTTGCAGCACGTCGAACATCGCGGGCACCGCCGTCGACGCTCCCGGCGACGCGCCGAGCAGTCCGGCGATGGTGCCGTCGTCGGCGGTCAGTACGGTGGTCCCGAAATCGAGAACTCCCTTGCCGCTCTTGCCGCAGATGACCTGCACCCGCTGTCCGGCGACATTGAGTTCCCAGTCGGCTTCCCTTGCGGTTGGGACGAATTCGCGCAGCGCGTCGATGCGTTCCGCCTCCGAGAGCATCAGCTGACCGACCAGATACTTCAGCAGCCCGAACTGGGTGAGCGCCACGTTGACCAGCGACGCGAAGTTGTTCAATGTGATCGACTCCGGTAGGTCCAAGACGTCGCCCTGCCTGAGGAACTTGGGCGACCAACCGGCGAACGGCCCGAACAGCAGCCAGGACTTGCCGTTGATCACGCGGGCGTCGAGGTGCGGCACCGACATCGGCGGTGCGCCCACCGGCGGCTGGCCGTACACCTTGGCCCGGTGCCCCGCGGCCAGCGCCGACACGTCGGAGCGCAGGAACTTGCCGCTGACCGGGAAGCCGCCGAAGCCCTTGGCTTCGGCCATGCCCGCCTTCTGCAGCAGGTTCAACGCCCCGCCGCCTGCGCCGACGAAGACGAACTTGGTTTGCAGCTTGCTGGTGCGTCCGGTGCGCAGATTGGCCACCTTCAACGTCCACGAGCCGTCGGACTCCTTGCGCAGATTGCGCACCTCGTGACCGAACCGGGTGATCATGCCGCGCTGGGCGACGTAACCGATAAGTTGTCGCGACAGCGCTCCGAAGTCGACGTCGGTGCCCTGCTGCGTCCAGTTCAGCGCCACCGGATCGGAGAAGTCACGCTGCTCGGCCATCAGCGGCAGACGCCGGGAGAACTCGTCCTCGTCGTCGATGTACTCCATCGAGCTGAACAGCGGGTTCGCCGACAGCGCGTCGTACCGACTGCGCAGGTACTTCACGTTCTCCGCCCCGTGCACGAAGCTGACATGCGGGATCGGGTTGAGGAAGCTGCGGGGGTCGGCGATGACGCCGTTCTGGACCGCATACGCCCAGAACTGGCGCGTCACCTGGAATTGCTCGTTGACCCGGACCGCCTTGCTGATGTCGATGCTGCCGTCGGGCTTCTGGGGGGTGTAGTTCAGCTCGCAGAGCGCCGAGTGCCCGGTGCCCGCGTTGTTCCATGCGTCGCTGCTCTCCGCGGCCGCGGCGTCGAGCCGCTCGATGAGCGTGATCGACCAGTCCGGCTCGAGCAGCCGCAGCAGGGCACCGAGCGTCGCGCTCATGATGCCCGCGCCAACAAGTACGACGTCGGTCTTCGTCATTTCCTCAGACACGGAACTCGATTGCCCTTCGCATCGCCGACATGGTCGCTGTCAGGTTAGCCCGCGAAGCACCGTCTCAATCCCGACAGCGCTCGCTCGTTGCCCGGCGCGGTCGACGGCGGCGACTAGGGTTGCTGTCGTGCCTGAATGGGAGGCGGACGTGCTGCCGGGATACCGGAAGCACACGATGGCGCTCGGCACGGATCCCGACGGGGAGGGTGATCTCGTCGCCACGCTGGTGAGCCGGGAGACGGTCGACCGGTCGGCACGACGCGCGGTCCTGCTCGTGCACGGGTTCACCGACTATTTCTTCAACACCGAGCTCGACGATCATCTCAGGGCGCGCGGGTTCGCCGTCTATGCAATCGACCTGCACAAATGCGGGCGTTCCTGGCGCGACGGGCAGACTCCGCACTTCACCACCGACCTGACGCGCTACGACCTCGAGCTCGAGCGTGCGCTCGACGTGATCGCCGACGAGGCTGCCGCCGACGTGCTGGTGTGCGGGCACTCGGCGGGCGGGCTCATCGTCTCCTTGTGGCTGGATCGGTTGCGTCGCCGCGGTCTGACCCGGCGCAAGCGGGTCACGGGGCTGGTACTCAACAGCCCGTGGCTGGACCTGCAGGGCCCCGCGATCCTGCGGACCGCACCGACTGGTGCCGCGATCCGGGCGGCTTCACGGTTTCGCAAGCGGATGGTGGTGCGCGCACCGACCGAGGGCGGCTACGGCACGACCCTGCATCGCGACTTCCACGGTGACTTCGACTACGACCTGAACTGGAAACCGGTCGGCGGATTCCCGGTCACGCTCGGCTGGATCCACGCGATCCGGCGCGGTCACGCGGTACTGCACCGTGGCTTGGACGTCGGCGTGCCGAACCTCATCCTGCGCTCGGACCGCAGTGTGCGCGAAGTGAGGAATCCGGACCAGATCCAGCGCGGTGACGCGGTGCTCGACGTCCACCAGATCGCCCGCTGGGCGGGTTGCATCGGGAACCGCACCACCGTCGTTCCGGTCGCCGACGCCAAACACGATGTGTTCCTGTCGGTCACCGCGCCGCGGCAGGCGGCGTACCGCGAACTGGACCGCTGGCTCGACTGGTACATCACCGAAACGTCCGACGCATCCGAGCAATTCGGGGGAGGCTGACACCGTGGCGCACTTCGACATTGCCATCATTGGCACCGGATCGGGCAACATCATCCTCGACGAACGCTACGTGGACAAGAAGGTGGCGATCTGCGAACAGGGCGTCTTCGGCGGTACCTGCCTCAACGTCGGCTGCATCCCGACCAAGATGTTCGTCTACGCGGCGGGGGTGGCCCACCAGGCTCAGGAGGCGACGCGGTACGGCGTCGACGCCCGTGTCGACGGCATCCGCTGGCCCGACATCGTGTCGCGGGTCTTCGGGCGCATCGATCCCCTGGCGATGGGCGGCGAGAACTACCGCCGCGCGTCGCCCAACGTGGAGGTATTCACCGGCCACACCAGATTCGGGCCGACGAGATCGGACGGCCGCCACACCTTGCGCACCGATGCAGGCGAGGAGTTCACCGCCGATCAGGTGGTCATCGCGGCGGGTTCGCGCCCCGTGGTCCCCGACGCCGTCACCGAATGTGGAGTGCCGTACCACACCAACGACACCATCATGCGGATCGCCGACATCCCCGAGCACCTGATCATCATCGGCGGCGGATTCATCGCCTGCGAGTTCGCCCACGTGTTCTCGTCTTTCGGTAGCCGTGTGACGCTGTTGCTGCGTGGCGGCGCCCTGCTGCGCGGGCACGACGACGACATCGTGATGCGGTTCACCGACATCGCCGCCAAGAAGTGGGAGATCCGCAACCACCTGGAACTGGCCGACGCGCGGGCCGTCGGCGACGGAGTCGAGATCACCTGCACCGACGGGACCACGGTGCGAGGTGACGCGCTGCTGGTGGCCACCGGTCGGGTGCCCAACGGCGATCAGCTCGACGCCGAACAGGCCGGGGTCAAGGTCACCGCCGGCGGCCAGGTCGTCGTCGACGAGTTCCAACGCACCACGGCGCGCGGCATTTTCGCGCTCGGTGACGTGTCCTCGGACTACCAGCTCAAGCACGTCGCCAACCACGAAGCCCGCGTCGTCAAGCACAACCTGCTGCAGGACTGGGACGACACCGAGGCGCTGGTGCAGTCCAACCACCGGCACGTGCCGTGGGCGGTGTTCACCGAGCCGCAGATCGCCAGCGTGGGGTTGACCGAGAACCAGGCCCGCGCACAGGGCTATTCGATCAAGGTCAAGATCCAGGACTTCAGCGACGTCGCCTACGGGTGGGCGATGGAGGAGACCGAGGGCATCGCCAAGATCATCGTCGACGACGAGTCCGGTCTCATCCTCGGTGCGCACATCATGGGCCACCAGGCCTCGTCGCTGATCCAGCCGGTCATCCAGGCGATGGCCTTCGGTCTGCCCGCGCAGGACATGGCCCGCGGGCAGTACTGGATTCATCCGGCGCTGCCTGAGGTCATCGAGAACGCGCTGCTGGCGCTGTGCGGCGAACCGGCGTGGCCGCCGTCGCGACGGCATTAGCGCGTCGGTCCGCGGTCAAGGGACGACCGAGAAACCCCACGGCAGCTCCAGCCGGTGCGCGGCAAGCAGTTCCGCGTCGGCGAGGATCTCGGCGATCGGCCCGTCGGCGACGATCACCCCGCTGTCCATCACCACCGCCCGGCGGCACAGCTGCGCGGCGTACGGCAGGTCGTGCGTGACGATCAGCATCGTCGCGTCCAGTCCGGCCAGCGTGTCGGCGAGTTCGCGGCGCGCCACCGGGTCGAGGTTGGCCGACGGCTCGTCGAGCACCAGGATCTCCGGCTCACAGGCCAGCACGGTGGCCAGCGCCGCGCGCCGCCGCTGTCCCGCCGACAGGTGGGTCGGGCTGCGGTCGGCGTCGCCGGTCAGCGACACCACCTCGAGCGCGTGGCGCACCCGCGCCGCGAGCTCGTCACCGCGCAGACCGAAGTTCGCGGGTCCGAACGCGACATCCTGGGCCACCGTCGGCATGAACAACTGATCGTCGGGGTCCTGAAACACCAGCCCGACGCGTCGGCGGACGTCTCTGAGGGTGCCGCGGTCGAGCGTGACATCACCGATGCGGATGACACCCGACGTGGCGGTGAGGACCCCGTTGAGGTGCAGCATCAGCGTCGTCTTGCCCGCGCCGTTGGGGCCCAGCACCGCGATCCGCTCGCCGGGTTCGACGGCCAGATCGACGCCGTCGAGCGCGACGCGGCCGTCCGGATAGACGTAGCGCACCGCCTCGACTGCGATGGCCGTCATCGCAGCACCCAGGCCGACGCGGCGACGCCGACCGCCGCGGCGGCCGGGATCATGACCAGCGCCCACTGCCCGGCCGCAGCCCGCGGCGGCGCGCCGATGACAGCCAGATCCGGTGCGTCGCCGTCGAATCCGCGCGACAGCATCGCCACGTAGACCCGTTCGCCCCGCTCATAGGAGCGCAGGAACAGCGCACCGATCCCCCGCGCGATGGCACTCGCCTGATGCAGCGCGCGCGGTGAGTCGCCCCGCGAGATGCGTGCCATGCGCATCCGTCCGGCCTCGGCGGCGAGCAGGTCGACGTAGCGCAGCATCAACACCAGCACCGAGGTGACCATCGCCGGAGTGCCGAGGCGGGCCAGCGCGGTGGGTAATTCGGTGGTCGACGTGGTGGCGGCGACCGTCAGCGCCGCCGCCACCCCGAGTGTGCCCTTGACGACGATGCCCCAGGCGGCCCACAGTCCGGTGACCGAAAGTTGCACTCCCGCAACATCGATGCTTTCACCCCCGTCGGCGAACGGCAGGAGGACGGCAAGCACCACGAAGGGCGCCTCGATGAGCATTCGGGGCAAGACCCAGCGCAGCGGAATCCGCGCCAGCCGCCAGACGACGACGATGATCACGGCGTAGACGGTGTAGGGCCAGAACATCTCCCTAGGCGTCGCCACGACCGCCAGCACGAACACCAGCAGGCAGACGATCTTCACCTCGCCTGGTGCGCGGTGCACCAGCGAATGGTCGTGGCGGTAGAGCGGGTGGGCGCCTGCGCCCATGGCTATGTTCGGCCCGTGTTCTGGTCGGCCCGCCTGCCGGAGCCCGATCCGCCGGCCCGCCGGCCGGCGGCGATCAGCCAGAACAACGCACCGGCAACGGCCGCGGTGGCCAGCACCCCGGCGATTCCGGCGACACCGCCGGTGCCGTCACGGCCACCCACCGCATAGTCGGCCAGCGGGGAGGCGGCCAGCGCGTGCTCCTCGGAGTGCTGGGCGATGCAGCTGCCTGCCAGTTCTTCACCCCCTGGTGTCTCGACCACCTCACAGCCCTGCAGCGTGGCCGAGTCCAGCCCGTCGGGGCTCGAGCTCGCGAAGTACGACACCCCACCGGCGATCAGCAGGATGACGACGGTGAACCCGATCCAGAACAGCCGACGCGATCCGGTGCTCATGCGGATACCTCCTCGCGGACGCTGCGCAGCAGGTAGACCAGGTCGGGTCTTGACTTGGCGACGGCCATCACCGTCACGGCGGTGATCAGTCCCTCCCCGACGCCGATTAGCACGTGCGTGCCGAACATGTAGCCGGCCACCGCGCCCACCGACGTGGAAGCTGCGCCCCCGATCGCGTATTCGAGAACGAAACCCATTGCCGCGCATATCGTCCCGATCACGGCGGCAACGAACGCGATGACGCCCAGTCCCGCCACCGGCGGCTTCCCGCGCCTGCGGGCCACCGCGTACAGCAGCGCCGCCGTCCCGTAGCCGGCCGCGACGCCGATCACCGCCATGTTGACGATGTTGGTGCCCAGCGCGGTGACGCCGCCGTCGGCGAACAGCAGCGCCTGCACCACCAGCACGATCGAGATGCACAGCGCGCCGGTGTACGGGCCGACCAGTATCGCGGCCAGCGCACCGCCCAGCAGGTGACCGCTCACCCCGGGCAGGATCGGGAAGTTGACCATCTGCACGGCGAAGATGAACGCCGCGACGAGACCGGCCAGCGGGACCGTGCGTTCGTCGAGTTCGTCGCGCGCCTTGGCCGCACACAAGGCGACGGCGACGACGGCGACGACGCCGAAGACCACGGACGTCGGAGCGTTGATGATCCCGTCGCTCATGTGCATGGCGACGTACTCGTAGGTCACCACCCGACCCTAGAGCCGAACCTCGATATCTGTCTAGGTGAACAGATGGTCATGCGCGCCCGGGGGCCGGCAGGTCAGCGCTTGGTCGCCGTCACCAGCAGGTACTCCGCGTCGTATTCCGTCCGACCCGGTTCGCCGGCGCGGTTCCAGTCGACGAGGAAGCGCAGGAAGTCCTCATCCAGGGCGGCCAGCCGGTCCGGCCGGTCCTGGTTGAACCGGTACGCGGCGATGGTCGGCCCGTAATTGCGCTTCCAGTACTCCCGAAACTCGACCGGGCTCGGACTGCGGTCGAAGCGCACCGTCTGCCGCCGCATCGTGAGGTCGGCGACGCGGTCGGCGAAGAGCTCGCGGACGTGGTCTTCACTGCCCCACAACGGTGGCGCGCTGGCCCCGGGCGGCGGGGGCGGCGCGTACGGCTTCATGGTCTTGAAGAGATTGCCGATGAAGCCCTCTGGCGTCCAGTTGATCAGCGCGATCGTCCCACCGGGCCGGACCACCCGGACCAGCTCGTCGGCGGTCGCCTGATGGTGCGGGGCGAACATCACGCCGACACAGGACAGCACGACGTCGAAGCCGTCGTCGGCGAACGGCAACGCCTCCGCGTCGGCCTCGACCCACTCGAGTTCCACACCGCGCTCGGCGGCGAGGCGACGGCCGGCGTCGAACAGCTCCGGCGTCAAGTCGCTGGCCGTGACGGCGGCCCCGGCCGCTGCGGCCGGGATGGCGGCGTTACCTGAGCCGGCGGCGACGTCGAGCACCCGGTCACCCGGTTCGATGGCGCAGGCGCGCACGAGTTCGATTCCGAGGGTGGGAATGAGGTCGGCCGCGACGGCCGGGTAGTCGCCGGAGGCCCACAGGGCGCGGTGCTTGGCCTTGAGCGCCCGGTCGGCTTCGAGGTCGGTAATTGTCATTTCGGAAACTCCTTCGTTGTCATGGTGATACTTCGCAGGGTGGTTGTCTGCCTTTCGGCAGTCGTTCGGGGACCGTGAAATCGCCTCGTAGGCTCATCCATCACTGCCATCGGAACCACTGCTGCCCGCGCTGGTGGTGCCTGTCCCGCCGGCGCCGCCCGTGCCGCCCTGGCCGCCGGCACCCGCATCGCCACCCTGGCCGCCGCTGCCGCCGTTGCCGTTGCCGGTCTTGCCGGTGGCTACCCGGCCGGTGCCGCCCGTGCCGCCGTCGCCGCCGTCGGAGTTGAATCCGCCGGCGCCCCCGGCGCCGCCGTGGCCGCCCTGCGCCGAACCGGACACCGTGGTGCTGCCAGAGCTCGCCGCGTTGCCGCCCGCACCGCCGCGGCCGCCCTCGCCGCCGAGCACGCCACCGTCGCCGCCGGCACCGCCCTCGCCGCCGTAGCTGACGTCTTTCGTTCCGTTCACTGTGCCGCCCGCACCGCCGTTGCCGCCGGCTCCGGAGACGACGGAGTCGCCACCGTCCCCGCCGGTGCCGCCGACACTCGCGCCGTCGTTGCTGATCGCGTATCCGCCCTCTCCGCCGTTGCCGCCGACGCCGAAGACCGCGGTCCCGCCGGCGCCCGCATCACCGCCGAGGGCCGTGCCTTTGGCAGTGAAGGCGTTTCCGCCGCGGCCCCCGTTGCCGGCATGCCCGAAGACGCCGGCGTCGCCGCCGTCGCCGCCCTTGCCTCCCGTGGCGGTGCCGGACTGGCCGTCGGCGACGCCACCCATACCGCCGTCCCCGCCGTGACCGAACAGCAGACCGCCGCGGCCACCGCTGCCGCCGCCTGCCGCAGTCGGGGCGACGCCGCCCGCGTTGCCGCCGTTGCCGCCCGCGCCGCCGATACCGAACAGGCCGGCGTCACCGCCGTTGCCGCCTTTCTGACCCGCCAGCCCGTCACCGCCTCGGCCACCATTGCCGAACAACAGACCGCCCCGGCCACCGGCCTGGCCGGGTGCGCCCGGCGCGCCGTTGCCGATCAGCAGGCCACCATTCTCGCCGGGCTCGTCACCGTTGCTGACGAACACCGCCACCAGCGCCGTCAGGAAGTCCGTTCCGGCGACCGGTTGCAGGCCGGCGATCGGTGATGCGGCACCGGAACCAATGTCGCGGTGAGCCACGGCGGCCGCCCCCAGCGGCGTCGCGATCGGCGTAGTCGTCCGCCGGGTGGGAGATCCCGTCAGGATCCGCAGCGGCGAGGCGGTTTCGTCGGCAGCGACAGTCGCTGCGACGCGGTGGCGGTCCGACGCACCGCCGACACGGTGCGAGTGAGCACCCGACCTCGCGGACGGGGCCGGGGCAGCGGAGTACACGGTGAACACGGCGGTCTTCTTCGGTGCAGCAACGGGTCTCGCAGTCAGAGCGACGAGTGTGCTCGATTGCCCGACGTCCTGCGCCGTCACCGCTTGGGCGGTTGCGGCCTGCTCGGCCGTGGTCGGGGTCGCGGCCGCCGGGACGACGACGCCGCCGACACCGAGGACAAGGGCGAGCGCTCCGACACGCCCGATAGCGGGATAGCGGTTCATGGTCAGCTCCGTAGATCAAGGGGACAACCCCGGTTGGTCAATGACCCGACCGTCGTCCGAGGTGGTGTCACAGGGCTGAAGGACTTCTGAAATCCACAGCTAGAGAGCTATACGGCTCAGACCCCCAGCAACACCTCTCGAGCGTGGGCGACGGCTTCGACACCGCTGACGGCGGCTGCGTCAGGGCTGTCAGGGACTTCGACCGGCGACTGTCGGCCCGCACCGACCAGGGCCCGGTGCAAGACCATCGCGTCCTCCGTCGCACCGATGCGGATCAAGAATCGCGTGATGTAGCGGAGATTGAGCCACTGCTGGCTCCAGTCCCCCACCTTGTCCCAATGGTCCAGCACGACAACCAGATCCCTTGCCGCGCACGCTGGGTCGCCAGCTACGGCGCGTGTCGACGCCGCCTCCATCAGCGCGATTCCGTGCCACCAGAAATTCTGAACGTCCGCCGCAAGCGCGGCCGCCTCGTCGAACAGCGCCAAGGCAGTGGCCGGGTCGGACTTCTTGAGCACCAGACCCAGCGCATAGCGCGCCATCGACCGCGCCGTCGGGTTGTCTGTGGCGTCGGCGACCCGCACCGCCTCCTGCGCTGCAGCGTGTCCCGCCTCGGGGATGCGCAGCGCAGCGTGACAGATCGCGACGTAGAACAGCGTCCAGACCAGCCGGATCGGGTCGTCGTCGGCGCGGGCGCGCCCCATCTCGGACTCGTAGTGGGCGAGCGCGGTGGCCGGATCCCCGTCGTAGAGGGCCACATCGGCGAGCACGTCGCCCGGGTAGGCCACCCGGCCGGTGCCGCGGCCGGGGCGGCGACCACCCGCGAGCGAGGCCAGCGCTCTGGCCCGAAACTGGTCCCCGCGGTTCCATGCACCGCGAGCGGCGAAACCGACGGTCGCGGCGAACAGTGGGTGTTGCGGCGAAACGGCCTCGAGCACCCGCTCGGCCCATGCCGACGTCTCGAAACCGATGCGCAGGTGGACGGTCTCGGGCAGCGAAGTGACCAGCCGCACCGCGGATTCGACGTCGCCGACCGCCACGGCGTATTCGACTGCGGTCCGCAGGTTGTCGTAGTCGGGCAGTATCCGGTCCACCCACGCCTTCTCCTCGGCGGTGTGCATACCGACGGCCGCGGCCTGGGCCAGCGCGACGAAGTAAGCCGCGTGCCTACCGTCGATTTGCGATTCGATTCCCCACTCCCGCAACCGCTCTCGCCCGTAGGCTCGCAGCGTCTCCAGCACCACGTAGCGAGTGCGGTCCGTGCCGCCGCGCACCGTGACCATCGACTTGTCGACCAGGCCGGTGAGCAGATCGAGCGTGTCGTCCTCCGTCGCATCGTCATCACCGCACACTCCGTGCGCGGCCTCCAGATCGAACCCGCCCGCGAAGACCGTCAGCCGCGCGAACAGCGCCTGCTCCGAGGGCGAAAGGAGCCGGTAGGACCAATCGATCGTCGCGGAAAGACTCTGCTGGCGGGGCGCTGCGCCCCGGGCACCGCCCCTGAGCAGACGCAGACTGTCCAGCCGACGGGCGACATCCAGGCTGCTCATGACGCGAATCTTGGCGGCCGCGAGTTCGATCGCCAGCGGTATGCCGTCGAGCTGCCTGCAGATCTCGGCCACCGCCCCGACCGGCTCGCTGTCCGGGTCGAAGTCGGGCCGCCCGGCGCGGGCGCGGTCGGTGAACAGCACGGCGGCATCGTGCAGGCTCAACGGAGGCACCGCGACGAGACGCTCGCCGAGTACACCCAACGCCTCACGGCTGGTGGCCAACACGGTCACCCGCGGACAATGCCTGACGATCCGGTCGATGAGCGCCGCGGCGGCCTCCAGCAGATGTTCGCAGTTGTCAACGATCAGCAGCACCTCACGAGCGCCCAAGTACTCGATGACGGTCGCTTCGATGTCGAGCCCTTGGCGCTGCTGCAGGCGCAGCGCTGCGGCGATCGCATGCCCCACCGCGTCGGCGTCGTTGAGCGGTGCCAGCTCGCAGACGTACACGCCGTCGCTGAATCGCCGGTCCAGGCGCGCTGCGGCCTCGAGAGCCAGTCGGGTCTTGCCGACGCCGCCGACTCCGGTCAGGGTCACAAGTGGACCGTCGGCCAATCCAGCGTCGATCCGCTCCAGTTCCTTGCGGCGCCCGATGAAGGTCGTCAATCGGCGCGGCAGAGCAGCGGCGGGCCGCTGCCGGAGAGGCGGTGCAGCGGCGGGGGTCGACGGGCCGTCCGGGTCGGCCTCGAGGATCCGCTGATGGGCATCGCGGAGCGCCCGGCCAGGATCCACCCCCAGTTCCTCGACGAGCCGGTCACGTATCTGCCGGAAGGTCTGCAGCGCCTCGGCCTGCCGACCGCTGCGGTACTGCGCGAGCATCAGCTGGGCGGCCAAGCGCTCGTCGAGCGGGTAGGCGGCAAGCGTAGCCGTCAGACCCGCGATGATCTGGTTGTGGCGGCCCGCGGCCAGCGCGGCGTCGTTGCGGTCGAGCGACACCGAGAAATGCTCGAGCTCCAGCGAATGACGAAGCTCGTCGACCCAGGGGGTGTCCAGCGGGGCCAGTGGGACGCCGCGCCACAGCTGCAGGGCCTCGTCGAACAGCGACGCGGCCTCGGCGGGATCACCCGCGTCGCGCGCGCTCGACACCAGTCGGCGGAACCGGTGCAGGTCGATTGCGGATGCGTCGGTAGACAGCTGGTACCCGCCGGACCGGCGGAGTATCTCGACATCCCCGAACAGCGTCCGCAGTCGAGATACATAGGCCGCCAGCGCGTTACGTGCATTGTGCGGGGGCGCATCGGCCCACACCCGGTCGATGAGCTGATGCGTCGTCACCGAGTGGTTGACGTCGACCAGCAGCGCGACCAGGACACAACGCTGCCGCGCGTGGCCTATCTCGAGACGCTGCCCGTCTAGGCAGGCCTCGACGTCACCGAGCAGCCGGAATTCCACCGCCACGGGTCCAGCGTTCACCAGTGGACGCGGTGTGTCCACGAAACGGCCGCGGTCCGGCGGCACTCACTGTGGCCGTCCGCTCAGCCGTGGCGGGCACCGATCCAGTGCAGAAGGTCGTGCACGATCTCGTCCTCCAAGCGGTAGCTGACCGCACGGCCGGCCCGAGAGGAGGTCACCCAGCCCTGCTGGCGTAGCACTCGGAGTGCCTGCGAGACAGCATTTTCTGACCGGCCCAGCGCACTGGCGAGATCGCCGACGCAGATACCCGGGGCACGGTGGAGAACCAGGAGAATCTCGAGCCGGTGGGGATCTGACAACAGGTCGAAACGTTGAGACCAGCTCGCAGTGTCGACGTCTGTCAACGCCGAGGTAACGCCCCTCGCGTGAACATGATCGCCGGGCCGGGCCATGCGCGCAGTTTAGCGAGGAAGCGCACGACGCGGGGGCACGCGGCACCCACCGTGGCGTTGTGCGCAGACTGCTCATTTCACGATCTCGTCATCGACCTCGAACGTCCTCGTCGCAGGCTTCGACACGTCATCAGCTGAGCCCACAGCGGCTCACGAACGAAGGATCGAAAATGAACCCACGCAACACCATCGCAGCGCTCATCGGCGGCGCCGCCGCACTCGCCGCCGTCGGCCTGGCCGCTGAACCGACCCTGGCGGCGGCAGCGCCCAAGCCAACCGGCGCCACGATCGACATCGTCGACGACCCGACCAACGCTGCCAACTACATCGTCGTGGTCAACGGTGCCTACCCGATGGAACAGGCCGACGCGCAGGGCTATATCAACAACATCAACACCGGTACGTGCGGTGAGAAAGGATACTCGGGCCTGACGTACTCCATCCTCGGGGACGACGGCGGTGCGCAGAAGATCGAAGCCCGCCAGTTCCCCGGCGCCGCGCTCGACAGCGGGGGGCGGCTGTCAGCAGTTCCCCGAGGTCTCGAGTACAGCCGGGCTCTCTCGATCGAGAAGAGGCTCCTGGACGAGGATCGCGGCAACGAGGTCGACGAAATATGTCGAGGTGTACTTCGTGGACGCCGATTGCGGCTCACGGATCCACTACAGCCAGGTCGTCAGCCGCGCCTTCTGACCGACGACCGGCGAAACCGGTGGTCAGTCGAGGAAGCCGTGCAACAGGGTCGCCGAGCCGGCGACGTGGACGCGCATGGCATCGGCCGCGCCGTCGTGGTCAGCGGCGAGGATCGCGATGACGACGGCCTCGTGCTGCTCGTCGGAGTGCGCGATGTTGCGCGACAGCAGCGGGATCGCGTCGAGCAGGGCGTTGAGCCGCATCCGGTTCTCGGCGACCAGCGGCACCAGCGACGGCGAACCCGCCGCCTCGGCGATCGCCAGGTGCAGCCGGGAGTCGAGCCGCCGGTAGTCGTCGGGCGTCGCGCCCCGCACGTCGGTGAGCCGCGACCACAGCACCTCCCGTTCGGCGGCGGTCAGCGTGCGGGTGGCCGCCATCCGCGCCGCACCCACCTCGAGGATCTCCCGCAGCCGCAGCGCGTCGTCGATCTCGGCACGGGTGACGGCAGCCGCGGTGCCGGTGTGGCGCGGCAGTTCGTCGGCCAGGAACGTGCCGCCGTAGCGGCCGCGCCGCGACACCAGGTACCCCGCGTCGGCCAGTGACTTGATGGCCTCGCGCACGGTGTCGCGGCTGACGCCGAGCCGCGCGGCCAGTTCCCGCTCCGGTGGCAGACACTCACCGGGGTGCAGCACGCCGAGCCGGATCGTCTGCAGCAGGCGACTCACCGTGTCCTCGAAGGCGTTACCGGGCCGCACCGGGCGCAGCAGGGCGTCACTCGCCTCGGGCGAGAGTGGGCTGCCCGGATCGGCCGACATGGGTTTACAGCGGCGTGACGTAGTGGCCGCTGATGCCGCCGTCGACCAGGAACGAGGAGGCGGTGATGAAGGAGGCGTCGTCGCTGGCGAGGAAGGCGACCGCCGCGGCCAGCTCCTCTGGCTCGGCGAATCGCCCGACCGGAACATGCACCAGCCGGCGCGCCGCACGCTCGGGGTCCTTGGCGAACAGTTCCTGCAGGAGCGGCGTGTTCACCGGTCCAGGGCAGAGCGCGTTCACGCGGATGCCTTGGCGCGCGTACTGCACGCCGAGTTCCCGCGACATCGCCAGCACGCCGCCCTTCGACGCGGTGTAGGAGATCTGCGAGGTCGCCGACCCCATCACCGCCACGAAGGACGCCGTGTTGATGATGGCGCCCTTCTGCTGGGGCACCATGTGCCGCAACGCCGCCTTGCAGCAGAAGAACACCGACTTGAGGTTGATGTCCTGCACGCGCTGCCACGCATCGATGCCGGTGTTCTCGATCAGGTCGTCCTCGGGCGGGCTGATGCCCGCGTTGTTGAACGCGATGTCAACCGCGCCGTGGGCCTCGGCGGCGGTGTCGAACAAGGCGTCGACCGCGACCTGGTCGGAGACGTCGACCTGGACGAAGGTGCCGTTGAGATCGTCGGCGACCGTCTTGCCCGCCGCGGGGTCGATGTCGCCGATGACGACGGTGGCGCCTTCGGCCGTCATCCGCCTGGCGCTCGCCAGGCCGATGCCGCTGGCGCCGCCGGTGACCACGGCGACCTTGCCCGCCAGCCGTCGAGTCAGATCCATCAGGTTCCTCCGATCGCGTTCGGGACTGCGAAGAAGACGTTCTTGGTCTCGGTGAACGACAGCGGCGCATCGGGTCCCAGTTCCCGGCCCAGACCCGACTGCTTGAACCCGCCGAACGGCGTGGTGTAGCGCACCGACGAATGCGAGTTCACCGACAGGTTGCCCGCCTCCACCGCCCGCGAGACCCGCAGTGCCCGCGCCAGGTTCTCGGTCCAGATCGACCCGGACAGCCCGTAGGCGGTGTCGTTGGCCAGCGCGATGGCGTCGGCCTCGTCGTCGAACGGCAGCACCGTGACCACCGGCCCGAAGATCTCCTCGCGCACAGTGCGATCGGTGCGTCGCGGGGTGAGCACGGTGGGCGGATACCAGAACCCCGGACCCGTCGGCGCGGCGCCGCGGAACGCGACAGGCGCGTCATCGGGCACGAACGCGGCGACGGTAGCCCGGTGCGACTTGGACACCAGCGGGCCCATCTCAGTGTCCTTGGCGCGCGGGTCGCCCACGACCACGCCCTTGACCGCCGGCTCGAGCAATTCCATGAAGCGGTCGTAGACGTTGCGCTGCACAAGGATCCGGCTGCGCGCGCAGCAGTCCTGGCCGGCGTTGTCGAACACGCCGTAGGGCGCGGTGGCCGCGGCCTGCTCGAGGTCGCAGTCGTCGAACACGATGTTGGCGCTCTTGCCGCCCAGTTCGAGGGTGACGCGCTTGACCTGAAGGGCGGCACCCGCCATCACACCAGTGCCGACCTCGGTGGATCCGGTGAACACGATCTTGCGCACGTCGGGATGGCTGACGAAGCGCTCCCCGACCACCGACCCCTTGCCCGGCAGCACCCGGAACAGGTCGGCGGGCAGGCCGGACTCGACGGCCAACTCCCCCAACCGGACCGTGGTGAGCGGTGTCCACTCGGCGGGTTTGACGAGCACCGCGTTCCCTGCCGCCAGCGCGGGCGCGAAACCCCACGACGCGATGGTCATCGGGAAGTTCCACGGGGTGATGACGCCGACCACCCCGAGCGGTTCGTTGAACGTGACGTCGAGACCACCGGCCACCGGAATCTGCTTGCCCGACAAGCGCTCCGGTGTGGCGGCGTAGTACTGCAGCACATCGCGGACGTGACCGGCCTCCCACCGGGCGTTGCCGATCGGATGCCCGGAGTTGGCGACCTCGAGCGCGGCCAGTTCGTCGACGTGCGCGTCCACGGTCGCGGCGAATGCCCGCAGCGCGGCGGCCCGATCGGCCGGCGTCAGCCGGGCCCACGCCCGTTGCGCGATCCCGGCGCGCGCGACCGCCTCGTCGACGGCCGCCTCGTCGGTCTGCTCGACGGTGCCCAGCACCTCCTCGGTGGCGGGATTGATGACCTCGGATGCGCTCAAGCGCCCGCTCCCTCCTGTGCGTATGCGGTTGCAGCCTCGACGACGGCGGCGAACAGCCGCAGATCGTCGAGGCGCTCCTCGGGATGCCACTGCACGGCCAGCACCCACTGTTCTGGGTGCGTTTGCGGGTCGATCTCGACGGCCTCGATGACGCCGTCGTCGTCGCGCGCGCTGACGATCAGCCCGTCACCGAGCGTGTCGATGGCTTGATGGTGATAGCACTGGGCGTCCGACGATTCGCCGATCAGTCCGGCCAGCCGGGTGCCCGCGACGGTGCGCACCGTCGACGTGGTGAACATCGCGTTGCCCTGCTGGTGCCGGGTGTGGCCGAGAACGTCGGGCAGGTGTTGGTGCAACGTGCCGCCAAGCGCGACGTTGAGCACCTGCGCACCACGGCAGATGCCCAACACCGGCATGTGACGCCGTAACGCGCCGCGCACCAGCGCGAACTCCAAGGCGTCGCGGCGGCGGTTGTCCTCGGTCGCCTCGTCGGTCGCCGGGTGCGGGTCCTGGCCGTAGCCGGCGGGCACGACGTCGCGCCCGCCGGTGATGACCAGCCCGTCGATGCCGTCGAGGATCCGCTCGGCGACGACGTCGTCGACCGGCTGCGGCGGCAGCAGCACCGAGATGCCGCCGGCCAGCTCGACGCCCTCCAAGTAGATCGCGGGCAGGAAGCTCGCCCGCACGTCCCACACTCCGGTCTGGGCCTGCTGCAGATAGGTCGTCAGCCCGATGACGGGCCGCACCCTAGAGCCGCTCAAAGCCACGAGTCCTCTCCCAGTCGGTGACCGCCGAATTGAACGCGGCCAGTTCGACGCGGACGTTGTTGAGGTAGTGCTCGACGACGTCCTCGCCGAACGCCGCACGCGCCACCTCCGACTGTTCGAACAGCTTCGCGGCCTCGGCCAGCGTCGTCGGAAGCCGTTCGGCGCCACTGGTATAGGCGTTGCCTTCCATGGGCTCGGGCAGGTCTAACTCCTCGTCGATGCCGTGCAGCCCGCCCGCGATCAACGCCGCCACGGCCAGGTACTGGTTGACGTCGCCGCCGGGCGCCCGGCATTCCATCCGCATGCCGTGGCCGTGGCCGACAACGCGCAGCGCGCAGGTGCGGTTGTCCATCCCCCAGGCGATCGCCGTCGGCGCGAAGCTGCCGTCGACGAACCGCTTGTAGGAGTTGATGTTCGGCGCGTAGAACAGGGTCATCTCGCGCAGCGTCGCCAGTTGGCCGGCGACGAAGCTGCGGAACATCGGCGACATGCCGAGCGGATCGTCGGCATCAGCGAACACAGCCGAACCATCCTCACCGCGCAGCGAGATGTGGATGTGGCAGCTGTTGCCCTCGCGCTCATCGAATTTCGCCATGAAGGTCAGGCTTTTGCCGTGCTGGTCGGCGATCTCCTTGGCGCCGTTGCGGTAGATGGTGTGGTTGTCGCAGGTGATGCGCGCATGGTCGTAGCGGAACGCGATCTCCTGCTGGCCGAGATTGCACTCGCCCTTGACCCCTTCGCAGTACATGCCCGCCCCGGCCATGCCCAACCGGATGTCGCGCAGCAGCGGTTCCATGCGCGTCCCGGCGTGTATCGCGTAGTCGACGTTGTAATCGCTGGCCGGCGTCATGCCCCGGTAACCCTTTGCCCAGGCCTCGCGGAAGCCGTCGTCGAAGACCATGAACTCGAGCTCGGTGCCGACGTAGGGCACCAGCCCGCGTTCGGCCAGCCGGTCGATCTGACGGTTCAGGATGCTGCGCGGCGCCTGCCGGACCGGGTCGCCGTTCGTCCAGGACAGGTCGGCCATCACCAGCGCCGTGCCCGGCAGCCACGGCAGCAGCCGCAGCGTCGAGAAGTCCGGGGTCATCACCATGTCGCCGTAGCCGGTCTCCCAGCTGGAGATCGAGTATCCGTCGACGGTGTTCATGTCCACGTCGACGGCGAGCAGGTAGTTACAGCACTCCGCGCCGTGCTCGGCGACGTCGTCCACGAACAGCCGGGCCGCGACCCGCTTGCCGGTCAGCCTGCCCTGCATATCGCAGAACGCGACGATCACCGTGTCGACGTCGCCTGCGGCCACCATGCGTTCGAGATCGGCCTGCGACACCATGCCCGTTTCGGTGTTCATTTGCTGGTCCTTCTCGATGTCGGGGACGAGTGCGCGAGACGACGCGAGAGTGACGAATAGTCAACCATTGCAGCCTCTCCGGTCCGGCGTTCGCCCAAGTGTTTTACCCAATCGTCACTCCCAAAGGTAGGACATCAGACCTTTGGCCAGTTTATTCTCCGAATGCCGCATTTCCGCGAGAAGGAGCGAACGCCATGGCCGACGACAAAGCCCGCGAGAAGGCTCCCGACAAGGCGCAGGAGAACAGGAAGTCCTCAGGAGGGGTCACCTACCGGCAAGCCGGCGCGGAGTACTTCGAACAGCGCAAGCTGCTGCGCACGGCAGGATTCTGGGGGCTGTGGGGTATCGGCGTCGCGGCGGTGATCTCCGGCGACTTCTCCGGCTGGAATTTCGGCATCGGCGAAGCCGGCTGGGGCGGGCTGGCGATCGCATCGGTGGTCATCATCGTCATGTACTTCGGCATGCTGTTCTCCATCGGCGAGATGTCGGCCGCGATGCCCCACACCGGCGGCGCCTACAGCTTCGCCCGCGCGGCGATGGGCCCGTGGGGCGGCTTCGTCACCGGGTTCGCCGAGACGATCGAATACGTCTTCACCACCGCGGTGATCGTGTACTTCTCCGCCAGCTACGCCGACGCGGTGACCGCCGAACTGTTCGGCTTGTCGATGCCGACCTGGGTGTGGTGGATCATCCTCTACGCCATCTTCGTCGGACTGAACGCGGTGGGCGCCGAGGTGTCCTTCAAGTTCGCGATCACCGTCGCCGTCATCTCGATCGGCATCCTGGTGCTGTTCGCCGTGATGGCGGTCGTCAACGGCGCCGTCGACTTCTCCAGGCTCTTCGACATCGCGGCGGACCCCAACGCGGCGGGCTCGAGCACCTTCCTGCCCTACGGTGTTCTCGGCATCCTGTACGCGCTGCCGTTCGCCATCTGGTTCTTCCTCGGCATCGAGGAACTGCCGCTGGCCGCCGAGGAATCGCACAACCCGAGCAAGGACATCCCCCGGGCCGGCATCTGGGGGCTGATCACCCTGATCGCCACCGGCTCGATCGTGTTCTTCCTCAACCCGGCGGTGACCGGCGCCGAGGCGCTCGGCTCGTCGGACGAGCCGCTGCTCGACGGCTTCCGCGCGTTCCTGCCCGCCGGATGGGCGGCGGTGCTCTCGGCGTTCGCGCTGATCGGCCTGCTGGCCAGCCTGCAGGGCATCATGTACGCCTACGCCCGCAACATGTACTCGCTGAGCCGGGCCGGCTACTACCCGAAGCAGTTGTCGCTCACGGGTTCTCGGCAGACGCCCTACGTCGCACTGATCACCGGCGCAGTGATCGGCTTCGTCGCCCTGCTGATCGTGAACTTCAACGAGGGAGCCGGTGACGTGGTGCTCTACGTCGCGGTCTGGGGCGCGGTGTTGGCCTACGCGTTGCAGATGATCTCGTTCCTGCTGCTGCGCCGCAAGTTCCCCGACGCTCGCCGGCCGTGGGTGAGCCCGACCGGCAATGCGGGCGCGATCGTGGCGCTCGTCATCGCGGCGCTGGCGTTCGTGGGGGTGCTGTTGAACCCGGATTATCAGACCGCGGTCATCGCCATCATCGTGTTCTACGCCATCGGGTTGCTGATCTTCGGGCTCTACACCCGCCACCGGCTGGTGCTGTCGCCCGAGGAGGAATACGCGGTTACCGGCGGCCTGCACGGCTACGACCCGGCGGCCGAGGGTCTGGGTGGAACGATCGAGGACGAGATCCTCAAGGGCCGCACCGACTGACGCGGTTCACACCGGTCACCCGGTTTCGGGAACGTCAACTCGGGTACTGTCGATCTTGTGTGTGGAGCCACCGGCGAGGTGCGGCTCGACGGTCTGACACCTGATGTGACGGCCGTCTCGGCGATGGCCGAGGCGATGACGCCGCGGGGTCCCGACTCGGCGGGCGTGTGGTCGCAAGG
Organism: Mycobacterium sp. IDR2000157661; assembly: GCF_022317005.1. Lineage (NCBI taxonomy): Bacteria > Bacillati > Actinomycetota > Actinomycetes > Mycobacteriales > Mycobacteriaceae > Mycobacterium > Mycobacterium sp. IDR2000157661. The sequence goes on from NZ_CP081006.1 coordinate 4,653,583, forward strand.
CAGGGTCGCGCTCGGGCATCGCCGCCTCAAGATCATCGATCTGACGGAAGCGGGCGGTCAGCCCATGGTGGATCCCGAACTGGGGTTGGCCGTGGCCTGGAACGGCTGCATCTACAACTACAAGCAACTGCGCCGCGAGCTGTCCGAGCAGGGCTACCGGTTCTTCTCCCACAGCGACACCGAGGTGCTGCTCAAGGCCTACCACCACTGGGGCGACCGGTTCGTCGAGCGCCTCTACGGCATGTTCGCCTTCGCGATCGTCGAACGCGACAGCGGCCGTGTGCTGCTGGGCCGCGATCGGCTCGGCATCAAGCCGCTGTACCTCACCGAGACGGCCGAGCGCATCCGCTTCGCCTCTTCGCTGCCTGCACTGCTGGCCGGCGGGTCGGTGGACACCCGGATCGACCCCATCGCGCTGCACCACTACCTGACCTTCCACTCCGTGGTGCCCGCCCCGCGCACCATCCTGCGCGGCGTCACCAAGGTGCCGCCCGCCTCGCTCGTAGCGATCGAGCCCGACGGACGCTGCATCACCAGGACGTACTGGGAACCCGACTTCACCCGCCGCGACGACCGGGCCGATTGGACCGAGCAGGACTGGGAGGACGCGGTCCTCGATGCGCTGCGGATCGCCGTCGACCGCCGTCTGGTCGCCGACGTCCCGGTCGGGTGCCTGTTGTCGGGCGGCGTGGACTCCAGCCTCATCGTGGGACTGCTGGCCGAGGCGGGTCAGCACGGGCTCGCGACCTTCTCGATCGGCTTCGAGTCGGTGGGGGGCGTCAAGGGCGACGAGTTCAAGTACTCCGACATCATCGCCGAACGCTTCGGCACCGACCATCACCAGATCCGGATCGGCACCGAGCGGATGCTGCCCGCCCTCGACGGCGCGATCGGCGCCATGAGCGAGCCGATGGTCAGCCATGACTGCGTGGCGTTCTACCTGCTCAGCCAGGAGGTGGCCAAGCACGTCAAGGTCGTCCAGTCCGGGCAGGGCGCCGACGAGGTGTTCGCCGGCTACCACTGGTATCCCCCGATGGGCGCGCCGGACGCGGCTTCGGTGGACGGTTCGGTGGCCAGCTACCGCAGGGCATTCTTCGACCGGGACCGCGCCGGCTACGAGGCGATCGTCGCGCCGTCGTTCCTCGCCCCCGACGATCCCAGCATGCGGTTCGTCACCGAACACTTCGCGCGGGAGGGCGCCGCGACCGGCATCGACCGCGCCCTGCGGCTCGACAGCACGGTGATGCTCGTCGACGACCCGGTCAAGCGGGTGGACAACATGACCATGGCGTGGGGGCTGGAGGGCCGGGTGCCGTTCCTCGACCACGAGCTCGTCGAGCTGGCCGCAACCTGTCCGCCCGAGCTCAAGGTCGCCCACGAAGGCAAGGGTGTGCTCAAGCAGGCGGCCCGCAAGGTGATCCCCGCCGACGTCATCGATAGGCCGAAGGGCTACTTCCCGGTGCCTGCGCTCACCCACCTCGAGGGGCCCTACCTCGACCTGGTGCGCGATGCGCTGTACGCGCCCGCCGCCAAGGAGCGCGGCCTGTTCCGCCCGGAGGCCGTCGAACGGCTGCTGGCCGACCCGAACGGCCGGCTGACCCCGCTGCGCGGCAACGAGTTGTGGCAACTCGCCCTGCTCGAACTCTGGCTGCAGCGGCACGGCATCAACGGGCCTGCGGCATGACGGCCGCCGGTCCGGAGGCAATCAACCCCGACTCCGACCACACCGAGGCGATCACGCTCGGGCTGCACCACGCCTCACCCCAGCACCTGGTCGCCGAGATGGCCGACAATGTCGTCGTCGAAATGGGTTGGGGGCGTTTGATCTTCGGGCAGACCTTCGCCGATCCGGCGAAGCTGGCCGAAGTGCTACGGCACGAGCGGACGGGCCGCCGCGACATCTGCATCTACGCTCGCGAGCCGCATGTGCTGGTGTCGATGGCGCCGGCGGAACTGTTCATCGACCCCAGCCACACCTATCGGTTGAGGTTCTCCGAGGACGACTTAGCTGACCCCTCGCCCACCGGTTTCTCGGTCCGCTCCCTGCGCAGCGCCGACGACGCCGAGGAGATGAACCGCGTCTACGTGCGGTGTGGGATGGTGCCCGCACCCGTCGACGTCCTGTGGGACAACGACCAGCACCAGAACGCGGTCGACTATCTGGTGGCCGTCCGCGACGACGACGACACCGTGGTCGGCACCGTCACCGGCGTCGACCACAAGCGGTTGTTCAACGACCCGGAGGACGGTTCGAGCCTGTGGACGCTGGCGGTCGACCCGACCACCAGCCTGCCCGGCGTGGGCGGTTCGCTCACCAGGGCGCTGGCGTCGCTGTACCGTGACCGCGGCCGGGCCTACATGGACCTGTCGGTCACCCACGACAACGCCGCGGCGATCTCGCTGTACGAGAAGCTGGGCTTCGAGCGGGTGCCGGTCATGGCCGTCAAGCGCAAGAACGCGATCAACGAACCGCTGTTCACCCACCCGCCGGAGACCATCGAGGACCTCAACCCCTACGCGCGGATCATCGCCGAGGAGGCCATGCGCCGGGGAATCTGGGTGGAGGTGCTCGACGCCGGTGCGGGCGAGATGCGGCTGTCGCATGGCGGCCGCAGCGTCATCACGCGAGAGTCGTTGTCGGAGTTCACCTCTGCGGTCGCGATGGCACGCTGCGACGACAAGAGGCTGACGCGCCGCCTGGTTTCCGAGGCCGGCATCGCGGTGCCCAAGGGCAGGTTGGCGACCTTCGACGAGCGAGACCACGCGTTCCTCGAGGAGGTCGGCGACGTGGTGGTCAAGCCCACCCGCGGCGAGCAGGGCAAGGGCATCACCGTCGGGGTCAGCGGCGCAGAGGAACTCGATGCCGCGCTGGCCCGCGCCCGCGAGGAACATCCGAACGTGCTCATCGAGCAGCGAGCCGAGGGTGACGACCTGCGGCTGGTGGTGATCGACGGCAAGATGGTCGCCGCCGCGCTGCGCAAGCCCGCCGAGATCGTCGGCACCGGGCACCACACGATCCGCGAACTCATCGAGTCGCAGAGCCGAAGGCGGGCCGCCGCAACGGGTGGCGAGTCGCGCATCCCGATCGACGCCGTCACCGAGGCGACCGTCGCCGAGGCCGGCTGGTCGTTCGACGATGTACTGCCCGAGGGTGAGCGGCTCCGGGTTCGCCGCACCGCGAACCTGCACCAGGGCGGCACCATCCATGACGTCACCGCGAAGGTGAACCCGCACCTGTGCGAGGTCGCCGTCAAGGCCGCCGATGCGATCGGCATCCCGGTGACCGGCATCGACCTGCTGGTGCCCGACGTCACCGACTCGGAGTACGTGTTCATCGAGGCCAACGAACGGCCGGGGCTAGCCAACCACGAGCCGCAGCCGACGGCCAAGGCGTTCATCGACTTCCTGTTCCCGGGCAGCCCGGCCCTGCCCCAGGCCTGGACCCCCGAAGAGGCGCCGGAGGCCTGAGGCCTACCAGATGCTGGTCCGCAACACGATCTCGGCGGCCAGTTGTGCCGTGGACTCGTGTGCGTTTCGGCGGCCCAGCAGCTCGACGAGCCGGTAGTCGCCGTACACGTAGCGCTGGCTTGCCCTGGCGACTGCACGGGAGGCGGGTGTGCTGACCAGTGCGGTGGTGTTCATCTCCACCGGCGGACAGTGCTCGTCGCGGATGACGCCGGACATGTCGGCGACGCGCGGATGCCCCCGGTCGATGACCACCAGCCCGATGAACCGGTCGAGGCGGGTCGCGGCCAGCTCCCACGCCAGCTCGCCGCCGACCCGATCACCCACCAGCAGCGCCCATTTCACTTCGAGCGCGTCCAAGACACCGATCACCGTCTCGGCCGTCAGCCGCGGGTCCGGACCCACGACGACCGTGCGCAGCGACGCGGTGTGCAGCCGCTGACACACGGCGTCGTAAGCCGACAGCGACTGGTGGGCCGCGCCGAGCACCACCACGACCGAACCCTTGTCGGGTCCCGCCACGTCGACAGGCACCTTCACGCCGTCGACGCTGAGCATGGTGGAAGGCATTCGGTCACGGTAGCGCGGGCGAGGTGACGGTGTAGCGGTTTCGCTCAGCGCCGACAGGCCGTCACACCGATTCGGCGCGCTCGACCTGTTTCGCCACGATGTCCAAAAACGTCTGCGGCAGCGAAGCTTTGGCGGGTATCGACGGGTCGGGCACCGGCAGGGCGATGCCGTAGACCGCCATGGTCCCGACATTCTCGAAAGCGAAGTAGACGCTGTTGTCGACGTCGCCGAGGCGCATCGTCTGTTCGTAGACGAGTGTGTCCCGGCGCCCGGTGTTGAGCCGCGTCGTCGTCATCGGGATGCCCGGGCTCGACCGGTCGAAGAACACCTCGAAGCGCGCGCACCGCTCGGCTGTGGCGGCCAGCCGCTCGAGGTCCAGCTTCCAGGTCAGCACGGTCATCACGATGCGGGCACCGTCGTAGCCGACGACGTACTCGGCGGCGCTGCCCGGCCCGCGCTCTGCGGAGTCGGCGATGTCGCGGGTGAGCCCATCGGAGCAGCCTTTCGGTCGCGACAGCATCGCGGGCGGAGGGCCCAGTCCGCCCTCGCTCTCACCGGCGTCGCGCTCGATGCGGTCGAATTGCGCGTCCGGCGGCACGTCGGCCGCCGTCAGCACCACCTTCTCCAGGCGTGCGCCCGGCCACGTCGGGCTGCCCTCGACGGTCGAGCCGCATCCGGTGAGCACAATCGCCAGGGCCGCGGCGACCGGCCGGCGCCAGTTCACCGCGCCAACCCCCGCACCACCGCGGGCCGGTCCGGCGCGCCGTCGGCGAGCAGTGCGAGCATCGCGTCGACGTCGAGGTGGCTGGTCAGCAGATCAGCCATCGCGTCGAGTCGCGCGTCGCGGCGGGCCTGCACGTCGACGTCGTCGGCGACGACGAAGTCCCGGCCCGCGGCCGCCGCCGCCTCGCCGAGCCACCGGCGCCGGACGCCGTCGTTGTCGAGCAGTCCGTGCCAGTGCGTGCCGTACACCGCGCCGCGCCGGATTCCCACCCCGAGCCAGTCGTCCTCGGCGGCCCCGACCAGCTGACCGTGGTGGATCTCGTAGCCGTGCAGCGGATGCTCGTGGCACAGCAGGGTCTTGTCGGCCGCGAACTCGATCTCCGCCGCGAGCAGGTCCAGCCCGGCAACCGACCCGGCTCGCGATTCCACCGCATCGTCGATGCGCTTGCACAGCATCTGGAAGCCGCCGCACACGCCGAGCACCGGCTTGCCGCGCGCAGCGTGGCCGACTACCGCGTCGGCCAGACCGCTGCGGCGCAGCCAGTCCAGGTCGGCGACGGTCGCCTTGGTACCCGGGAGCACCACCGCGTCGGCGTCGGCGACGTCGGCGGGATCGGACACCCAGCGCACCAGCACACCGGGTTCGCACGCCAGCGCCTCCACATCCGTGGAGTTGGAGATTCGCGGCAGCCGGATGGCCGCGACGCGCAGCCACTCGGCTCCGCGCGGCGACTGCGGCTCGCCGACGACGCGGTGGGCCAGCACCGACACCGAGTCCTCGGTGTCCAGCCACAGCCCGTCGGAGTAGGGAATGACGCCGTACGTGGGCCGGCCGCTGAGTTCCTCGAGCTGAGCCAGCCCGGGCGCCAGCAGCGCCGGGTCGCCGCGGAACTTGTTGACCACGAAGCCGGCGATCAGCCGCTGATCGTCGGGGTCGAGCACCGCGACTGTCCCGTACAGGTGCGCCAGCAGGCCGCCGCGGTCGATGTCGCCGACGACGATCACGGGAAGACCGGCGGCTCGTGCCAGCCCCATGTTGGCCAGGTCGGTTGCGCGCAGGTTGATCTCGGCGGGCGAGCCGGCGCCTTCACAGATCACCGCGTCGAATTCGCTTCGCAGCTGCCGCAGTTCGTCGGCCACGATGCCGGCGAGGCGGTCGCGGTGGGTGAAGTAGTCACCGGCGCGGACGGTGCCTGCGACCTTGCCACGCACGACCAGCTGGGAGGTGCGGTCGCTGCCGGGCTTGAGCAGCACCGGGTTGAACCGGGTGTGTGGGGCGAGGCCTGCCGCGCGGGCCTGCATCGCCTGCGCCCTGCCGATCTCGCCACCGTCGACGGTGACCGCGGAGTTGTTGGACATGTTCTGCGCCTTGAACGGCGCCACGCGAATGCCCTTGCGCGACAGCAGTCGGCACAGCCCGGCCACCAGCGTCGACTTGCCGGCGTCCGAGGTGGTGCCTGCCACCAGCAGTGCCCCGTTCATCTTTTTGCCGATGGTGAATCCGGCGCCGGAAATCCGCGCCTTGACGTCGTCGGATTCACAAGCGAGCGTCCTACTCGGCGACGGTCAGGATCTCGGCACCGTCGTCGGTGACCACCAACGTGTGCTCGAACTGCGCGCTCCACTTCTTGTCCATGGTGGCCACGGTCCAGCCGTCGTCCCAGATCTCGTAGTCCAGTCCGCCGATGTTGATCATCGGCTCGATGGTGAACGTCATTCCGGGCTCGAGCACGGTCTCCACAGCCGGCTGGTCGTAGTGCAGCACCACCAGGCCGTTGTGGAAGGTGGAGCCGATGCCGTGACCGGTGAAGTCCCGCACGACGTGGTAGCCGAAGCGGTTGGCGTAGGACTCGATGACGCGGCCGACGACCGAGAGCTGGCGTCCCGGCTTGACGGCCTTGATCGCGCGCATGGTCGCCTCGTGGGTGCGTTCGACGAGCAGCCGGTGCTCCTCGGAGACGTCGCCGGACAGGAAGGTCGCGTTGGTGTCGCCGTGCACTCCGTCGATGTAGGCGGTCACGTCGATGTTGACGATGTCGCCGTCCTCGACGACCGTCGAGTCGGGGATGCCGTGGCAGATGATCTCGTTGAGCGACGTGCAGCACGACTTGGGGAAACCCTTGTAGCCCAGCGTCGACGGGTAGGCGCCGTGGTCGAGCATGTACTCGTGGGCGATGCGGTCGAGTTCGTCGGTGGTCACGCCCGGCGCGACGGCCTTGCCCGCCTCGGCGAGCGCACCCGCCGCGATGCGTCCGGCCACCCGCATCTTCTCGATCACCTCGGGTGTCTGCACCCAGGGCTCGTCGCCTTCGCGTGCGGTCGGCTTGCCCACGTACTCGGGGCGCGCGATCGAGTGGGGCACCGGCAGCATCGGTGACACCACGCCGGGACGAAGAGCGGTGCGAACAGGCATGTGATCAGGGTAGTCGCCCGAAGCCGCTAGTCTCTTCGGCCATGACGGATTCATCATCGGCTGCAGGCGCGGGCGGCGACGAGGTCGACGACGCGTTCGCCGCCCGCTTCGCCGAGCGGTTCGCCGACACCTGGCGCACCCCTGACCTGGCCAAACACGAGGCGCTCTGGAGCGACGACATCGTGCTGATCCAGCCGATGATGGGCACGCTGCGCGGCAAGCAGGCCTGCCGGGAGTCCTTCGCGCGGCTGTTCGGGCTCATTCCCGACCTGCACGCCGATGTGCACCGGGTCGCGCGCGGGCGCCATGAGGTTTTCATCGAGTTCACGTTGAGCGGGACCTATGGCGGCAAGCCGATCGCCTGGGACGCCGTGGACCGCTTCACCTTCACCGACGGGCTCATCGCCGAGCGGGTGTCCTACTTCGACTCCGCGCCGCTGCTCGGGAAGCTCGTCGCCCGGCCGGCGGGCTGGGACCGCCTGGTGCGCATCGGTTCGCAACTGTTCCGCCGCTAGCCGACTACTCAGCCGCCGCGCTTGAGCCAGGACTTGCGCGGACCGCGGATGTCCACCGAGCCGCACACCACCTTGCCGGTGAGGATCACGTGCGGCTTGCCCTCGGCCGGCGCGTCCCTGCGATGGTCGCGGGCACTGCCGACGTTGACCTCGACGTCGTCGATGGACGCGCTCGCGCCGTCGGGCAGCCGCAAGTCCAGCCCGCCGAACCTCATGTCGAGTTCGATCACGACGATCGGCCCGGCGAACCGCGCCCTGGTCAGGTCGAGATCGACCGATCCGATCCGTCGGTGCAGGGCCAGACGCGTCGGCACGATCCACTCGCCGTGCCGCTTGAGGGAGCCGAGCACGCCGCGCAACTCCACCCGGTCGGCGGCCGAGGTGACGATCGCGCCGGGCCCCGGCAGGTCGCCGACGAGCGCGTCGAGGTCGGAGTGCAGCCGCGCCCGCGACACCGCCGCCGAGCGCTCCTCGAACTCTTCGATGTCGATCAGGCCCAGAGCGACGGCGTTGTGCAGCCGCCGCAACGTGCCGTTGCGGTCGGCGTCGGAGACGCGCATCGCGGCGTGGTCGTCGATCCCGGTCATGCTGGCCTCTACGGTACCGCCGGTCCGCCACACGCCTCAGGCCGCGTAATCCGGCGGTAGGCCGTCGAGCATTCCCTTCAGCATCCGCACCGCGTACTCCGACGAGCCGCCGCCCACGATCAACGCCGCGAAGGCCATGTCACCGCGGTAGCCGGCGAACCACGAATGCGAACCTCCGGCGAATTCCGCCTCCCCGGTCTTGCCCCGCACGTCGCCGGCACCTTGCAGGTCTTCCGCGGTCCCGTTGGTGACCACCAGTCGCATCATCGGCCGCAGGCCGTCGAGGATCTTCGGGCTGATCGGTGCCTGGTCCCCGTTGACGGCCGTCGGCCTGCCCTGAATCAGTTGCGGCACCGGTGTTTTCCCGGCCGCTACGGTCGCGGCGGCCATCGCCATGCCGAATGGGCTGGCCAGCACCTTGCCCTGGCCGAACCCGTCCTCGGTGCGCTCGGCCAAGTCGACGGTCGGGGGCACCGAACCGGTCACGGTCGTCAGGCCCTCGATCTCGTAATCCGTGCCGATGCCGTACTTGGCGGCGGCCATGGTCAGCCCGCGGGGCGGCATCCGGCTGGCCAACTCGGCGAACGTCGTGTTGCACGAACTGGCGAACGCGCGCGACATGGGTACCGTGCCCAGATCGAAGCCACCGTAGTTGGGCACCGTGCGATGGCCGATGTCCATGGTGCCGGGGCACGGCAGCAGCGTGTTGGGCGTGGCCATGTCTCGCTCGATCGCCGCGCCTGCGGTCACCATCTTGAACGTCGACCCCGGCGGATAGAGACCCGTCGTCGCGATCAGGCCCTCCGAATCGGCCGACGCGTTCTGCGCCACGGCGAGGATCTCCCCCGTCGACGGCTTGACCACCACGATCATCGCCTTCTTGCCGGTGACGTCGACCGCACCCTGCGCGGCGGTCTGCACCGCCCGGTCCAGGCTGATCTTGATCGACGGCGCGGGCTGCCCCGGCACTTCGTTGAGCACGTCGACGTCGACACCGTTCTGATTGACGGTGACGACGCGCCAACCGGCCTGGCCGTCGAGTTCGTCGACAACCGCCTTCTTCACCTCGGTGATGATCGCGGGCGCGAAATCCTCGTCGGCGGGCAGCATCTCGGCCTGCGGCGTGACGACCACCCCTGGCTGGCCGGCCAGGAACGCCAGCCGGTCGTGGTCGGCCTGGCGCAGAGTGACCAGGTAGTGCGGTTGCTTGGCGGAGCTCGCCTGCTCGGCGAGCCGCTGCGGGTCCAGCGTGTCGTCGAACGGCCGCAGGGCGTCGACGACGGCGCGCGCCGTCGGCATGAGCGCGCCCCCGGCGGCCTCGGCGTCCAGCGAGTAGTTGTAGAGGTGGCCGGGCACCAGCACCTCCGTGCCACCGCGCTCGATCACCGACGCACGTGGCGGCGCGTCGGCGCGCAGTGCGAACGTCTGGTTCTCGCCCAGCCGCGGATGCAGGCCGGTGGCGCTCCACCGCACCTCCCAGCGGCCCTCGTCACGGACCATGTTGAGCTGCCCGTCGTAGGTCCAGGTCCGGTCTTTGGGCAGATGCCAGGTGTAGCGGTAGGTGATGGCACCGGTGTCCTGGGCGTACTTGGAGCCGACGATCTGCGTGTCCAGGCGGGTTGCCTGCAGTCCGGCCCACGCCTCGTTGAGTGCCTGCCTCGCCTCTGCGGGCCGGTCGCTGAGCTCCGCGGCGCTCGCCGTGTCACCGGTGGCCAGCGCGGCGAAGAACTTCTCGGCGGTCGGCTCGGGTCCGGCCGGTTTCGGGGTGCACGCGTTGAGGCTGACCGCCACCGCGCCGACCGTGAGCACAGCCGTCAGACGTGTTACTGAAGTTGCCATTGAGGCAGATGTTACAAAGCCGAGACCTCCGGTCTGCGGAGGCGCACCGAGTGCTACGGGTGTTTACGGCGCCGGATCGTCATCCGGCCGCCGGCGCCCGCACCACCAACGGCGCGGCGGGGAAGTACGCCGCCATCTCAGAGCGTGACTTGCGCAGGGTGGCGGTGCCGTAGCCCTGCTTGCGATAGTCGGGATGAATCCAGATCCGCACGTTGACCTCACCGCCGATCAGATCCCCGAAGACCATCCCGACCTTCTGCGGCCCGTGCACCGCGACCAGCCAGGCCGCCTCCTCGGCGTCGACCTTGCGCAACCCGGCACGGATCTCGTCGTCGAGGTCACCGGCCGGAGCGCCGGAGCCGTCACCGGCCGCGCGGACGTCCTGGGTGCGCAACGCGAAGATGTCGCGGTCGTCGTCGGGGACGAAGGGCCGCAGCACCACGCTGTCGGCCGACGGAGCGGGCTCACCCATGGTGAAGCTCAGCTGATTGTTGAGGTCCTCGAGTTCGGCGGCGATCCGGCGCCGCGACACCTTGGTCAGTCGGTCGAAGGACAGCCGCAGCACGGCTTCGGCGGCGATCGGCGACGCGCCCAGCATCGTCGCGACCGCCTCGATCGCCGCGTCGTAGTCCTCGGAGTCCACCACCACGTCGAGCAGTTCGTGGCGCCGTTTGAGGGCACGCATCATCGTGTCGGCGATCTCCCTGCGCGCGATTGTGCGATCGTCGTCGGCCATGACCGAAGCGTAGCGATCCCGCCGGAGTCGTAGGCTGGCTTTGCGAACGCACACTTCGGTGGAGGAGTCCGATGGCCAAGCCGGCGGCGAATCAGGTGGTCGACTGCGAGTTCGTCGCGGTGACCGGGGAGAAAGTCCGGGTCCCGGACTCGAAGCGCCTGACGCACTTGCAGTTTCGGCGCTTCGCCGGCTGCCCCATCTGCAGCCTGCACCTGCAGTCGATCGTGCGGCGGCACGACGAGATCGAAGCCGCCGGTGTCCGCGAGGTGGTGCTGTTCCACTCGTCGGCCGACGACCTGGCCCCGCACACCGCGGACCTGCCGTTCGCGACGGTGGCCGATCCGCAGAAGCGCTACTACCGGCAGTTCGGGGTCGAGTCGAGCCCGCGCTCCCTCCTGCACCCCAAGGCCCTTGGCGCCGCGATCCGCGCCGGCGCGATGACCGCCGCAGGCCGGTTCCGGGCACCGGCGGTGCATCAGGACGGCGGCCACCTCGGACTGCCCGCGGATTTCCTCATCGACACGACGGGGCGAGTCGTCGCCGAGAAGTACGGGACACACGCCTACGACCAGTGGTCGGTCGACGAACTCCTGGCACACGCCGACGGCGGCCGACACACGTCTTAGTCGAGCAGGACGGTGGCGAACGTGCCCACCTGTTCGAAACCTATGCGCGCGTAAGTGGCCCGGGCGACGGTGTTGAAGCTGTTGACATACAGGCTCGCGGTGCGCCCGGAGCGGACCACCGCAGACGCCAGCGTCGCGGTGCCCGCGGTCCCGAGCCCGTGGCCACGCCACTCGGGATGCACCCATACACCCTGGATCTGTCCGACGGCAGGCGACTGTGACCCGATCTCGGCCTTGAACACCACCTGTCCCCGCTCGAAGCGGGCCCACGCGCGGCCCGCGGCGATGAGCCCGGCGACCCGGCGCCGGTATCCGCGGCCGCCGTCGCCCAGGCGCGGGTCGATGCCGACCTCGCCGATGAACATGTCGATGGAGGCAACCAGGTAGGCGTCGAGTTCGTCGGCGCGGACCTGCCGCACATTCGGGTCGACGGCACATTGCGGCGCCGTGCTCAACGCCATCAGCGGCTGATGCTCGCGCACGTCGCGCGCGGTGCCCCAGGCGTGTTCGAGGCGCCGCCACATCGGCAGCACCAGTTCGGCGCGGCCCACCAGCGACGAGCAGCGCCGTGCGGTGCTCATGGCCTTGTCGGCGAAAGCGGTCAGATCGGCCGCCTCACCGCGCAACGGGATCAGGTTGGCTCCGGCGTAGCACAGCGACTCGGTCGATCCGCGCCGCGTCCACAGCTCGCCGCCGATCGCCGACGGTTCGACTCCGTGCTCGGCCACCCGGCAGGCCACCATGCACGAGCCCACCGGATCCTCTTCCAGCACCCGCATCACGGCTCCGATGTCGCGCACCACGGAAACCCGTCGCTCGTCGACGAGACGAAACAGCGGCGGAGCCGACATGCGAACTCTTTCTAACCGACGCCGAGACCAGTGCCAGGGATCACCCTCAGCTTACGGTCACAACCGGGGAACCGCTCGCATCTGTTCCACGCTCTTCTGCGATTCGCAGTGCCTCTTCGATCAGCGTCTCGACGATCTGGGCCTCCGGCACGGTCTTGATGACCTCGCCCTTGACGAAGATCTGGCCCTTGCCGTTGCCCGACGCGACGCCGAGATCGGCCTCGCGCGCCTCGCCGGGACCGTTGACGACACAACCCATCACGGCCACCCGCAGCGGCACGTCCATTCCTTCCAGCCCCGCGGTCACCTCGTTGGCCAGCGTGTAGACGTCGACCTGGGCGCGCCCGCACGAGGGGCACGACACGATCTCGAGGCCGCGCGGCCGCAGGTTCAACGACTCGAGGATCTGGTTGCCCACCTTCACCTCTTCGGCCGGCGGCGCCGACAGCGAGACCCGGATGGTGTCGCCGATCCCCTTGGACAGCAACGCGCCGAAAGCGACCGCGGACTTGATCGTGCCCTGGAACGCCGGGCCCGCCTCGGTGACGCCAAGGTGCAGCGGGTAGTCGCACTGGGCGGCCAGCTGTTCGTAGGCGGCGACCATGACGACGGGGTCGTTGTGCTTGACGCTTATCTTGATGTCGCCGAAACCGTGCTCTTCGAACAGCGACGCCTCCCACAGCGCCGATTCGACGAGCGCCTCGGGCGTGGCCTTGCCGTGCTTCTCCAGGAACCGCTTGTCAAGCGATCCGGCGTTGACCCCGATGCGGATCGGGATGCCAGCGGCCCCAGCGGCTCTCGCGACCTCCTTGACCCGGCCGTCGAATTCCTTGATGTTGCCGGGGTTCACGCGCACCGCGGCACAGCCGGCGTCGATGGCGGCGAAGATGTACTTGGGCTGGAAGTGGATGTCGGCGATGACCGGGATCTGCGACTTCTTCGCGATGGCGGGCAGCGCGTCGGCGTCCTCCTGCCGCGGGCAGGCCACCCGGACGATGTCGCAGCCGGACGCGGTCAGCTCCGCGATCTGCTGCAGCGTCGAGTTGATGTCATGGGTCTTGGTGGTGCACATCGACTGCACCGCGATGGGATGGTCGCTGCCGATCCCGACGTCGCCGACCATCAGCTGCCGGGTCTTGCGTCGCGGCGCGAGCACGGGCGCGGGAGGTGCCGGCATCCCCAAGCCGATTTGTTGGCCGGTGGCCATTGGTGTCTCCTATTGGAAGGGTCTGATCGGATTGATGAAGTCGGCTGTCACGGTCACCGCCATGTAGCCGACGACCACGAACAGGATCACGTAAGTCGCGGGCATCAGCTTGAGGTAGTTGACCGGAGCCGCGGCCACCATGCCGCGCGCCGACCTGATCATGTTTCGGATCTTCTCGAAGAAGGCGATCGCGATGTGACCGCCGTCGAAGGGCAGCAGCGGGATGAGGTTGACCGCACCCAGCACGAAATTGAGCTGCGCGAGGAAGAACCAGAACGCCACCCACAGACCCGCGTCGACGGCGTCGCCACCGATGATGCTGGCGCCGACCACGCTGATCGGTGTCTCCGGGTCACGCTCCTCGCCACCGATCGACCGCACGAGAGCGCCCATCTTGGTCGGGATCTTCGCCAGCGCCTTGCCCAGTTCCACGGCCAGGTCGCCGGTGAACGCGAACGTGGCCGGGGCCGCCGAGAGCACGTTGTACTGGGTCGGCCCGAACCGCGCCGCGGAGATGCCGACGGTGCCCACCTGGGTCGGCTGGGCGGCATCACTCCCCTCGGCCACGAAGCGCTGGGCCGGCACGACGTCGACGACGGTGGTGAACTCGCGGCCGTCACGCTCGACGGTGAACGGCGTCGGCCCGTCGAGCTCGCGCACGGCGCCGACCAGCTCGTCGAAGTTGGCGACCGGGGTGTCACCGATCCTGACGACGGTGTCCCCGGCTTCGATGCCTGCCGCGGCGGCCGGCGACGGCGCCAGGCAGTCGCCCAGGGTGCCCTCTGTCACCTCGGATTTCACGCACGAGGTCTCGCCGACGATCGCGGTGGTCGGCGGGTTGAGGTTGGGCAGTCCCCACACCACCGCGATGGCGTAGATCAGCACCAGGCCGATCGCGAAGTTCATGCCAGGGCCTGCGGCCAGGACCGCGGCCCGCTTCCAGGTCTTCTGCTTGTACATCGCGCGGTCGCGTTCGTCGGGAGCGAGTTCCTCCACCGACGTCATGCCTGCGATGTCGCAGAACCCGCCCAGCGGGATCGCCTTGACCCCGTACTCGGTGCGATCACCGAGCTTGTTGGCACGCCAGGTGGACCACAGAGTCGGGCCGAAGCCGACGAAATAGCGGCGCACCTTCATTCCCGTGGCGCGCGCCACCCACATGTGCCCGCACTCGTGCAGGGCCACCGACAGCAGGATGGCCAGTGCGAACAGCACGACACCGATGACCCACATCATTTGGTGGTGATTACCTCCCGCTCGACCGCGCGCCTCGCGCGGTCACGCGCCCACTGCTGGGCGTCAAGTACGTCTTCCACGGTAGCTGGTTCGGCCGCCCACTGGTCGGCAGCGCGCAGCACCTCGGCGATCGTCTCCACGATCACCGGGAACCGGATCCGTCCGTCGAGGAACGCTGCCGCGGCCTCCTCGTTGGCCGCGTTGTAGATCGCGGTAAGGCAGCCGCCCGCCTCACCCGCGCTGCGGGCCAGGGCGACGGCCGGGAACACCTCGTCGTCGAGGGGCTCGAAATCCCAGGTCGACGCGGTCGTGAAGTCGCATGCCTGCGCGGCACCGGCGATGCGCTCGGGCCAGCCGAGCGCCAGCGCTATCGGCAGCTTCATGTCGGGCGGGCTGGCCTGCGCCAGCGTCGAGCCGTCGGTGAACGTCACCATCGAGTGCACGATCGACTGCGGGTGCACGACGACCTCGATGCGGTCGTACGGCACGCCGAACAACAGGTGCGTTTCGATCAGTTCCAGGCCCTTGTTGACCAGTGACGCCGAATTCAGCGTGTTCATCGGGCCCATCGACCAGGTGGGATGCGCGCCCGCCTGCTGCGGGGTGGCCAGTTGCAGCTTCTCGGCGGTCCAGCCGCGGAAGGGGCCGCCCGAAGCCGTCAGCACGATCTTGGCGACCTCGCCTGCGGCGCCGCCGCGCAGACACTGGGCCATCGCCGAATGCTCGGAGTCCACAGGCACGATCTGGCCCGGCGCGGCGGCCCTGAGCACCAGCGGCCCACCGGCGACGAGGGACTCCTTGTTGGCGAGCGCGAGCCGGGCGCCGGTGGCGAGCGCAGCGAGCGTCGGCTCCAGACCCAGCGCGCCCACCAGCGCGTTGAGCACGACGTCGACTCCGGTCGTTTCGGCGGCGGCCTCGACCAGAGCGGTCACCGCGCCGGGTCCGCAGTAGGTGACATCGCCGATGCGGGCGGCCGCGGCCTCGGACGCGACGGCGACCTGCGTGACCCC